>JAKLDR010000061.1 GCA_022703445.1 Planctomycetota bacterium | reverse complement strand
GTCCCCTGTTCTACCTGGCCATGGGGCTGCTGGCCGACTTGGTGGCCGTGCCCCACCCCGGACTGCGCGGGTTCACCTTCACGGCCGTGGGCCTGGCCGTGGAGAACGTCAACCCCGGCTCCTGGCGGAGGAATCCGCTGGTCCAGGGTGTGCTCGCCGCCGCCGGGTCGTTCTGCGTGGAGGCGGTCTACGCCCTGGCGGCGGCGCGCGGCTGGCCGGGAGGGGCCGGTGTGGCCCTGCGGGTCGCGCTGCACAGCGCCCTGCTCACCGGCCTGGCGGCGGCCCTGCTCGGCTGGCCGCTGAGCCTGGTCTCGCGGCTCTTCGGCTGGCCGAGTCCGCGGCAGCCGGTCTCCTGGGCGCAGATCGTGGCCGCGGCCGGAGCGGGCACCTCGGCCGCGCCGCGCCGGGGGAGGCCGCTGGCGTGAGCCGCGACCTGGTCTTCTCGCGCAGGATGCAGTGGGCCATGGGCCTGCTGCTGGCCGTGCTGGCCCTGTGCTTCGCGCGGCTCGCCTGGCTGCAGCTCTGGAACTTCCAGAAGTACGATCAGCTGGCCCAGAACACCCTGACCAACGAGGAGCTGGTGCCCGCCCCGCGCGGGCGCATCCTGGACGCCTCCGGCGAGAAGGTCCTGGCCGAGGACCAGCCCAGCTTCGACATCTCCGTGCGGGTCAAGGAGCTCAAGCTGCAGGAGGTGGTCCTCAAGGACGTGGAGGGCTACCACGATCTGCGCCGCAAGGCCGCCGGCCCGTACCTGCGGGCGGTTCGGGACCGCGAGAAGATGGCCGAGGGCATCGAGGAGCAGCTGGCCCTGAAAGCCACGGCCACCGGCGAGGCCGAGGAGGAGCTGGACCGGGAGATAACCCAGCGGCGCGCGGCCATGGCCCGGCTGGACTCGGAGATCGGCAGGCTCGCGCCCGAGTACCGCTCGGCCGAGGAGGAGTTCCGCCGCCAGCGCGACGGAGCCATCGCGCGGCTGACCGCTCGCGAAACGATGATCGCCGACCTTGCGGCCATCTCGGGCGTGCAGCGCGACGTCCTGGCCCGCGGGCTGATGTCCGCCCTGGAGCACACCGCCAAGCGCTACGAGGGCGCGCCGCCGCCCATCGCCACCAACGTCGAGCGGCAGTGCTGGGACCGGCTGTACATCCGCCAGCACAGCCGGCTGGCCTCCGGGCGGGAGCCCTTCCCCGGCGTGCTGCTCACCAACGGGGTGCGCCGCGTCTACCCCCAGGGCACGACCGCCTGCCACGCGGTCGGATACGTCAAGCCCATGACCGAGCTGCTCTACGAGGGCCTGGCCGCCGGGCCGGAGGGGCGCCGCTCCAAGGAGGAGGCCGACGCTCTGGCCAAGCGGCTGCGCGCCCAGGGGCTGGCCCCGCCCGAACCGGAGGGCCTGGCTTTCCTCCACCCCTTCGGGAAGACCGCGGAAGGGCACTTCTTCTTCAGGACCTCGGACGGCGAGCGCACCTGGCTGCGTCCGCGCGGCAGCCAGCGGGTCGGCCGGGCCCTGCCCGACGAGCGCGTCGGGGCCTACGGCGTGGAGCAGAGCCACAATCAGGACCTGCGCGGCCAGCACGCCTACCGCATATGGATGCGGGACCTGGAGGACGGCCTGCCCGTCCGGAAGTTCGATCCGGACGTCCCCGCCGTGCTGCCGAAGCCCGGTGCCGACATCAAGCTGACCATCGACCTGGCCGTCCAGCAGATGGCGGAGAAGGCCCTGGCCGAGAGCGGCCGCAACGGCGCGGCCGTCTTCCTGGACCCCTCCTCCGGGGCGATCCTGGCCCTGGCCAGCCATCCGCCGTTCGATCCCAACGCCTTCGTGCTCCGGCGCAACGAGGAGATCACCCGCCTCTTCGAGGACAAGCGCAAGCCCATGCTCTGCCGGGTCTACCAGGCGGTCTACCCGCCCGGCTCGACCTACAAGCCGATCGTCAGCTCCGGCGCGCTGCAGGAGGGCGTGCTCACCGCCCGGTCTACCTTCCCCTGCACGGGGGTGCTGCACCTGGGCGCGGCCAAGTTCGAGTGCCTGGGCACCCACGGGAACATCGAGTTCGACATGGCCATGCGCAAGAGCTGCAACCTGTTCTTCTATCACACGGGCATGAGGTCCGGAGGTGACCGCATGGCCCGCTGGTCAAAGAACCTCGGCTACGGGGAGCTCTCCGGCGTGGACCTGCCCGGCGAGCGCGCCGGGACGGTGCCCTCCCCGGAGTGGAAGCGCCGGAAGTTCCAGGGGCAGAGGGGCATGATGGGCTGGACCGACGGGGACTCCTGCAACATGGCCATCGGCCAGGGAGCGCTGGAGGTCTCGCCGCTCCAGGCGGCGGTGGCCTTCGCGGCCATCGGCAACGGCGGCAAGGTCGTGCGCCCGCATCTGGTGGCCTACCCGGGCGAGGAGGCCAGGCGGGACCACCTCCGGCGGGACCTCAAGTTCGCCAGCCCCGCCAACGACGTGCTCAAGAGGGCGCTCAGCGGCGTGGTCAACGAGAGCGGCACCGGACGGCTCTGCAGGATGCAGACCGTGGAGGTGGCCGGCAAGACCGGGTCGGCCGAGCACGGCAAGAACAAGCCGACCCACGCCTGGTTCTGCGGCTACGCCCCGGCCAACGACCCCACCGTGGCCTTCGCGGTGGTCCTGGAGAGCGGCGGACACGGCGGTTCGGCGGCGGCCCCGGTGGCCCGCCGGGTGCTCGGGGTGATCTTCGACGAGAAGCTGCCGGGCGACAGCCCCAGCGGGGAGGAGCTGGATTGAGGCTGGGCGATTACGACATCGGCCTGCCGGTCAAGCGCCTGCCGCTGCTGCTGCTGCTGGCCGTGGTCGTCATGGTGGCCTACGGGGTGATCTTCGTGAACAGCGCGGCGGGGCGCACCGGGCTGGCCGGCAAGCACCTGCTCTGGGCGGGACTGGGGGCGGTCGCCTTCGTGGCCACCTTCCTGGTGGACTTCCGGGTCTTCGTGCGCGCCGGCTACCTGGCCTATGCGGTCGGGCTGCTGGCCCTGGTCGCGGTGCTCTTCACGGCCCCGGTGAAGGGGGCGCGCTCCTGGTTCGACCTCGGCTTCATGAAAGCGCAGCCCTCCGAGTTCATGAAGCTGGCGCTGATCATGGCCCTGGCCAGGTTCCTGTCCGCCCGGCCCGGAGCGCTGCGGGCGAGGGACCTGGCCCTGGCCCTGGCCCTGGCCGGGGTGCCCGTGGCGCTGATTCTCAAGCAGCCGGACATGGGCACGGCCATGGTGTGCATGCCCATGATCGCGGCGGCCGTCTTCGTCGGCGGGGCGAGGCTGCTGCACCTGGGGGCGCTGGCCGGCAGCGGGGCCGGCGGGGCCGTACTGGTCTGGTTCAAGGCCATGCACGAATACCAGCGCGAGAGGGTCTACGCCTGGATCGACCCCGAGCCCTACAAGCTGGGCAAGGCCTACCAGCTGATCCAGTCCCTGATCGCGGTGGGCTCGGGCGGCCTGCTGGGCAAGGGCCTGGGCCAGGGCACCCAGAATCAGTTCGACCTGCTGCCGCTGAAGGAGAGCGATTTCATATTCTCGGTCATCGCCGAGGAGGGCGGCTTCATCGCCGCGGCCGGGCTGCTGGTCGCCGTGACCGTGCTGCTCCTCGCCGGGACGGCCATCGCGCTCCACGCCGCCGACCGGGAGGGCCAGATCGTGGCGGCGATGGCCACCGCCCTGCTCGGCGGCCAGGCGGTGATCAACGTGGCCGTGTGCATCGGCCTGCTGCCCACCACCGGGATCACCCTGCCCTTCGTCAGCTACGGCGGCAGTTCCATGCTGACCTGCTTCGTGGTCGCGGGGCTGCTGGCCAACGTGGCCGCCCGGCCGCAGAAGCCGGGGCTGTTCGGATAGAGGCAGTCCTCAGAAGAGCCGGCCCGGCGCGGCCGGCGCGGGCTTGGCCGGTTCGGGATGATCCGACGGATCGGTCCGATCCGATGACTTCGGCTCCGGCGGAGGCCCGGGCGGCGGCTCCTGGCCCCGCGGGGTGTAGACCTCCTCGCGGCGTTCGGGCTCCGGTTCCGGCTCGTCCGCGGTGCGGTCGAAAAGGGAGCGCTTCCGGGCGCCCGACGGCGCGGCCAGGAAGTCGTCGGCGCCGAGCCTGCGCCCGGCCGCATCGCGCACCAGGACCTTGGCGAAGGACTCGCGGAAGAACTTCTCCTCGGCCTGGCGGACGCGCTCCAGAAAGCAGCGCTCGAACACCTCGCGCTCGACCTCCTCGAACGGGGGCACGCCGGCGGGGAAGCGCCGGAGGACCTGCAGCACGTAGAACGCGGTGCGGCCTTCCACCAGGATGGCCGGGGCGCCGGGGGAGGCCGAGAAGAGCGCCTTCTCGACCTCCGCCTCGAAGGCGCCCCGCTCGATCCGGAAGTCCTTGCGGACGTCGCCCAGCCTGCCGCCCTCGGCGGCGCTGGCCGCGTCCTCCGAGTACTTCGCGGCCAGGCGCGCGAAGTCGCCGCCGGCGGCCAGCTGCTCCATGACGTCGCGGGCGCGGCGCTCCGCGCCGGCCCGGGGCGTCCGGGAGCCGTCCCCTTCGTACAGGAAGCGGTTGATGACCACGGCCTGGGCCCGCACCCACTCCGGCCGGCGCAGCACCTCGGAGTTCGACTGGTAGAACTCGCGCAGCTCCGCCGGGGTGGGCCTGGCGGCCCGCAGAAGCAGCTCGTGGCGGAAGGCGTCTCCGAGCAGCCGGTCGCGGGCCAGGTCCCGTAGGGCGGCCACCGACAGCCCGCGCTGCCGGGCCAGTTCGGCCGGCCCGCCGATCTCCTTGAGCATCTGCCGCCAGCGCTCCTCGACCGCCCGCTCGGAGATGGCCATGCCGGCCTTGCTCAGGGACTCGGCCTCGGCGCGCAGCAGCTCGCCGAAGACGATGTCCTGCATGGCCCGGCGCCGGCAGGCCTCCTCGGGAAAGCGCGGGTTGGCCTGGCGGTACAGGGCGGTCTGCAGCTCCACGCGGGAGCGGGTGATGGCCCGGTCGCCCACGAAGAGCACGGCGGCCTCGGCCGGCCCGCTCCTGCCGGGGGCGGCCGCTGCGGGATCGCCGACGGTGCCCAGGCCGCCGGGCTCGCCGGCCGGCAGGAGGGCGGCCGGCGCCAGCGCGGCGGTCAGCAGGAGGGCCAGGCGCATGGCCCGGTCAGCCCCTGACCTTCACCCAGGCGTGCCGGCGGGCGCTCTCGCGCACCGCCTCGCAGATGGCCAGCTCGCGGTGCCCGTCCAGGAAGGTCGCGAAGGCCGCCGGTTCGCGGCGGAGCTTCGGGTCCCGGACCCGGGCGTAGAACTCGCGGCACAGGTTCTTCAGGCCGTCCGGGTAGCCCTCGGGGTGGCCGCCGGGGTAGTGCGCGAACGCCGCGGCCGCCGGGGACAGCAGCGCCGGATCCTTGATCAGCAGCTCGTTGGCCTTCTCACGCCGGCCGACCGTCAGCTCGTTGGGCCGCTCCTGGTCCCACCACAGCGCGGACTTGGAGCCGGAGAGCTCGATGTACAGGCGGTTCTTGCGCCCGGCCGAGACCTGGCTGACCACCAGGGAGCCGATCGCGCCGGAGTCCGTGCGGAACTGGATCGTGGCGCAGTCCTCGGTCTCGATGCGCACGCGCTCGTAGTCCGCCGGGCGGAGGTTGCGGCCGGCGTAGGTCTCGACGGCCTTCCTGGGGCGCCGGCGGGTCTCGTGGACCGTGCGGAAGTCGGCCGAGACCGCGACGATCTCCTGGCCGGTGACGTGCCGGAAGAGGTCGAACCAGTGGCTGCCGATGTCCCCCACCGCGCGGGGTGAGCCGCCGAGGCGGGGCTCCAGGCGCCAGTTGTAGTCGGTGTCGAGATACAGCCAGTCCTGGAGGTAGCTGCCCTGCGCCAGGAAGAGGTCGCCCAGGCGGCCGTCGGCGGCCATGGCGCGCATCTCCTGGACGACCGGGTAGGAGCGGTAGTTGAAGTCCACCGCGGCGAGCACACCGGCCTTGCGGGCCTCGGCGACCAGCGCGCGGGTCTCGGCGCTGGACATGGCCAGGGGTTTCTCGCTGATCACGTGCTTGCCGGCGCGGAGGGCCGCCCGGTTGATCTCGAAGTGCATGCGGTTGGGCGTGCAGTTGTGGATCACCTCGACCTCCGGGTCGGCCAGGACGTCGCGGTAATCGCCGCAGGCCCGGGGGATGCCCAGCGCCGCGGCCTTCCTCTCGGCGAGCTCCCGGCCGGCCTCGGCCAGGGCGGCGAATTCCACGCCCCCGAGGCGGCGGGCGGCCTCGACGTGGGCGGGCCCGATGAACCCGGTGCCGATGATGGCGGCCTTGACGGTGCGCATGCGGAGGTGCCTCCTGAGATCGACCGGCCGAAGCGGCCGGACCGCTGAATTCTACCCCGGCCACGGGTGGAGTAAAGTTCCGGCGCGGGCGCGGCGGGCAGGCGGCCACGAGAGGTGGCGAAAGCCGTTGACACCCCGCCAGTCGGAACATAGAATCCCCGGCGTTGCCCCGCCCGGCCGCCTGAGGCGGATGACTTCAGGGCCGGCGTGCCGGGGCGCTTCTGGGGCGGGATCAGGAGGGGTACGGAATGCGCAGAATCATCGCGATGTCGGCTCTGGTCGGAATCATGGCCCTGTGCCTGGGCTGCGCCAACGGCCCGATCCTCGGCTGGATCCAGGCGACCAAGGGCCCGGTGTGCCTCGTCGACCTGAACGCCAAGTCCGAGGCCATCGGCCGCTCCGAGTGCATCGGCATCATCGGCATCGGCGTCGGCGACGCCTCCATCGACTCCGCGGTCCGCAACGGGCGCATCAAGAAGGTCAACCGCATCGAGTCCGAGCAGTTCAACGTGCTCTGCATCTTCTCCCGGTACCAGACGGTCGTCTACGGCGAGTAGACCGTTTTTCAAAGGGGCGGCGGTCCTCGCGGGCTGCCGCCCCGCTCTTTTTCCGGAGGTGCCCGCTTGCCTCTTCCCCGCCTGATGCCGGTCCTGGCGCTGCTGCTCCTGCCGGCGGCCGGTTGCGACCCCTACAGCACCCTGCCGGCCAACCGCGCTCCGTCCGGGCCCGCGCCCATCCCGGCCGGCGCGGACTGCGTCTACGCCTGGAGCGGGCGGAGCCGGCCGCTCATGACCTACTGGGGAGAGCAGCAGCTGTCGATCTCCTGCCGCGGGCGCTTCCCGCGCGCCTGGCGCCGGGCCGGCGACGAGGCCTGGGAGGTGCGCGCGACCAACGCCAGGGGCACCCCCATCCCCTGCCTGGGAGTCCTGCGCCGGTGGAAGGACTCCCGGGGGCGGGAGCAGACGGCGGTCCTGCCGCCCTTCGACCTCGACAGGGTCCGCGACGGGCTCTACCTGCTGATGGACACCAAGGTGGCCCTGTCCGGCGACGGCGCCGACCCGGCGGCGGTGCCCCGGGAGATCCGGCCGACCGCGGTGCTCATCGAGATCCGCAGCCACTACGTGACATCGTTCCAGGTGGACATCCCGCTGGTGCCGGAGACCCCCTGCGCGCTGACCCCGGCGCCGGAGCTCCCTCCCGAGGAGCCGCCCAGTGGCACCCAGGTCCCGGTGAAGTGAGCGCCGGCCGGCCATGATCTACCGCCAGCTCGGGAACACCGGCATCACCGTCAGCGAGATCGGCGTTGGCTGCGGCGGCCTCGGCGCCGGGCGCAAGGTCGGCCTGGAGCCGGCCCTGGAGTACGCGCTCGACCACGGCGTGACCTTATTCGACACCGCGGTCTCCTACGCCGAGGGGGCCAGCGAGCAGGTGCTCGGCCGGGTCCTGGCCGGGCGGCGCGAGAAGGTGGTCATCGCCAGCAAGTTCGGCACGGTGATCCCGCCCGGCGGGGACGCCTACAAGGACTTCTCGGTCGGGAACCTGCGCGCTTCGCTGCCGGTGTCGCTGGCGCGCCTGGGCACCGACTACATCGACGTCTACCAGCTGCACAACCCGCCGCCGGCCGTGCTCGAGGACCGCCGGCTCTTCGACGAGCTCGACGCCCTGGTGGCGCGCGGCACCATCCGGGCCTACGGCCTGTCCATCGACGACTGCGCCACGGCCTGCCGGTTCCTGGACGCCACGCGCGGACGGGCCATCCAGATCAACATCAACCTCTTCAAGCAGAAGGAGCGGCCCTTCCTAGCCGAGGCCGCGCGGCGCTCGGCCGGAGTGATCATCAAGGTGCCGCTGGCCGGCGGGGCGCTCTCCGGGCGCTTCACCCGCGACTACCCGCCTCCCGGCGAGGAGCGCCGCGCGCGCTGGGGCGAGGCCGACTTCGCCCGGCGGATCGGGCTGGTCGAGAAGGTCCGCCCGGTCCTTGAACGGCCCGGCCGGACGATGGGCCAGGGGGCGCTGGCCTGGCTGCTGTCCTTCGACGCCGTCTCGGCGGTCATCCCGGGCATCTCCTCGCTCGAGAAGATGCAGGACGCCGTCGGCGCCGCAGGCATGCGGCTGACCGCCGAGGAAATGCGGACGCTCGACGAGATGGGCGGCGGGGAGATTCGCGCCCTCAATCTGAGCTGGTAGTGGAGCGAATGAAGAATGATGGATGCTGCGGGATGAACGCGGGCGGGCCGCGATGGCGTCCCGGTTCCTTCATGCATTCATCGTTCGTAATTGGCCCTACAGTTTCCTGACCACCTCGGCCCGCGCACCGCGCCGGCGGTCCACCAGGTAGAGCACCAGGAAGGCCGCGCCCAACGCCCCGAAGCCGCAGGCCATCATGGCCGGCTCGGATTTCCACAGCCAGCTGGCCAGAAAGAGCGCGCCGATGAAGGCGGCCAGGGGCAGCCCGAGGAGCAGCAGCCCGGCCCGGCCGGGGCTGGCCAGCCGAAGCCGGATCTCCACGCGGTCGCCGGGTGTCACGGTCAGGCCGCCGGCCACGGTCGCGCGCAGTTCGGGCGGAGCGCCGGCGCCGGAGGCGGCGCACAGGCGGCAGCGCCCGCACTCGGGCTTGGACCCGGGCCGCGACGCGGAATCCAGTTCGACGATGGCCCGGCCCTTGTAGGCCTCTACCACCCGTCCGGTCTCGATGTGAAAGTCCCCTGCCGCTTCGCTCATGGCGCGCATTGTACGAACGGACAAGCCGGAAACAACAGCGACGGGCACCGTGTTTCTCCAGCCGCAAAAAGGCGCAAGAGGCGCAAGAGGGGTTGTGGAGAAGAGACTCCTGCCAAATTTCTTTGGCGCTTCTTTGCGCCTCTTTGCGGCCCCAGGCTATTCTCCGGTCACGTCGAACCGGTCCCCGACCCACCGGCAGCGCAGGGTGGCCGGCTCGAACCGGCCGCGTCCGGCCGGCACCTCCCCCCGGATCGTGAGTGTGCCGTCGCGGCAGACGGCCTTGCGGCCCTCGAACTCGCCGCGGCGGACGGCCTCGCCCAGCGTGTGCCGGCGGTAGGCACGCTCGGTCGACTGGAAGACGCAGGCCTGGAACGCCTCGCCGGGGCCGGCGTTCCGCCAGCCCACCAGGTCGAGCCCGCCGTCCGAGTCGAGATCGGCGGCCCGCCAGGTCCAGGGCGCCTCGGGGGCGCCGGCCGGGGCGCGTGGCAGGAGCCCGGTGGAATCGAAGACGACCCGGGCCCGTCCGGCCCTGACCTGCACGGCCACGAACCGGCCGGCCCCGGAGCCGGTCCCGGCCAGGCTCACGCCCACGAAGCCCTCGCGGGAGCTCTCCGCGTAGCGCAGCAGCTGCTGCCCGGCGGCCCGTTCGCCGGAGCGGATGAAGGGCGCGGCGAAGAAGCCCGGGCCGGGGATGAGGATGATCTCCCCCTTCCAGACCATCTCCGGCCGGGTGAGCTTGCGGTTGGCGAGCATCAGCAGCGGCAGGTTGTGCATGGTGTCCAGACGGTCCATGGCGATCTGCGACAGGGTGTCAGCCGGCCCGACCTCGTAGCGTTCGCCGCCGGCGCCGGTGAGCTCGCGCCACTCGGTGGGGACCGCCGCTGGCGCCTCGGGCCCGGGGACGTCCTGCCCCGCGCGGCCGTGCGGAAGACCCGGGGCCTCAGGGTCTCCCGGCGCCGGGGCCGGTGTCGGCAGGGTGATGTCGGCCGGGGGCAGATCGCCCGAGTCCGGCGAGGGCGCCGGCCGGTCTGAGACCGGATGTCCCTGGATGTAGCATCCGCAGGTCAGGGCCAGAATGGCCGACAGGACAACCGCCGCGCGCCTGATCATCAGAACCGCTCCCGCCATCCCTCCGCCCTCTTCTATGGGCCAGGGGAGCGGCCTTCTTTCGAAATATCCCTGGGGCGTCAGCGGTACGTCCGGCGCCGGCAGAGGTCCTCGACCACGTGCAGCAGCGCCAGTCCGTCGCGCTCCAGTTCGGGGTTGCCGGGGGCCGGGTCCAGCCTCCCGCCGGCGAGGCGGTAGGTCTGCGCCGGTTTGTCCGGGCGGAAGACGGCGACCTCCTCGCCCCGCCGGAAGCCGAAGGTGTCGTTGAAGCGCATCATCACGAAGGGCACCCGCCCGGGGGTGTCGATGGCGTTGCCCAGGATCGGGTACCGGAGGGGCAGGCCCAGCTGCCGCAGGGCGGTGGCCAGCACGTCGGGCTGCGAGACCAGTCCGTCGTGGCGCCGCGGCTCGAGCCCGGGGGCGTGGATCAGGGCCGGGATCCGGAAGGCCTCGACCGGCACGGCGTCGTCGCCGGAGACGCGCACGTTGTGGTCGGCCACGACCACGAAGACGGTGTTGGCGTAGTAGGCGCTCCGGCGGGCCTCCTCGAAGAACCGGCCCACCGCGTAGTCCGCGTAGCGGATGGCGTTCTCCTCGGAGTGCTTGGGGACCCCCTCCACCCACTGGATCCGGCCCTCGGGCAGCTCGAAGGGCACGTGGTTGGACGAGCTGAACACCATGCTGACGAACGGCCGCCCGGCCGCGGTCAGCTCCTCGAAGCGCCGGTGGGCCTTGAGCATCAGGTCCTCGTCGCTCACGCCCCAGGTGCTGACGAAGCCCGGGCTGGCGTAGTCCTTCTGCTCGATGAACTCGTCGAAGCCGTTGCCCAGGAACCAGGAGCGCATGTTGTCGAAGCGGCCCTCGCCGCCGTAGACGAAGCTGGCGTGGTAGCCCAGGGGCTTGAGCAGCGCGGCCAGCGAGAAGAAGCCGCCCTGGCACTTGCTGCGCTTGAGCACGCCGTCCCCGGGGAGCGACTGGAAGCCGGCGCTCATGGCCGCCAGCCCCTCGATGCTGCGGGTGCCGTTGGAGTAGGCCTGCGTGAAGGCCAGGCTCTCGCCGGCCAGGGCGTCGATCCGCGGGGTCAGTCCGCGCCGGTCGCCCAGGTGGCCGACGAACTGCGCGCCCATGCTCTCCTCGACGATGATCACCAGGTTGCGCGGCGGGGAGTGCGGCGCGGACGGGGCGACCTCGCGCACGAAGGGCTGCCCGGCGGCGCTCGGCGCGAGGCCCAGCAGCCGGTGGGCGCGGAGGTAGGCCTCGTCCATGGGGATCTCGCCGTACTCGGGCGCCAGGCGCCGGCGGTCGCTGCGCATGGCCGCGTGGGCCACGCAGTAGAGCGAGTTGCCGGCGATTTCGTTGGCCACCCGGTTGGCGGAGTACAGGGCGTCCGACAGGTTGGCCGGGCGGTGCCCGAAGGACGACCGGATGGCCCCGGTCAGCACCAGGGCGGCCGGCAGGCACCACACCGCCCGCGCGGCCCAGGGCATGGCCAGGACATCGGCGGCCTCCCGGAAGGCCCCCAGGCGGAAGAAGGCCCAGGCGCCGGCGGCCAGCGCCGCGATGGTCAGGATCAGGGAGAGCAGCTGGTCCTTGAGCAGCATGGAGGCCACCTCGCGCGGGTAGCGCAGGTACTCCACGAAGAGGTAGTTGGGCCGGACGTCGTACTGCTTGAAGAACGGGAAGGAGGCCAGCTCCATGAAGGCCAGGAGCAGCACGACGGCCAGCGCCCAGCCGCGCATGATTCCCACCGCGGCCGGCAGGGCCAGCTTGGAGGGCCACAGCGTCAGCAGCAGGGCCGGCAGGAGCAGGGCGAAGCCGGCGACGATGGTGTCCATGCGCAGGCCGTGCAGCAGGGACAGGAGGCGCCCTCCGATGGACAGGTCCCCCAGCCGGCCCCACTGCCAGACCAGCATGCCCAGCCGTCCGGCGGCGCCGATGGCGATGCACAGCAGGTAGAGCTTGAGCAGCGTGCCGAGGACCGAGCGGCCGGCCGGCCACCAGGGCGTCCCCGCCAGCGCCGTCTTGATGTCTTCGAACGACATGCCGTGCCTCCAGGTCGCGCGCCCCGGGATTCTCTCCGGCCCGGCCCGGCGGGCAAGCTATGATCCGGCCGTTGGCCCGGCGGGGCCGGCCAGCTGCCCGCACGCGGCGCGGATCCTCCGGCCCTTGGCCTCGCGCCGGCGGGCGTACTGTCCCTCGGCCCTGAGCCAGCGCCGGAAGCGCTCGACCTCGGCGGCGGTGGGCGACTCCAGGACCTCGGCCGCGGCGCGGCCGGCGGGCCCCGGGGCCGGGTTGTAGGAGATCAGGTTGACGCAGGCCCGGAAGGGCCGCAGCCACTCGGCGAGCTCCGCGGCGTGCTCGCGACGGTCGTTGACGCCCCGGAAGAGCACGTACTCGGCCATGAACACCCGGCCGCGCAGCGGATAGTCGAGCAGCGCCTGGCGCAGCTCGGCCATCGGGTGCTTGCGGTTCACCGGCATGAGCCGCGAGCGGATCTCGTCGTTGGGGGCGTTGAGCGAGACGGCCAGCACCAGCCGTTTCCAGCCGGCGGCGGCCAGGCGCGCGATGCCCGGCACCAGGCCGCAGGTGGAGACGATCATCTGCCGGGTGGAGTAGGCCAGGGGGCGCTCGCCCCGGACCGGCCGTGACTCGATCAGCCGGCGGATGGCGGCGACCAGGTTCTCGAAGTTGTCGAGCGGCTCGCCCATGCCCATGAAGACCAGGTTCTCCGGGCGCGAGCCCAGGCTCTCGGCCGCGGCGATCTGCCCGCAGATCTCCTCCGGCGTCAGGTTCCTGAACAGCCCCATCCGCCCGGTGGCGCAGAAGACGCAGCCCATCCGGCAGCCGGCCTGGGTGGACAGGCACAGCGTGGTCCGGGCCTTGCCGGCCTCCTTCTCGCGCATGGGCACGATCACCGACTCGATGACCGCGCCGTCGGCCAGCCGCTGGGCGAACTTGACCAGGCCGCCCTCGCGCTGCCGGCGGACTATGGGTGGGAAGGCGTCCATCAGGCGGGGAGCGCGGCCAGCGGCGCCAGGCCGTGCTTCGCGGCGATGGCGCCCAGCCGCTCGAAGAGCGCGGGGGTCAGTTCCACGCCGCGCCGTCTCGAGTCCTCGAAGCACTCCCGGGCGCGGTCGCCGGGCAGGCGGATGGCGTCCACTCCGGCGCGCCGGCGGCTGGACTTGACGTGGGCCACGAAGCGGCCCATCTCCTTCCGGAAGTAGTCGTTCCCCGCGAAGGCCTCCGGGTCGATGACCGTGAGATTGAAGTTCTGCCGGCCGGGCAGCTCGGGGTTGTTGGCGCTGCCGCCGCCCATGGCCGCCAGGGCCTCGCTCCACAGCGAGAAGGCGTAGCCCTTGTAGCCCTCAAGCTCGCCGCCCATGAAGAGCAGGGTGCCGTCGCGGTCCACGGCGACCTGGGGGTCGTCGGTGAGGTGCCCCTCCGGATCGAGGAAGACCGGCGCCGGACCGCGCTTCCCGGCGGCGGCCAGCCGGCGGGCCCGGCCGAAGGACATGACCGCGGTCGAGAAGTCGGCCACGACCGGGCCATCGGGCCCCGGGAAGGCCAGGGCCACCGGGTTGGTCGAGAAGCGCCCGTCGATGCCCCCGACCGGCGCGCAGTCCTTGCAGGACGAACTCTGGGCCCAGAGCTGCCCGAGCAGCCCCTGCTCGGCGACCGGCAGCAGATAGGTGCCCAGCCCCGCGATCCAGGAGGTGTTCCGGCAGCCGACCATGGCCAGGCCGTGCTCGCGGGCCTTCCGGACGGCGAGCTCCGCGGCCAGGCGCAGGCAGAGCTGGCCGAAGCAGCGCTGGCCGTCGAGGAGCGCGGTCGCGCCCTTCTCCCGCACGATCTTCGGCCTGGCCGCCGGGTCGATGTCCCTGCCGACCTGCTCGTCGAAGTTGGCCAGGGCCACGGTCCCGTGGGTGGAAACGCCCCGCGCCTCGGTCAGGACGGCCACCGAGGCGATGTGCCGGGCGTCGGCCTCGGCGACGCCCTTCTTCACCAGCAGGGCGGTCCCGAAGGCGGTGAGCGCTTCGACGGAGATTCGGGGCATGAAGTCCTCCACGATCTAGAACAGGGGAGCAGGTGAGCAGGGGGCCGCAGGCGAGCGGCGGCATGTGCTCGGCACCGCTCCTGCACCGGGCTGTCGTTTCGTCCTCACCTGTTCGCCTGCTCCCCTGTCCGCCTGCTCCGCGCCGCCTGCGGGCGGCACTACCTCCACTCCACCGGCTTGACGTCCCCGGCGCACTCCCCCGGCCTGATCAGGCCGGTCGAGCGCGGGTCGCCGATGCAGCCCAGGGACCCGGCCACGGGGGCGCGGATCTCCTCGACGACCCCGAAGGTGGCCAGCGAGCGGACCACCGCGACCAACTCGCCGGCCTCGACCGGCTCGCCCAGCCAGCGCCGCACGCCGAGGTAGCCGCCGGCCTTGGGGTTGAACCCGTGTCCCTCGACCAGCCGGCTGAAGACCGGGGTCCTGCCGGCCCGGCGGCGCGGCGGCTCCCAGGACGGGAGCATCCCCAGGTGGACCATCCCGCGCCACAGCGCCGCGGCGCAGGCCTCGGCCGCCTCGCGGACCTGGAAGCCGTCGGGGTGGCTCTCGATCAGGACCGAGGGGATGTTCCGCCGGGCGGCGGCCTCCATGAAGAGCAGGCCCTCGGCGTAGGTGCCGGGGGTCTGGAGGTCGACGGCGTCCAGGCCCAGGGCCACGGCCAGGGCCTCGCTGGGCACGTGGCCGGCCAGGGCCGCCGAGAAGCGCGGGTCGACCCGCCGGCAGCAGTGGAAGTCGAGCAGCGCGTCGGCCCGGACCACGGCCTGCTCCCAGACGGTCCGGGCGATCCGGGCAAGCACGTCGGCGTCGCTCCCCGGCCACTTCCGGTTGATGTTGTCCTCTTTCCTGGCGTGCGGCCGGGCGGCCGGGTCCATTTCCAGGCGGTTGTGCAGCGGATTGACCACCGGCAGGACGAGCAGCGTCCCGGCCAGCCCCGCGGGGTCGAGCCCGGCCAGGACCGCGTCGGCCGCGGCCAGCCCCGAGAACTCCGCGGCGTGCTGCGCGCAGGTCACCAGCAGCGTCGGGCCGGGCCGCGCGCCGGTGGAGATGACCACTGGCAGGGCCAGGCCCTCGACCTCCAGGGATCCGTGAACTGTCTTACCTGGCTCGGGGCGGCAGCTTCCGATGGGCCTGATCATGGCGGTTCCTCATTTCCTGCGGTGGCGGTCGTAGATGGCCAGCAGCGCGTCCATGTGCCGGTCCCAGGTGCGCTCCCGGGCGAACCCCAGGGCGCCGGCCGACAGCCGCTCCAGGGCGCCGTCGGCCCGGGTCAGGCCGGCCATCATGGCGGCCAGCCCGTCGATGTCCCCGGGCGCGAAGAGCATCCCGGTCCGGCCCTCCAGGACCAGCTCGGGTATGCCCCCGATCCGCGAGCCGATCGCCGGGACGCCGCGGGCGAAGGCCTCGTGGACGACCATGGGTGAGTTCTCATGGCAGATGGAGGGCACCAGCAGGACGTCGGCTCGTTCGATCAGCTCCTGCTTGGCGTCCCCGCCGACGAAGCCCGGGAAGGCGATGCGGGCGTCGCCGGCGGCCTCGGCCCTGAGCTGTTCCAGGAGCGGGCCCTGGCCGGCCACGGTCAGCCGGGCGTCGGGCAGCTCCAGCCGCCGGAAGGCCCGGACGGCGTCCCCGAAGCCCTTCTGCGGGGAGAGCGTCCCCATGCACAGGAAGTTCCGGGCCGCGCCCCGCCGCCGGGGCCGGCGCTCCGGGACGCGGATGCCGAAGGGCAGCACCGCGCGCTCCACGCCCGCGAACATTCCGTGGGCGGAGTAGACGTCGAGCAGCGCCTGCGAGGGGCTGATCACGCAGCGCGCCCGGCGCAGGAAGTGCTCGGAGGCCCGGGCCCAGGCCCGGCAGAGCCGGCGGGGCCGGCAGCAGAGCTCGCCCGACGGGCGGATCATGGTGGTCCGGAAGCAGAGCAGCTCGGTGGAGTGCACGGTGTGGAGCACCGGGATGCCCAGCCCCCGGGCCGCGGAGTGCAGCGCGAAGGACAGGCTGCCGACGTTGTGGACGTGGACCAGGTCCGGCCGCTCGCGCCGCAGCACCGCGCGGGCCGCCAGGAAGGCGTGCGGGTTCCAGAAGGACAGCGCCCGCCAGACCGCCTTGGCCGGGAGCCAGTGCCGCCGGCGGCTCCAGGTGCTGTAGAGGTTGGCCGGGAAGAAGCGGTGGATGCGGACCCCGCCGGACTCCTCCGTGGAGAGCCGCAGCGCCCGCAGCGAGCCCGGCAGCGTGCTCAGGACCGCGACCCCGTGCCCGCGGCGGACGAGCTCCCCGGACAGCTCCAGGGTGTAGGGCTCGGCGCCGCCCACGCAGTGGGGGTGGAAGTAGGTCGAGGCCAGGAGGATCTTCATCGCGGTTCCGGTTTCGGAGGCACTCTAACCCCGGGGTGGGCCGGGGTCAAGTCGCCGACCGCGTCCGGGCGGCCGGCGCGCGCCGCCTCCCGCCACGCGCGGCGGCCGGCTCCGAAACCGGCTTGAAGCCGCCACAGGGAGATGGATAATCCGGCCCGAACGGGTTATATTCCCACCGGAGGGGATCGTGACGGTTGACCTGCGCCCATTCGCCAGGCTGCTCCGCGAACGCTCGGCGGACATCGTCGCGCGGGTGCTGGCGCCCAGTCCGGAAGGGCCGGTGCGGGGCGATACGCCTTCGGCGGCCCTGGCCTTCTGGAAGATGGCCGGGCCGCTGACCGTCGAGGCCGTCGCCAATCTCATGGCCGGCGGCCGGGCACCCGGTCCAGACGACACCGGCCGCGGTGCGCCCATGATGGCCAAGGCCGGGATCTCGGTCCTGGACGCGCTGGCTGCCAGGTCGGCCTTCTGCCGCGAGATCGGTCGGGAGGTCGCCGCGGCGGGCGGCGGCACCGAGGCCGCGCTGGAGGCGGTCGCCGCGGCCGACCATGTGATCGCCGGGGCCATGGAGAGCTTCCTCCGGCATCTCGAGCGGACCGCCAGTTCCGAGCGCGCCGGGCTCTTCGCCTCGCTCGACTCCTTCGGCGTGGTCATCTTCCGGGCCGACGCCGAGTCGCGGGTCCTCTACGTCAACGAGGCCGGCGCCCGCATCCTGGGGGCCGCCTCGGCGGCCGACGTGCTCGGCAGGCCCTTCGCGTCGTTCTACGCCTCCCCCGACGAGCGCGCGCGGCTGCTCGCGGAGATCCGGGCGAAGGGCGAGATCCAGCACTTCCGCTTCCAGCTGCGCCGGCTCGACGGCCAGATCCGCTGGTGCGAAACCAACATGCGCGCGGTTCGCGGCCCGGGCGGCGAACTCCTGGGCTTCGAGGGCTTCGGCCGCGACGTGCACGCCATCGTGGAGGCCGAGGACCGGCAGAGCAAGCTGCTGGCCTCGCTGGGCGCCATGGGCGTGGTGGTCTTCCGGGCGGACGCGGAGTCCCGCCTGCTCAACGTCAACGAGGCCGGAGCCCGCGTCCTGGGGGCCGCCTCGGTGCAGGAACTGATCGGCCGGCCCTTCGCGGCCTTCTACGCCGACCCCGCCGAGCGCGAGCGCCTGCTGGGGATGCTGGCCGGACAGGACGAGGTCCAGCGCTTCCGCTTCCGCCTGCGCCGGCTCGACGGCCAGCTGCGCTGGTGCGAAACCAACATCCGCACAGTCCTGGGCCCGGACGGCGAGTCCCTGGGCTACGAGGGTTTCGCCCGGGACGTCACCGCCCAGGTCGAGACCGAGGACGCCCTGCGCGGGTCCGAGGAGCGTTACCGCGAACTGGTCGAGAACCTCAACGACCTGGTCTTTGCCCTGGATGCCACGGGGACCTTCACCTATCTCAGCCCGGCCTGCCGAGGGCTGCTGGGCTACGCCCCCGAAGAGCTGCTGGGCAGGCAGTTCGGCGAGTTCGTCCATCCGGACGATCGCAGCGGCCTCATCGATGATTTCCGCCTGACTCTCGCGGGCCGGATCCAGCCCGCCGAATTCCGGATCCTGTCCAAGTCCGGGGAGGTCCGCTGGGTGCGCACCTCCAGCCGGCCGATCCTGGCCGACGGCCGAGTCTGCGGGTTGCGCGGAACGGCGGCGGACATCACCGCTTCGGTCGAAACCGCGAACGCGCTGAGGCGCACCGAGGAGCGCTACCGCGAGCTGGTCGAGAACCTCAACGACGCCATCTACACGGTCGATAGCTCCGGGGTCTTCACCTACTTCAGTCCGATCGTCGAGGACATTACCGGCTACCGTCCCGAGGAGATCGTGGGCCGGTCGTTCGCCGACTTCATCTACCCCGACGACATCCCGCTGGTGTCCGAGGAGTTCGCCAAGGGTATGGCCGGCGACCTGGCCCCCAGCCAGTTCCGGATCGTCGCCAAGTCCGGGCAGGTCCGCTGGGTGCGCACCTCCACCCGGCCGGAGATCGTCGACGGCCGACCGGTCGGGCTGCGCGGGCTACTGGCGGACATCACCGCCCTGGTCGAGTCCGAGGCCGCCCGGGAGCGCACCCGCCAGCTGGTCGACAAGCTGCCCATCGGCGCCTTCGAGATGGACCGCAACAGCGTGATGCTGTCCATGAGCGCCGGCGGCCTGGCCATGGTCCGGGCCTCCCGGCCGGAGGACGTCGTCGGGCACAAGGTCACCGAGTTCTACGCCGACCCGGCGGAGGAGCCGCGCAACAAGGCCGAGATCGAGGCGCGGGGGCAGATCACCGGCCTGCGCCTGCGCGTCCGCCGCCTGGACGGGGTGGTCATCTGGGTGGAGAGCATCGTCCGGGTGGTCCGCGACGCCGCCGGCGAGATCGTCGGGCGCGAGGGCTTCATCCGGGACATCACCGACCTGGTGGCGGCCGAGAAGGCCCTGGAGGCCGAGCGCCAGCGCCTCGACCAGGTGGTGCGTTCGGTGGGGGCGGGCCTGTGCCTGCTGGACAGGGACCTGCGCATCGTCTGGGCCAACGAGCTTCTGACCAGGAAGTTCGGTCCGCTGGAGGGGCTCGTGGGGCGGCGCTGCCACGAGGTCTTCGCCTACTCGAATGACACCTGCGCCAACTGTCCGTCGGTCAAGACGCTCCAGACCGGCGGGCTGCACGTCGCCGATGTGACGGTCCGCTCGCCGGACGGGAACGAGGCCATCGTGCGCCTGACCGCCACGCCGGTGCGCGACGCCGAGGGCCGGGTGGTGCAGATCCTGGAACTGTCCGAGGACGTCACCGCCGAGCGCGCCGCCGAGGCTGAGCGGGAGCGCACCTCCGGCATGCTCGCCGGCATCCTCAGCTCCGCCGGCGAGTACGCCATCGTGGCCACCGACCCGGACGGCACCATCACCTACTTCAGCGACGGAGCCGAGCGGCTCTTCGGGGTCCGCCAGGCCGGGCCGGTGGGGCGGCTGCACATCGCCGACCTGTGGACGCCCGAGGGGCGCCCGGCCTTCGCGGCCGCGCTGGCCGCCCTGGCCAAGGGCGGCTGCCACGAGGAGGAAGTCGAGCTGCTCCGGGCCCAGGGCGTGACCTTCACCGCCCGGGTCTCCGGCTCGGCCCGGACCGGCGCCTCCGGGGAGCTGGCCGGTCTCACCTTCGTGATCCGCGACGTCACCGAGGAGCGCGCCGCGCAGAAGCTGGTGACGCTGCTGGCCCACGCCGTGGAGTCCAGCCGCGAGGGCATGGCCCTGACCGACATGTCCGGCGTCATCACCTACGTGAACCCGGCCATAGCCACCATGGCCGGGCGCGAGGCTTCCGGGCTGCTCGGCAAGGACGTCTCCATCCTGTACTCGCGCGAGACCCCCGGCGAGGAGATCCGGGCCATCGCCCGGGCGACGCTGGCCGGCGGCTGGAGCGGCGAGGTCACCGCGGTGCGCGCCGACGGCTCGACCTACCCGGCGTACATGACCACCAGCCTGGTCCGCGACGACCGCGGCCGGGCCGTGGCCATGGTCGGCCTCTGGCGCGACGTCTCCCGGGAGAAATCGCTGCAGCGCCGGCTCTTCGAGCAGGAGCAGCGCCACCTGGCCGAGCTCGAGCGCCAGGTCCGCGAGCGCACCGCGGAGCTGGAGCGCGCCTACCGCGACCTCCAGAAGCTCGACGCCATGAAGGACCGCTTCCTGACCAACGTCAGCCACGAGCTGCGCACCCCGCTGGTCAGCGGCGTCGGCTACATCGAGCTGATCCTCCACGAGGGGCTCGGGCCGATCAGCGACGACACCCGCAAGGGGCTGCGCGTGGCCCATCGGAACCTCCTGCGACTGGTCAACCTCATCGACGACCTGCTGACTTTCACGCGCCTGGGCTCCGGCAAGGAGTCCATGGTCATGGGCCGCTTCGACCTGGCCCAGATGGTCAACGACTGCCTGCTGGACCTCAAGGTGCGGGCCAGCAAGAAGTCCCTCCACGTGGAGATGGACGTCGAGAAGGGCCTGCCGCCGCTGGAGGCCGACGAGGAGAACGTCCACCGGGTGTTCACCAACCTGCTCTCCAACGCCGAGAAGTTCACCAGCGAGAACGCGGTCATCCGGATCGGCGCCCGGCGGATCTCGGACTCGCGGGTCGAGGTGCGCGTGGCCGACAACGGCGTGGGCATCCCCTCCGAGGAGCTCAGCCAGGTCTTCGACCGCTTCTACCGTTCGCAGCGCACCTCCTCGCCGCGCTACGGCGGCACGGGCATAGGACTGTCGCTGGTCCGGGAGATCCTCGAGGCCCACGGCTGCACCGTCCGGGCCGAGAGCCCCGAAGGCGGCGGCACGGCCATCATCTTCACCCTGCCGCTGGCCCCCGCCGGGTCCGGGCCTTCCGCCCCCAGGCGCCAGCCGGAGCCGGCGGTGCCGGCGCGCCGGACCGCCCCGGCCCCCGAAGCGTCCGGCCCGCGCCAGGCCGCCGGCCCGTCCGTCCTGGTGATCGACGACGATCCGGACGTCCACGAACTGCTCCGCAGCATCCTCCGCGACGGGGGCGGGCGGGTGACCTCGGCGCCCGGCGGCCGGGAGGGCCTGGAGGCCGCGGCGGCCGGCGACTTCGACCTGATCTTCCTGGACCTGACCATGGAGGGCATGGACGGCACCGAGGTCCTGGCGCACCTCCGCCGCCAGGAGCGCAGCCGGCACACGCCGGTCTACGTGCTCACCGCCCGGGCCGACGACGGCTCGCTGCGCGAGGCCCGCGCGGCCGGCGCGCAGGGCCTGCTGGTCAAGCCCTTCTCCATCGCCGAGGTGCGCCAGGCCATCGGCGACGTGATGTCCGGCGGCGAATCCCGCCGGCTGAGCGGGCGCCTGCCGCCGGTGACCTGAGCCGCGGCGCGGCGGAGTTCCCTGCCGGCCGGGCCCCCTTTTCCGCTTGTCTTGGGGGAGTGCGGCGCTAACCTTCCGGCGAGGAGGTTGCGACAGTGCCGCTCGAACGCAAGCAGGAACGGGGCCAGTCCGGGCACTTCGTGCCGGCCAACCCGCTCGAGGAACTGCTGATCCAGGCCTTCCAGCACCCGGAGGCCCGGCCGGTCTTCTGCCGGCGCATGCTGCAGTCCGGGCTGCTGGTGCTGGGCTCGCCCACCGAGACCGGGGTCAGCCTGCGCCAGTGGACGGTCGGCGGACGGAAGGTCATACCGGTCTTCACGTCCCGCAACCGGCTGGAGGACTTCGCCGGCCCGGACGGCGCCTGCCTGGCCATGCAGGGCCGCAGCGTCTTCCGGGCCATGCCGCCGGGCGTCTCGGCCTACCTCAATCCGCGCTCGCCCATCGGCCGCGAGTTCACGCCGGAGGAGGTCGCCGCGCTGCTGGCCAACGTTCCGGAGGAACCGGAACCAGAACCGGAACCGGAACAGGAAGGGGCCGCCCCAGATGCCCAGCAAGGCTGACCTGCTCGTCACCGGCGCCACGGTCATCACCCCGGAGGTCGCGATCAGCGGCGGCGCCGTGGCCGTCTCCGCCGGGAAGATCTGCTACGTCGGCGTCCCGGCCGGAGCGCCGGCCGCCGCGCGGACGGTCGAGTTCGAGGACGGCTACCTCCTGCCCGGCTTCGTCGACCTGCACTGTCACGGCGGCGGGGGCTGCGACGCCACCTTCGGGCGCTACGATCCGGAGACCAGGGCCTTCTCCCCGACGGAGAGGAACCTGGCCGCCGCGGCGCGGGAGATAGCGTCCGTCCACCTGGCCCGCGGCACGACGACCATCTGCCTGGCCACCTGCGCGGCGGCCGAGCCCGACCTGCTGCGGGCGCTCTCCGCCGTCGGCGGGGCGGTCGAGGCCGGCGGCCTGCCCTCGCGCGTCCTGGGCATCAACCTGGAGGGCACCTACCTCAAGACTCCGGCCTTCGCCGGCGCCCAGAACCCCGAGAACTTCCGGACGCCCTCCCCCGCCGACTTCGACAGGCTCAACGCCGCCGCGCGCGGCAGGATCCGGATCGTCAACGTCGCGCCGGAGCACGGCCCGGCGGCGGTCGAGTTGGTCAGGCACCTCGTGGCCAGGAAGGTGGTGGCCGCCAGCGGCCACACCGGCGCCGACTTCGCCGAGATGCAGGCCTGCATCGACGCCGGGGTGACGCTCGCCGTCCACTTCTCCAACGGCCCCTCGGCCACCAGCTTCAAGCCGCCGGGGATGGCCATGGAGGCCATGCTCGGCGACCGGCGGGTGACCTTGGAGCTCATCGCCGACGGCTACCACATCAACCCGCGCTATCTGCTGAGCTTCCTGGCCGCCAAGGGGTTCCGGGGCGCGCTGATCACCGACGCCATGGCCCCGCTGGGCCTCGAGGGCGTGACCAGCTTCGCCTTCGGCGGCAAGACCGGCCAGCTCTCCGCCGACGGCGGCGTGCTGCGCCTGGCGGGCAGCGCCACGGTGCTCTTCGGGTCCGTCCTGACCATGGACCGGGCGGTGGCCAACCTGGTCAAGTGGCTGGTGGACGGCGTCCCGGGCATGTACCAGAACGCACCGGTCATCCCCGACCGGCCCATGAAGGAGGAGGCCCTGGTGCCGGCCAGCCGCCTGGCCAGCGGCCATCCGGCCGAGGTCCTGGGCCTGCGCGACCGGCTCGGCGCCATCGAGCAGCACCTGTTGGCCGACCTGGTCTGGCTCGACGAGGACCTGGCCGCGAGGCGGGTCTGGCTCGAGGGTCGGGAGGTCGATTCGGGAGGGGACTGATCCCCTCCGCCCGCCTCACCCCGGCGGCGGTTGCCAGGCGTCGGCTGCCGGGGGCGGGGGCGATGGCGGGGCGGGGGGCGCCTCGCGCGCGTCCAGTTCCCTGAGCTTGTTCATGGCGCTCAGCCCGTTCCACAGCCCCCACAGGGCGAAGGCGTGGAAGCCCACGCTCAGCCAGGCCCCGGCCATGACGAAGATCACCGCGTCCAGGGCGTAGACCACCATGCCCAGGATCAGCGCCCAGCGGTGCATCCGGCGCCCGAGCAGCCCGACTCCGACGAAGAACCCGGCGATGACCAGGTCCAGGACGAATCCCACGATCCGGAGAACCATGGCGCCCTGATCGCCGAGTCGCTCGGTTCCGGCCTTGACGATGGCGTCGATCAGCTGGGTGGCTCCCAGGCCGACCACGAACGAGATGCTCCCGCCGGTCAGGAAGACGACGGTGTTGATCAGGGACAGCCCGGCTATCCAGAAAAACCAGCTCACTCCGCTGCGCACTGCGGATTCCAGGGTCTCCCGCTCCGGATTGCGGAGCGGGAGCACCGGGCCGCCCCCGGCAGGCGGTCCGGCCGGGACCGCAGGGGCGGATTGGCCGGCCGCGGGCTGGCCCCCCGGGTCCTGGCTGGTCGGCAGGACGGGCAGGGGCCGGCCGGCATCGGCCGAAGCGTTGTGGGGAGTCAGGGGCTCGCATTCCATTGGATGCGTCCCTCCGGGCATAATGAGGCTTATAACCCGTCGATTCGCGCCGGTCAAGCCCGGGGTTCCTGCCACCAGGGCCTTTCAGATTTCGCGGCTCAGAGCATGGGAAGGCGAACACTCAACATGCAAATTCAACAGGCCCCTCGACACACTTCCGCTCGGGGCCCTGAGTTGGTCGAAGGGCAACATGCATTGGATGGCGGAGATATTCGTCGATGAACAACTCCAAAGATGAATCGGCTCTTTCCGCTGCTTCATTGCATGTTGGGTGTTGCGTGTTGGATGTTGCATGTTCGGTACTGGAACGCTACACCCCCAAGCCTCCGCGCCGCCCGGGAAGTTGCTCCTGGGAAGAACTGAAAGATCCCGCCTCCGCCACGGCCTTGCCGCCGCCGCCCGGCTGCGTAGAATGTCCGTCGGACCGGCCGGCCTGCAGGAAAGACCACCCTTGATCCGCGCGCTGATCTTCGACTTCGACGGGCTGATCCTCGACAGCGAGACGCCCACCTTCACCTCCTGGGCGGAGGTCTTCCGCTCCCAGGGCGCGGAACTGCGGCTCGAGGTCTGGAGCCGGTACATCGGGCTGGTCCACGGCTCCTTCGACCCGCAGGAGCACCTGGAGCGGGCGCTCGGCCGGCCGGTGGACATGGCACCGCTCCGGGCCGAGAAGCGCCGGCGCTTCCTGGAAATGGTGCTCGCCCAGCCGGTCATGCCCGGGGTGCTGGATTACCTCGACGGCGCGCGGCGGCTGGGCCTGAAGGCGGCGGTGGCCTCGAGCGCGCCCGGCGAGTACGTCCGGGGCGAGCTTCTGCGGCTCGGCCTCTTCGAGCGCTTCGACGCGGTCAAGTGCGGCGAGGACGCGCCGCGCTGCAAGCCGGCCCCCGACCTCTACCTGGCGGCGGCCGGCGCTCTGGGCGTCGCTCCCGGCGAGGCGGTGGCCCTGGAGGACTCGCCCAACGGCGTCGCCGCCGCCAAGGCCGCCGGGCTATACTGCGTGGCCGTGCCCAACGCGGTGACCTGCGGGCTGGACCTGTCCGCCGCCGATCTGATTGTCGGCAGTCTTGCGGAACTGCCCCTCGAAGACCTGCTTTGCCGCGCGGGGCGGAGCCGGTAGGCGGACTATCCTGCCTTGGTCACCGCCCCGTCCGGCGCGCCGGCGCCGGTCCTGACCGGCTCGGCAGCCGCGGAGAGGTCGTTGGCGGCGAGCGTCACGCCGGAGCTCTTCTCCCCCTCGACCGCCAGGTAGGTGCCGGTGCCGGCCGCCGCGCGGCAGCCGCGCAGGAAGGCGCCCTGGACGTCGGAGAGCCGCACGGCCGGGGCCGCGCAGCCGGTCGCGGGGAGCTTCAGGCCGTCGACGTCGAACTCCTTGACGTCGTCGCAGATGATCGCCGGGCGGCCGTCGGCCGCGGCCGGGGCGAGGACCACGTTGCGCAGGCGCAGGTCGCGGACGTGCCGGCAGAAGAGGCCCCAGCTCGGCAGGGGGCCGAACATGTTGGCCTCCGGGTAGTTCGCCTCGCGCTCGGGGATCTCGCGCGCGGCCATATCGGCGGTGCCGCCGCCCTCGGCGGTTATCCGGACGTTCGACAGGCTGACGCCCTCCACGTCGTGGCCGGGGATGCCGGCGATGATGCAGGGCAGGCTGGCCCCCTCGGCGCGGAGGTTCTCGATGAGCACCTCGCGGAGCTTCCCCGGGACCGGCGACGCCTGCCCGCGCCCGCAGTTGCCCAGCCGGATGAAGACCGGCGCGCGGACGTTCTGCATGGTGATGTTCGACACGGTCACGCCGCGGAGCGTCGCCCCGTCGACCATCTCTATCGCGATGCCGGAGATGGCCCGCATCCCCGGGTAGCCCGGCGGGTTCCAGATGGCCGAGTTGCTGAAGGTGACGTTCTCGAAGTCGGAGCGCGAGCCGGTGCCGATCTTGAAGGCGTTGCAGGTCGTGGTCAGCACGCAGTTGGTGACGGCGATGTTCCGCGACGGGCGCTTGAGGCCGTCGATGTCGTCGTTCTTCAGGCAGATGGCGTCGTCGCCGGTGGAGATGATGCAGTCGGAGACGGTCACGTCGCGGCAGGCCTCGATGTCGATGCCGTCGGTGTTGCCGCCGTGCGGCGGGTTGTGGATGGTCACGCCGCGGACCACCACCTCGTCGCAGGCCAGCAGGTGCACCGTCCAGTGCGGCGCGTTCTCGATGGTCAGGTCGCGGATACTGAGCCCCCTGCAGCGGTTGAAGCGCACCATCTGCGCGGGCCGCTCGCGGCAGGCCCACCAGTAGCCGACGATCTCGCCCCAGCCCTGGCGCTCGGCCTTGAAGTCCGGGTCCCAGCCCTTGTAGTACCAGAAGTGCTGGCCCTGGCCGTCGATCCGCCCGCGGCCTTCCAGGGTCACGTTCTCGGCGTTGTCGGCGAAGACCAGGTGCGGCGGGCGGAAGTCGGCCGGGTCCTTGCTGCCCACCAGCGTGCTTTCGCTCTCGTCGGCCGCCTCGCCGGGGAGCTTGCCGAAGTCGGCCAGGTCGGTGCTCCCGAGCAGCGTGGCGCCGGCCTCGATGTGCAGGGTCACGTTGCTCTTGAGCACCACCGTGCCCGTGAGGTAGGTCCCGGGCGGCAGGTAGACCATCCCGCCGCCGGCGGCGAAGCAGGCGTCGATCGCCGCCTGGATGGCCCGGGTGTCCTTGGCGACGCCGTCGCCGGCGGCTCCGAAGCGGCGGACGTCCCAGACCGGCCGGACGGAGGGGACGGGGGCAGGGGCGGTCCCGGCCCGGCGGGCGGGACGGGCCTTGCGGCTGGCGGGTTTCCTGGCCGGCTTCTTGCTCATGGCGGAGGGTCTCCTTGGAGGCCGAATGGTAAGACCGGACGGCTTGATGTAAAGGAGAACAACTGGACTAACTTCCGGACCTCTGCCCCGGAGGTCAGAGGTCACAATCAGATGGTTGCGGTCCATCTCCTCGTCCTTGCACCCGCCGCGAGAACGTGGAGAATGGGGCACAGGAGAGATGGTAGTGGCGGAAGGAAGTTCTTACAGTGCAAGACATCGGGCAAGGCTGGAAGAATTCCAGAGCGGTCTCAGCGACAACATCGCGATAATCGTCTCTATGAGAAAGGACCAAGCGGGTGCTGTTCTCGCTTACCTCCTCGAATTGGCCTGCCAAACTCAGAGCGTCTACAACATCATGCTGGGCAGAAATGCCCTCGCTGCCATCCCCCACGACTGGCTCCTAGAGCAGGTGGAGATAGCAGCTGAGCCCTTGGTGCGTCTGGATCAGGAATACGAGTATCGGAGACTGTTGGAACTTTACGAACTGCTGGACGCGCAGCTCCTTGGGCGCCTGGTGGAACGCGGGCTCCGCAGCGGGAATACCGAAGTCCGAGAAGCAGCTGAGGATTTCCTGGACAGAGCGGGCTGACTGTCTTCACTCCTCTCCCTCCAGATAAGCACCCGACGAAAGGTCCAGAATCCCTATCGCAAACCGTGCTCGCTTCCAGAGGACAGCGCCGGGGTTAGTCTCGCGGTCCGCAACCAAGTGATTGTGCCCCACCCCGAACATTACCCCAGCACTACCCGTCGCCGCGGTGTAGACAGGACCAGTGGCCCGCGGAGACCCGCGCCGGATCGCGGTCTCCCGGACCCATTCGGAGGAACATACATGGTTTCAATCCGCTGCGCCGGGTCTGTTGCCGGACTTGTCCTCTTGGCCGCTCTGGCGCTGACAAGCAGTCCCGGCCCGGCCGGCGAAACCTCCGCCGCACCGCCGCCGACGCCGGTTGCTTCCGGCGTCCCCGTCCTGGCCAACGACAGCTACCTGCGGGCCTTCCTGGTCCTGCGCACGCCGGTGCAGATCTCCAAGGACGACAAGGTCTCGATCTGCATGGACCCCAACGTCCCGAAGGGCAAGGACCCCAAGCCGCTGCCCGAGTTCCAGTCGCCGCTGCCGCCGGCCGAGTGGATGAAGCCCGACTTCGACGACACCGCCTGGGACCGCCAGCGCTCCCCGGTGGAGATGCCCCCGGAGTGGTGGGGCGGCAGCTCCGCGCTGCACACGGCGACGGTCAACTCGCTGATCTTCCTGCGCTGGAAGTTCGCGGTCGACGACCCGGCCAAGGTCCAGGACCTCAAGCTCTCCCTGGAGTACGTCGGCGGCTTCGTCGCCTACCTCAACGGCCAGGAGCTGACCCGGGCCCACCTGCCCGCGGGCGAGCCGAAGCCCGAGACGCTCGCCGAGAAGTACCCCGACGACCTCTACGTCCTCGAGGGCAACAAGATGCTCCAGCAGCGCTGGCCGGGCGAGCCGCTCTCGGCCCGCTCGCCCTACAAGGAGCAGATCCCGCTCTTCGAGCGCCGCTACCGCAAGGTCGAGGGCTTCGCCGTGCCGGCCAAGCTGCTGCGCAAGGGCGGCAACGTCCTGGCCCTGGAGATCCACCGCTCTCCGGTCAACGAGGCGGTCATCGGCTGCGAGCGCGCCCAGGAGGGCGCCATGTACACCCGGCCGGGCATCTGGGCCTACGCCGGCCTGCGCAAGGTCAGCCTGACCGCCGCCTCGGGCGAGAGCCTCACGCCGAACATCGGCCGGCCCAAGGGCATCCAGGTCTGGAACGTGGCCCCCTTCGAGACCATCGACGCCTTCGGCTACGGCGACGCCGGCGACACGGTCAAGCCCGTGACCGTCTGCGCCGCGAGGAACAGCGTCTTCTCCGGGCGCCTGGCGGTCAGCTCGGACTCGGCCATCAAGGGCCTCAAGGTGGCGGTGGGCGACCTGAAGCTGGCCGGGGGGGATGCCAAGCTGCCGGCCGCGGCGGTGCAGATCCGCTACGCCGAGCCGGCCACGCCCGACAAGTGCTGGACGCCGCCGCACCGCTTCAACGGGCTGGTCGACGCCATCCCCGCGGAGATCCCGGTGATCAAGGCCGCACCGGGCCGCGAGAACTATCTGTGCGAGCCCATCTCCCGGCCGGGCGTGACCAGCGGGGCGGTCGCCTCCCTCTGGCTGACGGTGCGCGTCCCCAAGGAAGCCAAGGCCGGCAAGTACGAGGGCACGGTGACCGTCGAGGCCGAGGGACTGAAGGCCACCGCCGTGCCGCTGGTGCTCACCGTCAACGACTGGACGCTCTCCGACCCCAAGGACTTCCGCCAGAGCCACCTGATCTTCGTATCGCAGGAAGCGGTGGCCAAGCACTACGGCGTGCCGCTCTGGAGCGACAAGCACTTCGAGCTCATGGGCAAGTCACTCTCGGTGCTCGCCGAGGTCAACTCCCGCGAGATCCCCATGAACCTGGGCATCAACTTCTACGGAGGCAACAAGGGCGGCGCGGACAGCGGCAACGCCGAGAGCATGGTCCGCTGGGTGAAACAGGCCGACGGCTCGTTCAAGTACGACTTCACGGTCTTCGACAAGTACTGCGACCTGGTGGCCAAGCACTGCGGCAAGCCCTACCCGCTGCGCCTGAACTGCTGGGGGACCTCCAACAAGGAGGGCAAGAAGGACTGCGTCACCGACGTGACCGTGGTCGAGGCCGACGGCAAGGTCGGCACCATGGAGCAGCCGGACTTCGGCACGGAGGAGTCCTACAAGTTCTGGAAGCCGGTGATCGACGAGGCCCTGAAGCGCCTCAAGGAGCGCGGATGGCTGGACGTCACCTGCTTCGGCCAGAGCAGCTACTGCTATGCGCCGACCCCGACGGTGGTGGACGTCGCCAAGAAGATCTGGCCGGAGGGCCAGTGGGCCTACACCGCCCACAACGGCACGCTCGGCGGGCGCTTCGGAGGCACCGACAAGAGCGTCTCCATGCCGGTGAAGTTCTCGGTGTGCGTCTGGACCGAGGGGCGGCTGGTGCCCCGCGGCGACCGGGAGTTACTCAAGCCCCGGCCGAGCATCTGGGTGAACACCGCCCGCAGCCGGCACCGCGACTGGTCGCCGGTGATGATCATCCGCGGCCTGCCCGAGGAGATGATCATGCGCGGCATGGACGGG
>JAKLDR010000060.1 GCA_022703445.1 Planctomycetota bacterium | reverse complement strand
GTGGGGCCGGTTCGAATTCTATCTTCTGGTGCGCTCAGCGGAGTGACACCGAATAGATGTTTGGCCCATCCCGCCGAATCCTGCCTTCCCAACTTGACAAAGGCTTGCTCATAGATGTCCTCTGTGTACTCTGTGGTGAGCCGGCCGTTGTTGTTGTTGTTCGAGAACGAGGACGATTACGATCCGCGGCCAGTCACCTTGATTTCCGGCGCGCATCCCCCACAATGGCCGCCGAAAGGAGTCCTTCATGAGCCTCACCGTTCTGTGGTGCGACGAGTTCGTGCGCCTCGACCCCTGCGAGGGCGCGGCGCTCGACGGCGAGAACCAGGCGCCGGAAGCCCCGCCGGTGCTCCTGACCGCCGCCCGCGGCGGCGCCGTCAGCTTCCAGTTGCTGGTCGGGCCGCTCGGAAGTGGCCGCGAGGCGCTGGTGGGGCCCGGTGGGCTCTCCGGCCCGGACGGCGCGCGCATCGCCGCGTCGCAGTTCGACGTCTTCGTCGAGTGGTACCACCGCATCGACGAGAAGTGGTGGCCGGACGCGCTGGTGCCCCAGGACCTCTGCGGCGGCTCCACCCCCGGGCTCCGCCGGCGGATGGGACTGCCGGGCGCCGCGCGCTTCGCCGGCTTCTGGGTGGACCTGCACGTTCCGGCAGATGCGAAGCCCGGCAGCTATTCCGGCTCGGTGGCGGTCGGCTCGGGACGCGAGGTCGTCCAGGTGCCGGTGCGCGTCGAGGTGGCCGCGGCGCGCGTGCCGGAGAAGCCCTGCCTGGACGCCAGCTTCAACAACTACGTCGACTCGGTCTCCGCGCCCTGGCCGGAGGTCAAGGCCAACCCGCGGCGCTTCTGGACCGAACGCTACCGGCGCATAGAGCGCGGGGCCTTCCGCTGCGTCCATGACCACCGCGCCTTCCTGCACTACCTGCCCTACACCCACGCCGGCTACGTCCACGGCGACTTCGCGCCGCCGCTGGCCGGCGAGGGCCCCAGGAAGCGCGTCGCCGACTGGTCCGACTGGGACCGGCACTTCGGCCCGTACTTCGACGGTTCGGCCTTCCGCGGCACGCGCCGCGGTGCGGTGCCGGTGCCGCGCTTCTGGATGCCGCTGAACATCAACTGGCCGGCGGACTTCCTGAAGTTCGGCAAGCCCGGCTACGCCGCCGAGTGGCGCGCGGTGGGCAAGCAGATGGTCGAGCACTTCCGCCGGAAGGGCTGGACCGGCACGAGCTTCGACATGTTCCCCAACCAGAAGCAGCGCTTCCGCTTCGTGCCCTGGGACCTGGAGGAGGCCCGCTTCCTGCCCGACCAGGACGTGCACCGCTACTTCCGGCCGATCTGGGAGTCGAGCTTCGGGCCGAAGGCCGCGCGGCCGGTGCGCTTCAACTACACGCTGGGCAGCACCTGGACCTACCACATCGACATCCGCTCGGACCTGGCCGAGTTCATCGACCTGTTCATCGCCGGGACCGCCGGCCCTGCCTGGTACCCGGAGGAGCTCGAGCGGCTGCACCGGAACGGCCGGCAGGTCTGGTCCTGCACCAGCTCCGGCTCGATCGTCAACCCGACCCGCGCGGCGGCCTTCACGCCGCTGGTCATGTGGATGCGCGGGCTGGACGGGTTCATGCCCGCGTGGTGCTCGATGGTCGGCTGGGGCGGCGACGTCTGGCACGACGTGCCGGGCAAGGGCTCGACCACCTTCCTTTACCCCGGTTCGGAACTGGGCTCGGAGGAGACCTGCCCGTCGCTGCGCATGAAGGTGATGCGCAACGCCATGCAGACCGTGGACCTGCTCGACGCGGCGGCCCGGCGCTCGGGCGGCGCCGCGGTGCGCGGCAAGGTCAGCCGGCTGCTGGGCTTCCGGCCGGCCGACTGGTACATGAAGCGCCCGGCCTATGTGGACCGGAAGCTGCCCAAGGACTGGGTCGGCGCGGACTACGCCACCGAGGAGCCGCCGGCGGTCGGCTGGCAGAAGGTGCCGTCGTCCGGGTGGCGCGCGCTGGGCCGCCTGGCGGCCGGCATGGCGAGGGGACGGTGACCCGTGGCTAGGAACGCGAAATCCAGGACTCTCCGGCTCGCCGCGGTCCGGCGCGAGCTGGCCGAGGTGGCCCGCGTGGGCCAGATGTTCATCGACGGCGACCTCATCGCCGAGGCCTATCACCCGCACTCCAAGACCTTCATGTGCGGCGACGACATGGACTTCAACCCGGCGGCCTTTCTGCCGCTGAAGATGACCATGCTGCGCCTGGAGCGGCTCTCGCGCGTGCCCTGCGCCACGACGCTCTGGCGGCGCCGGCCGGACATGCCCGACCGCGGCGAGGCTCTGGTGCTCGGGTCCTTCGGCTCGCCGCACGCCGGCGACAAGCCCGCCAACCGGGGCTACCAGCCCAAGCCGATGTTCCCGGAGCTGGCCGGCGCCTTCCTGAAGGGGCGCACGACCTGGAAGACCACCCGCTCCCCGGGCGCCCGGAACATGGCCGAGCGCGGCATGGGAGCGCGGATCCTGGGCCTCGGGGGCCCGGCCTTCCTGGAGGTCTTCGTCCCGGTGAGGGACTCGATGGGCGAGATCACCGGCGTGCTGGAGGTCTTCACCGCGGCCGAGTAGGGGGCCGGGCGCGCTGAATTCCGCTTGATTCCCGGATGAGCCGGGGCATAATCCCGGCTTCGGAACCCACGGGTGGGCGATTAGCTCAGCTGGCTAGAGCACTAGCTCGACAAGCTAGGGGTCACTGGTTCAAGTCCAGTATCGCCCACCACTCCGCTTCCGGGATCATCCGGCCGGCGTATGGCCTCCGGCGTGCGAGGGAGCCTTGCCCGTGTCCTTGCGCCGACATGCAACCGTGGTTCGCGCTTTCCTTCATCGCCTGCTTCGGCGGAATTCGGCGGGCCTGCCCGCCGCCTTTGCCGAGCGCCCCCGGTCCATGCAGGGACCGAACCGCGGCTACCGGAAGTTCATCGTCCTGGCCCACCAGCGCTCCGGCTCCTCGATGATCATAGGCTCCCTGAGGCGGCACCCCCAGGTGGTGGGTTTCGGGGAGCTCTTCGGCAGGCTGCGGATCGGCTTCAACGTCGAAGGCTACGAGGAGCAGAAGCACTCCGAGGCGATGCTGAACGCCAGGAACGCCTTTCCGATCGAGTTCCTGGACAACTACATATTCTCATCCTACCCCGAGGACAAGCGGGCTGTCGGCTTCAAGCTGTTCCCGGACCAGCTGGCGGGCCCCCACCTGCGCTGCGTCTGGGAATGGATCGGCGGGCAGCGCGATCTGGCGGTAATCTTCCTGACCCGCCGGAACCTGCTGGCCACTTACGTCTCGCTGCTCGTAGCCAAGGAGACGGGGGCTTACGGGATCAGGCAGGCGGCCGAGCGGCCCAGCATCACCGTGTCCGTAGACCTGGACGAGTGCCTGGCTTCGTTCCGGGAGCGCGAGGAGTACAACGCGCTCGCCCGGGAGCGGATCGCCGGCCATCAGGTGTTGGAGCTGGCCTACGAGGAACTCGCCGCCGACCCGGCCGCGCACCTCGTCAGGATCCAGGAGTTCCTGGGCCTGGACGTCCGCCCCCCGGAGATCACCGCCGTCAGGAAGGAAACCCGCCCGCTGTCGCAGGTCATCGCCAATTACGAGGAAGTGCGCAAGCGGCTGGCCGGCACGAAGTGGGCCGGGTTCCTCGAGGAGCGGTAGGGGCGTAAGACGCATCGAGGACCGTATCGTACTCGCACGCCTGCCGAAGGGCCTGTCGAACGGCAGATTGCTGATTCATGAGGTGCGGGGGAGGTTGCCGTATCGTTCTCGTTCTCGAACAACGGCGAACGGGCCGTCAGTTCCCGGCCTCCCGCGGCACTGCCAGATGGATCTTCCCGTCCGGCGAGAACAGAATTATCTCGTAATCCCGGGGCGGCGGCGGCCGTGCGCCCTTGAATGCGGCACCGTACTCATTGGCGCAGAATCGTTCCAGCGCCTCCCAGTCGGCGTCGGTCTTCAGCAACGGAGTGTAGCACAGCCGATTGTCGGGGTGGCTGATGCGCAGGGCATCGACCGCCTCGAAGCGCATCCGGCGCAGACCAGCCTTGGGATCCCGGATCTCGACCGTGCTCCGCAGTTCCTCCGCCACGGCCTTGAGCGCGTCTTTGGTGGCCAGCACCCCCAGGCAGCGGACCATGTCCATCCTGCGTCCGGGGTCCTTCTCCCGGGCGAAGGCGCCCAGCAGCTGGCGCTCGCACTCCGCGTCGCCGAGCGCCCCGAGCACCGCCAGGCGCAGCAGGCCGTCGCCCCCGACCCACTCCGGCCGCCAGTCCTTCAGGCGGGGCAGCGCCTCGGCCGCGCGGGCCTTGGCGGCGAGTTCCAGGGAGAGCCGGTCCGGATGCCGCCCGGCCAGGAGGGCCAGGGTCCAGCGGTGTTCGGCCAGTAGCCGGGGCGGCACCAGGTTGAGCAGCGCCGTCCCGGCGTACTCGCCGGAGAGCGACGGCAGGGCAAAGCCCGCGCCTCCCGCCCCGCCCTGGATCTTTCCCGCGGGCAGCTGCTTGGTCAACAGGACACTCTCATACTCCGGGAACAGGCAGCCGACGAGCACCCCGACGAACTCCGGCTGCACCACCGCCGGCAGCCCGTCGCGATTCTCGGCCTGGACGGCGGCCACCAGCGACTGCAGCAGGGCGGTGCGCTCCGCACCATCGGCAGCCGCGCCCAGAGCCTGCCGGAAGCGGGCCAGGCCCTCCGCCGAGACCTTCCCGTCCGCGAAGAGCGCCGCCGCGCTGAAGTGGCGGACGGCCACCTGATCGCACCTGCGCGGAGCATCGCCGGTCCCGGCGGACACGGAGCCCACCCCCACACCTCCGCCCAGTGCCCGGGCCGGCACCTGCCCCCTGATGACCCAGGCCGCGCACTCCTGCCGCTCGCCCGGCAGCAGCCGGCCGCGGTACTGCACGCGAGAACGGAGCGTGCGGACATCGTAAGTCACCTCGCCGATCGAGTGAATGAACTCGCCCTGGCCCAGGTAGCTGATCTCGAACGCCACCCAGTCGACGGGCTTGTCCCCGTCATTGCGGATGGCGAAGACCTCCAGCCCGCCCAGCCCGCCAGCCGTGCCCAGCCCCCGCTGGCCCGGGACGGCGACTCCCGGAGGATAGGTGCGGCCGTCCAGCATGCCCACGATCGACGGCGCCGCCGCCGGCCTCCGATATTCGACGGTCACGCGGGAGCAACCGGCGGCACATAGAAGGCCGCCGGCCAGGGTCAGCGCCAGGGCCGCGAGGACCGGGATCGGGCGGGGGGTGGGCATGGGGGCAGGCCTCGGCATGGCTTCACTCCTCGCTGGCTTTTGCCATGGATTCCTTCGTGCCCGAATGGAGCACGACCGCGCTCGTGGGCATGGACAGGTGCAGGCATCTATTCGCACCGAATCCGGAGTAGCCCTGGACCTGCACCCGGGTCGTCCCGCCGGCCGGGAATCTTCCCGTGGCCAGCACGTTGCGGCGATAGCTGCTGCGGGTGCCGGCAATGATCTTGCCGGTGCCGACATCCGTCGAGTTCACGACGTAACGGTCCACGTCATACTCCTCCATGCAGACGTCGAGGAGCACCCACGCCTGCTCGAAGGGACCCGAGTTCTCGACGGAGACAACCCCATTCTTGAACGAGGTGACCCGCACGTAGCGGTTCCCGCCGCAGCCGGCCAGAAGCAGGCAGAGCAGCGCGAGCGCCGGGGCGGCGCGGCGGCGGAGAAGGGATCCAACCATGGGGGCCTCCTGTTCGAGCGGCGCGGGCGCCGCTACGGCTGCGCCTGCCGCTACGGCTGCTTGGCGGGGTCCGGGGCGACGGGCTTGCCGACTGGCTTCTCCCCGGGTTTGGCCCCGGCCCCGGCCCCGGCTCCGCTCGCCGGCCCCACACTGTGGACCTCGATCACCGGCGACAACAGCTGGACGCACCGTCCGCGCCGGGTGACCATGGTATCCAGCCGGATGGCGGCCTCCCGGGCTCCGTCTCCGAGCAGGAGGATCACGATGCCCGCCCGCCCATCTTCCCCTTTCAGGGGCTCAAGGTGGGGCTTCAGCTCCGCGAGCCCGAACTTCTCCCCGCCGCTCAACCGTTCGTAAAGACCGGGCTTGGCCGGTTTCCCGAGCTCGTCCGCGCGGCTGGCCGGCAGGAGGCACGCGGCGGTCAGGGTGCATTCCTTCCAGCGGAAGCCCTTCGCCGTCAGTTCCGCGCGCACCTTGGCAATCCTGTCGCGGAGGGCATCCTCGTATCGCTGGCGCCAGCCACCCGGGCTCGCGAGAGCAGCGAATTCCCGGGCTCCGTACGTCAGTTCCCGGACGGGCAGAATGGCCCGGATGTACTCGTCTTCTTCGCCACCGCCGCCACCGCGGATGGCTCGGAATGCCAGTTCCCCGAAGCTCAGCCCGGCGGAGAAGAGCAGGCCCGGGCCAAAGCCCTGGTTGATGAAATCCACGGCACGGTCGGGCCCGGGCACCGGCCCCTCGAACCTGATCCCCAGGCGCCGGAGGCAGAACTCCTCGACCCAGATCATTTCCTCCCGCAGAGGTTCCGCGTCTGCATAAAGCCCCGGCTCCTCCGGAAAGGCCAGGCGCAGCGCGTCGACGGCGGCGCCCTTGACGTTCCAGAATCCATATTCCTGGCCGATGCCGCGCGCGGTGCTGCGCACCTCTCCGGCCAGCGCCTTGAGGCCCTCCTCGCGCCCCAGCAGCCCGAGCAGCCGGGCCTGCCGGGCCTTGCTGCGGACATCCTTCTCCGTCTTGAAACGCGCCAGGAACTCCGTGAAGGCCCTGGCGTCGCCGGAGCCGGCCAGGGCGGCCAGGGCCAGGTCCCTGCGGCCGTCCTCCGGAAGCCGGGCGGGGTCCGCGGCCAGGGCGGCCAGTGCCTTGGCCGAGCCGGCCTTGATCAGCAGCTCCACGACCCGCCGGTCCCCGGCGTGCGCCGCCAGCGCGCCCAGCGCGTCGGCGTGGGGCTTGAGCTGCTTCGGCGGGACCAGGTCGAGCAGCACCAGCAGGGCGTATTCGAAGGGGTCAGCCAGTTCGGACAGGCTGATGGCCCGGGGCTCGGGAGCCTCGTCGTCGGCCGCGGTCGGCGCGTGCCGGGGCTTGACCCGCAGCACCGTCTCCGCGAAGGCGGCCACGATCTCCGGCTTCTTCACGACCGGCAGCCCGTCGTTGACGAGCCGCGAGGCGTCGACCAGCGCCTTCAGGACGCCCCAGGATTTCCCGGGATCGCCGGCCCGCAGTTCGCCCAGGACCCCGTCCAGCCGGTTGCGGACGAACTTGTCGTCGGAGACAAGCCATTCCGAGCCGGTGTACCGGGCGGCGACTATGTCGGCCTTGGGCGGCTTCTGCCCGGTGCCGGCCAGGACGCCCATGACGCGCCCCCCGGACCAGCCCGCCACCCGAATGCCGTTTTCGTCCAGGCCGACCGAGCACATGACATTCTGACCGGGCTCGATCCGCCCGACGTACAGGCAGCACCGGCGGTCCTTGTACGGCAGGAAGCGCGCCTGTCCGTCCCAGGGCGACACGATGGCCTCCTGGCGGTCGAAGGAGTGGTTCCAGGCCACCCAGTCGACCGCCTTGGAGTCCAGGTTGTCGATCTCGAACAGGACGCCGCTCAGGGCCGATTCCTCCTCCAAGCCGTGCCGCAGAACCGCCACGCGCGGGCCGTAGGTCCTGGCGAGATGCGACGGCTGCGGATGCCCTCTGACCGGCCGCACCAGGACCGACCCGGCAAACGACCCATTGTCGGGCACGGTCGGACGGCAGCCGGCCGCCAGGGCGGCGCAGGCGATCAGGGCGGAGGCCGGAATAATGCTCCTGCAACTCATAGTCACGTGCTCCCTGCCGCCAGACCGGCGGCTACGGCTGCTTGGCGGGATCCGGGGCGGGCTTGTCCTGACCTTCGGGCTTGGGGACTGGCGTGAGAGCGGGGGCGGGGGTGGGGGCGGCCAACAGCCCTTTCCAAAGGTCGCGCCACTTGGCGGGGTCGGAGCCGCAGGACATGCCCTTAGTCATTGCCGAGCGGAAGCCTTGTTGATCCAGTGTCTTGCGGTCCCATTCGGGGTTGGCCTTGCCCAGAACCTCGATTTCGTGCAGTCGAAGCAGGTTGCCGAGGGCTGCCTCCGAAACGACCGCAAGATCGGCATCTCCTGCGTTCTTGATCCAGGCTTGGAGAATCTGCTCCCCTTGATTACAGTCCCCGGATATCTCAATCAGTCTGATTCCCGTCTCGATCTTCGCCTTCTGTCCGCTTTCGATCTGCTTCCGGGCGTGATCGACAATCTGCCTGGACACCTCCGGGCTGAGTCCTTCCTTGGCCAGCCGGCGCAGGCCGCCGAGGCCCTTGAACTGGTCCTTGGCGTCGCCCCCGGCCAGCCGGAGCAGCTCGTCCACCTCCGCCGTGGTCGGTTTGGGCTTGGCGGGCGTCTGGGCGGCGGCAGCCACGCCGAACACCTCGACTCGTGGCGCCAGCAATTCGATGCGAAGACCTTGTTTGGTAGGCATGGTGTCCACGCGAACGACGGCCTCCTGGACGCCGTCCTCCAGGAAGAGGAAGACGATTCCATCCGGTCTCTGTCCTTCCACTAACGGCACGAGGGCGGGTAACAGCTCCGCCCGCCCGGGCCTATGACCGCCGACCACCTGCGCATGCAGCCGCTGCACGGCAGGGGGCGTGGGGTGGTCCTGCGTATTGGCCAGGAGAATATTGGCCGAGGCCAGCACGCAACCCTCCCAGCGGAAACCACGAGCCGACAAGTCCTGCTGAACGCGCAGAAGCTTGTCGCGAATCTCCCCTTCGTACAAGCGGTACCGTTGCTCAGGGCTGCGCAGGTCAATGAAGGTCTGAGCCCCGAAGACATAGTCCTTCGGCGCCATGACGCGGCGTACTATCGGCCCGTCGGGAAGGCGGATGGCCTGGAACATGGCCTCCGCGAAACCGGCGGGGGCCATCTGGGCCGGGTCGTCCACGCCAAGGCCGCCAGCGCTCCGGCCGCCCCCTCCGCAGCCCCACCCAGCACACACCAGCGCTGCGGCCATCAGCTGACACAGCACCACACGAATCACCGGCGTCCCCCTTCCTTTCCTGGCCTTCCCCTGCGGTCACTCATCGATGAACATGAGCACTTCAACAACGTCGAAGAGAACCAGTGTTTGTTCGGCGCTTAGCTGAAACCGCAAGCCTTTGATCGTCTGATCAAATGGGGTCTTGCGCATGGTGATGTCGCCCACGTGGGCAACCAAGGCATCAATGAAGTCCTTGTCGGTCCCCTCGTTCTTGATCAACTTTGCCAGCGGAACCTCAATGGCCTGCATTGCAGTCCCAATGGTCTCCGGCCACACGTCCAGCCCATCCGGCGCAGTAGGCGCGTATACCGTAAGCTTCACGAAGCGATTGTCGCGCACTGCCGACTGTACCGATAGGAATGCCGGAACAGTCTTGGCCTTGTCCATCACTGGATGGGCGCGTAACTTCATCCTGGCAGTAGCCATGTGCTCTTCGACGGCCGCCTTCAGGCTGGCACGGCTTCCCATAGTACTGGCCGGCTCCCGGTAATGGACTCCAAACGTAAATCCAGCCTGCGTGGCGATTACATCGTTTAGAGAATCGATCCCGAAGATGTTGAAGCCCTCGTTAGAGACGATGTCGTAGGCCAGGAAGAAATTGAAAGGCTCAATCTCCCCCATGCCCTGGAACCGTCGAGCCATCGTGACCACATCGACCATCTCTTTTAGTTGAACCGAGTCCTGAATGACATAGTCAAAAGCGATCTTATCCCCGTATTTCGCCAACTGCGCCTTCTGGTCCTCTGACAGTACATCCAAGTAACCGATCTTGCGTATGGCATCTACGATCGCCAGCGCCCGAGCCTCATCTGAAGGGTAGGACGCCTCCAACACGGCCACCATGGTGTCGATGCTTGACTTCACGCGCGCATAGCCCAGGGCCAGGTTGAAATGCGCGATCTGCGTCCAGTTCTGAGTTCGGGCCCTGGGATCACGCTCAGCACCTTCCCCGTCAGAGCTTTCGGGCTTCCAGTGCGAGAGCAGGTTCTTGGCGCCTGGCGCCCACACCTTCTGCGATCCGCAGCGAGTAAGCAGCGTAGTTGGGCTGTTCGGAACGACAATGTCCACCCCTGCCACCGGCTTGCTCATGACAAAAGCGGCCTGGAGTCGAACTCCCGGGGTAACCGGGTCCGTCGGGGATCCACCTTTTTGCACCTTGGCCAAGTCCTGGAAGAAGACTATCTGGTCCACAAACCTAAGCAGGGGATCGTCCTGGCCATCAGTCGTGTATGCCGGACAGTAGCTCTTGCCCGGATCGTTACCCAGGCGTCCCAGCCTTCTGTTCGCCGCCACCGTGCGCAGGCGGTCATAGAGGCTGCTGACCGAGTTGTAGACTATCAACTGCTTCTTGCCAAGCGATCGCCCTGTTGCACTGTCTTTCATTGCGGCAAAGACAAAACCCTCTTTCTTCGTTATCTTCCCGGCACCGAAGGAATCTCCCGTTTGAAGATGGCCGGCAACCACGTAATTGCCGGGCACCGGGCTGCCGGCAGCGAAGAGTTCCCCCTCAAACTCAACCAGGGGAACCTCTTTCCCGAACACATCCACGCTCATGGCGCCGCACTGCGACAGGGATACCGGCCCCGCCAACCGCACGAGCACAGGGACATAGGGCCCGTGCCTGCTGGCGCCGTCCTCCCTGGCCTCGGTGACGGCCCAGGGCCCCTTCAACCAGGCGTCGGCATAGTCGTGATAGCCCGGACACGCGACGGAACCCAGGCCCTTGAGCACGCTGCCGGAATCGAGGACCAGAACCTTGTCTGTACGCGCCCCGACGTCCACAAGGCGTTCGGACAGGCCGAGTTCCGTGCTGGAGACCTTCAGCAGCAGTTGCGCGGCAATGGAACCAAGCACGCCGGTCTGCCGCGCGATGCTCACGGACACGGTTTCATCCTGGTTCTTGAAGATCCGGGATGCGTTCTCGGTCTCCGCAAGAGTCGCCTTCAGGATTTCAGCCTGCGTCGTTCCGTCGAACCTTATTCTGGCGAGATCGACCTCGATGTCATCCTTCTTGTCAACGTCAAGATTAGCCACAAGTCGCATCGTGGCCGAGACAGTTTCCGTTTCGAAGACGTTGGTGCTGTCACCTGTCTCCACGAACTTAACAGTCGGCCTGTCCTTCGCCTCCTGCCACAGCGCCGGGATATACAGGGTGGCGACGAAGAAATCGCGCTTGGTGTCGTCGAAGGTGAGTCCTGACACATCCGTCAGCACGATCTCGATGCTGCCCGCCGGCGTCGAGGCAATTCGGGCAAGCTTATCCTGCTCCGCAACGAATCCCGCTGTCGTATCGAAGGTCTTGCGCGGAGTCCGCCATGTATCATGAGCCCGCACCCCTATCCCGTTGGGCCCGGCACCAACTAGCTGCGCGACCGAACGTGCGGTCCCGAAATTCAGCTGCACAGCCAGTGGCTGCACCAGATTGTGATCCAGTATCGAGCCGAACGATGCCGCACAAAGATCGGTGGTGGGCCTAGTGGGCTCGTTGACAGCCTTGACCGTGAAAGTCAGCCGCAGGTAAGCTGCATTGCCGAATACCGGTTCAGCGCACCTGATGACGATCGGCATGCGTCCTTTGTCGACAGGAACGTCCGTAATCCGCTTCGCCCACGTGAAACTCTTGGCATACGGCCTCAACAGGCACTTGGGCTCCGGAACAACGGCCAGCGGGGCGGAGACACTGGTTTCGGCCGCAACTTCGATCACGACCTCTGAGGGGTTGGCCGCGTCACCGTCGATCATATCGGCAACTGGATACTGCACTGTTCCGGAAAGATCGACGTCCACTATCAGCCGTTTAGCGGCGTTCAGCCGCACGTTCCCGACGTTCTTCGCCGTGACCGCAATGACCGGCACAGGAGAACTGGCTGGGATCGAAGCGTCTTCGGGGAGCAGTTCCAGAACCTCCCGAGCCCCGCCTTTCATCCCGCGGCCTGACGCAACCTCCAGCTTACCCCGAAGCAGTTCCAGCTCAGCTGCTGTGTAGTTGACACGATCCGACACCGACGTCCCGAAGTTACCCAGGAAGCAGGCCACCGAGCTGTCGTTTCGCGCCTCGCTCCTGGCCGCACCGGTGACATAAAGTGTTCTGTTCAGAATACGACTCGCGAATGCTGCGCGATCCGCAACAACCGCAAGATCGTAGACCAGCTGGTCTAGTTGCTGCGTGCACTCCGGATCCAGGAATACGCCGGCCTTCCCGCTCTTGGTGATGGAGACGGTTCCAGTGTTGAGCGTTTCGACGCCAGAACCGAATCGGACCGTCAGCGGCGCACCCGTCGCTTTGGCCAACAGACAAACCCCCGGCTCCTCTTCCCCGTGATACGGCACTCCCGGCGCGATCAGGTTCACCCCGATCTGGCGGAAGTCGAACTCGTACAGGTTCCAGTACTGCCCCACGCCCGCCGTGGCCATGTGGAAGCGGATGCGGCAGTCCAGGATCGGATAGAGGTGGTAGGCGCTGTCCAGGCCGGGGACATCCTTGAAGGCGACCGTCGTGAACTGGTTATGCTCGAAGACGATCCCACCCTGGCCATCGGAGCCGGGGTCGTACAGCGGCCTCCAGCCGCCGCTGGTCAGGATGTCGATCTGGATCTTGTCTATGTACGAGTCAGGCTTGGCGGCCTTGAAGCGCAGTCCGCTGTAGAGGCCGGGCTGCCGCGGGCTGAGGTGCAGGTAGGGGCTCCACAGCTCCGGGTCGTGGATGATGTGATAGCACCGCGCGGCGCTGGCGTCCCAATCGTCGAAGGCGGCCCCCGGAGTCTCCCACTGGGCGCCGGTATCGGCACCGATAGCGACGGGCGCCGTCCAGAGAACTCCGTCCTCCGACTCCTCCGGGCAGGCCACGAAGGTCTTCACGCCAACGGCGCTCGGCACGGTCGAACCTGCAGGATTGGTGACCTTCAGACGGTAATAGTACAGGCGGCCGGTCTGCAGCCCGGCGATCTGGGCGACCGCTTCCCCGCCGGACCCGAAGGTGCCCGTCGCCGCCTTGACGCCCCCGTCGCACTCGGGAGTCGTGCCGTACTCGAAAACCGCAGTGCAGGGCGCACCGCCATCCTTCTCCACCCGGCCGTGCAGCACCGCTGAAACCGCGGTGATGGCGCTGGGGTCGAGCGTGACGCCGGAGGGCTGGCCGATCGGCGGCACCTCCTCAAAGATCTGCAGTTCGTACAGCCAGAAGTAGTAGCCGGCCTTCGTGTAGTGGAAGGAGAACTCCACCTGGCTCACGACCTTCTTGTCGAAGGTGATCTCCTTGAAGGCGGCGTTGGGGTAGCCGTCCGGGGCGTTCTCGCCGACAACCGCATCGCCGTTCTTGGCGTAGAACTCCTTCTCGATTGCCTCGCCGTCTGCGAATACGACTTTCACCTTCACTTTGTCCACCGCGCCGTCCCAGCGATCAGCATTGAACCGCACGCGGCTGGCCGGATAGCGGGGCTTGGCTGGGTCGCTGCCCGTGAAGGTTAGCACCAGCGGATTGCCCCAGCAGTCGCCCTTGTTGATTTGATCGGAGGCATAGCTGGCCGGGTCCAGGTCCGAAGCCTTGCTATGCCCCGCCCAGTTGGCGCCTGTCGCCGACGCAGCCTTCACCCAGTCCGCGCGCGCCTCGGGCGCCGCCAGGACAGACCACGCAAGGATCCCCGTCAGAACCGCCGCTGTACCTGAGTACCGTCCGAGCATTTGGTGTCTCCTTACCCATTCCCTCGTGTCACAAAACCATTACTGGCCGAGCGGCCAGCTTGAACTCGTGATTTGACCTTCCTCCCCCGCCACCGCTCCGCCGGTGCGGACCACCGGGCAGACCACGGCTGATACCAGCAGTGATATGCAGAGCAATGTGCAGAGGGGTGGGACTGTAACAATGCCGGAGTACCTGGGGCTGACCATTTGCGTAACTCCTGCCGCGTGCGACTGATCCAAAGGGACTGGTGCCTCAAAACCGCTATCGGGCGCGGATATTATTCATTGCACATGTGCAGTCAAGATCTTTTCCGGGAAATTTGTGCGATATCGATCCGGCGGATGGGGGTGGAGGGGCCGGTTGGGGGTTGGGGGTTGGAGGTGGGAGCTTGGGGGGCTGTGACAAGGCTCTCCACGGGCGGCCCGTCCATTCCGAAAGCCGAATGCCCTTCGACGGTGCTCAGGGCCGTGAGTCCTTCGACTCTGCTCAGGGCCCTGAGCCTGCCGAAGGGGCTCTCGAACGGCCGATAGCCGAAAGCCCTTCGGCCATGCCGCCCGCAGTGCCCCTCCCGTCAGGGAGCGCGCGGCGCGTCAGCCCGTCACTCGGTCCCGTGGGTGGCGAGGAACTCCGCCGGGGTCAGGATGGAGACCGCGTCCCTCGGGAAGTCATCCGGGTTGCGGGTGACGATGCAGTCGGCCCCGGCGTGGATGGCCGAGTGGAACTGGATGGCGTCCTCGAAGTCCTCCAGGTCGGAATCGATGGCCTGGCCGATGATCCTGGCGGTCAGTTCCACCGGGGTGAAGATGTCGCGGAGCAGCCGGACGGCCTGCTCGGCGCTGCGCTGGCCGCCGTGCTTGCGCATGACGTAGAAGCAGTTGCTGAAGCCGATGGCCGCGATGCAGGCGTCGACCGCTCCGGATTCGGCCAGGGTCCAGATGCGCGCCGCTTCGGGGTAGAACGGCTCGCGCCCGGCGAGCACGTCCAGAAGCACGTTGGTGTCGACCAGGACGCGCACGGTCAGGCGCCGTACTTGTCGGCCAGGGCGTCGGCGACCAGTTCGCTGTCGCTCTTGCCGCGCGGGAGCCTGGCCAGTCCGGTGGCCTTGCGGGTCAGGGGCCCGGGCCGGCCGGCCTTCCGACGCTCCCGGAGCACGGCCTCCAGCATCCGGGCGAACATGGAGGAGAGCGACGTGCCCTCCTCGGCAGCCAGCTTCTTGGCCCTGGCCAGCAGCTCCCGGTCGGCACTCAGCGTCAGCTTGGTGGTGGGCATGGGCGGATCCTCCTTCGCCGTGCGCTACGTAGCATCTACAGACAGTATACGTACGCCCGCGCCCCCGCGCAAGGGACCTGGCCGGTTGGGGGTTGGGGGTTGGGGGTTGAGGGTTGGAGGTGGGAGGTTGGGGGGCTGTGACAAGGCTCTCCACGGGCGGCCCGTCCATTCCGAAAGCCGAATGCCGAATGCCGAATGCCGATAGCCGAAAGCCCTTTTGGCCATGCCGCCCCGCCGTTGTCCTCACGCAAAGACGCCAAGACGCCAAGCACAACAACAGCGCAGCATCCGTTGTTGTGGCTGTTGTCATCTGCGTGTATCTGCGTGCATCTGCGGTTACACAGCCGTTGTTGTTGTTGTCCGAGAACGAGAACGATGCCGTCCTCTGCGCTACTCAGCGCCCTCTGCGGTGAAAGCCCCGCGGCGCACCGCCTCCTCATACACCTCCATCATCTCCCGCCCGTGCCGCTCCCACGAGAAGCGCGCCAGGACCATCTCCCTACCGCGCTCGCCCATGCGGCGGGCGAGCTCCGGGTCGGCCAGCAGCCGGCCGATGGCCGCGGCCAGCGCGCCGGCGTCGCCCTTGGGCACCAGCAGGCCGGTGGCGCCGTCGGTGACGACCTCGGGGATGCCGTCGGTGGCCGTGGCCACGATGGGCCGGGCGCAGGCGGCGGCCTCGACCAGGTTGTTGGGCAGTCCCTCGCGGAAGGACGGCAGCACCACCAGGTCGGCGGCGGCGTACCAGGAGGGAAGTTCGTCGTTGGGACGAGGACCCAGCAGGAGGATACGGGACGAGGGTTGAGGGTTGGGGGGCAGGGGTTGGGGGTTGGAGGTGGGAGGTTGGGGGTTGGAGGCTGGAGGCTGGAGGTTAGCGGCCGCGGACTGGACTTCCGGGGAGGCCGCGTCCTTGCCGATGACGCAGAGCACCGCTCCGGGGTGGCGCTTCCAGATCTCCGGCAGGGCCTCGAAGAGGACGTAGAGGCCCTTCTTGCGGGCGTTGTGGCCGACGAAGAGCAGCACAGGCGCATCGGCCGGCAGGCCCAGGCTCCGGCGGGCCGCGCTCCGGTCGGCCGGCTGGAAGCGCTCCTGATCGAGGCCGGTATAGACCACCCGCGCCGGGCGCCTGGGCCGGGCGAACTCGCAGGCCAGGTCGGCCATGGCCCGGGCTACGAACACCGTCTGGGTGGCGTTCTCCATGGTCCAGCGGACCGACCGGCGCAGCCCGCCGGACCCGGCCAGCTGGGTGGGCAGGTAGCCGCGCTCGGTGGCCACCGAGGGCACGCCCAGCTCCAGGCCCAGCCGCGCGGCGGCGTAGCCGTCGGGGACCAGCATCTGGCCGTGGATGAGGTCGAAGGGCCACTCGCGTTGGATGGCGCGTGCGAGCTTCCGCACGCCCCGGAAGTAGAGCGGCCCGAAGAGGCCGAAGTCGAGCGCCCCGGGCAGCTTGAGGTAGCGCGGCGCGACGACCCGGACGCCGTCGATCTCCCACTCGGCCGGCGTCGCGCGCGCCCCGGCCAGCGTGCGCCGCGCACGGGCGCTCCAGGCGGGGAGGGGAGGGCTCCAGGGGACGGGCGAGACGATCCGGAACTCCACGCCCAGGGCGGCCAGCGCCTGGATCTGGCGGCTGATGAAGAGCGCCTGGCCCGGGTCGTTGGGGCGGGGGTAGAGGTGGCTGAGGACGAGGACTTTCATGGTCTTCCGCCGGATGAGTCCGCAAGGAGTACCCGGTCTATGATGGCCTCGTACTGCCGCGCCACCGCCTCGGCATCGTACCGCAACGCACTCTGTCTGCCCGCGTCGGCCAAGCGCACACGCAGAGCCGCGTCCCCGAGCAAGCGCGAGAGACGTTCCGCCAGCGCCTGCCGGTCGCCGGGCGGGAAGAGCAGTCCGTTCTCACCGTCCCGGATGATCTCTCGGGGGCCGTAATCACAGTCCGAGGACACCACCGGGGCGCCGCAGGCCATGGCTTCGATGATGACGTTCCCGAAGCCCTCCCAGTTGGATGTCAGGGCGAAGACTGTGCTGGCGGCGAGATACCGGAATGGGTTGCGCTGAAACCCGGGCATGATCACGCTGTCCGCCAAACCCAACTCCTTGGCTCTTCGGTGCAACCGGCCTCGCTCAGGGCCCTCGCCAAGGAGACAGAGTCTGGCCGGATGATCTTTCCGGACTTCCGCAAATGCCTCCAGCAGAAGCACTTGGTTCTTGAGCGGTTCCAGCCGGCCACAGGTTGTGATTAGTGGTAGGCCGTCAGCCGGAATATCGGCAGGCAACGCATCGGCGGCTCCCTGGCGCACCAGATCGAAGTCCACTGGATTGGGCACGACATGACAGCGCACCGCCGGCACCCCGAACTGCCCCGACAGTTCGTCGCACAGTCCTTTGCTCGGGGCTATGGCCGCCCGGGCGCGCGGGTAGAGCCATCTGGCCCCCGCCCGCCGGAACCGCCGCCCCAGAGAGCGCTTGTTGCCGAAATGCAGCGCCAGAGGCGTCTGTTCGACAATGATCACAGGCACATCGATGCGCGCCAGGCCGGCGGCAACGATGGCAACCAGGTTGGTGTAGTTCATGAAGGAAACAACCAGGTCCGGCCGCTCCTCGCAGATGGCCCGGGCCAGCCGGCGGCAGAGGCGCGGGAACGCCAGCCGGCCGGAGCACCGGAAGTCGATGTGCCGCACGCTCTGCGGCAGCAGCTGGGGGTAGTCGTTGCCCTCGAAGAAGGTCGCCAGGACCGGCTCGAACCTGGCCGGATCGAGGTGGCCGAGCAGCGTGACCAGCACGCGCTCCGCCCCGCCGCCCTTGAGCGAGGGGGTCACGAAGAGCACCCGGGCCGGCCGGTTCACTTCCCCACCTTCATGAGGGCGATGGCCTCGGCGTAGATGGCTTCCAGCTCCGGGCCGTGTTCGCGCATGGTCTTCACCGGCTTGATGCCTCGGGCCAGGCGCTCGACTTCGGCCGGATTGGCGACGAGTTCCCGGATCTTCGCCTGCCAGGCGCCCGGATCGGTCGGCGGCAGCAGGTAACCGTTGACTCCGTCCTCGACGTAGTCGGGCATCCCGCCGATCCGCGAGGCCAGGAGTGGCACGCCAGCCGCCAGGAACTCTGGCCCAACGTAGCCGTAGGCCTCCTCCCAGATGGAGGGCACCAGGCCGACGTCGACCTGGGCCATGACGGCGTCGAGCTCCTCGCGGCGGTACGGCCCCTTGAGCTCGGCCACCCCCGAGTCGAGGAGCGGGCGGAGCAGCCCCTCCCCGGCGCTGTTCTGCGTCCCGAAGACGAGCAGGCGGACCTGATCCGGGCCGAAGCCGGCGAAGGCCTCGCGGAGCAGCCCGGCGCCCTTCATGAGCGTGGCCTTGTTGAGCAGGGCGAAGCGCAGGGGGAGCGCCGGCGTCCGCGGCTCCTTCCGGCGGATGCGGCCGAAATCCTCCAGCACCAGGTGGACGGTGCGTGCCCTGGCGGCGTCGACCCCATACCCGACCAGGATCTCGGTCACACGCCGGCTCATCCCGATGACCATCTGCAGCCGGTTCATCGCGGCGACGAAGGCTTCCCGGCGACGACGGTATATCTCGGACTGGGGACTGGACGCGGGAAGGGAGGGGGGGCTTTCGGCTTTCGGCATTCGGCTTTCGGAACGGCCAGCCGTTGTTGTGCCGATAGCCGAAAGCCGACAGCCGACAGCCGAAATCAGTTTCCCGATCCCCAGCCTTTGGATCATCCTAACCTTGAACGCCGACGGCCTGGCGGCCAGGCAGCGCACGCAACGCCGACCCTCGGCGAAGTCGGTGCAGAGCTCCCCGGCCACCTGGTCGTAGAGGGTCAGGACGGGGCAGACCGTCTGGTAGGTCTGCACGGTGTAGATCGCCGGTATGCCCAGGTCAGCCAGGACTTTGGTCAGGGAAGCCGGCCAGCCCTGTAGGGTCTGGATGTGGGCCACGTCAGGCTTGAGCGCACCGACCGCTCTGGCGACAGCCTTCTCGGCACAGGCTTCGGAGAGTTCCAGGCTTGGACGCATCGGCCGCTGAGCAGCGCCGGCCTCTATCCGCGGATTGATGAGCTCCCACACCGCCACTTTGCCCATGAACCAACGACGCACTCTGGGCAGCAGAGTCATATCAAGCCTGCCGGTGCATAGGTAGAACACCTCGTGGCCACCAGCCGCCTGGGCGCGCATCAGGCCCTCCACGTAGCGCGGGATGCCTCCGCCGACTATGGGCAGGTATCCCGTGCCGATGTGGAGGATGCGCATGAGGGTTCCTTGACTCCCGGCTTTCGGCTTTCGCAACGGCCATCCGTTGTTGTGCCGATAGCCGAAAGCCGATGGCCGAATGCCGGCCGTTCCCGTTCCTACGGCCTACAGTCTACAGCCTGCTATCATATTATCGGACGTAACCGGCTTCGGCTGGAGGGAAGGAGCGGCCTCTACGAGGCTTCTCCGGTATCTGGCATTGCATCCGGGCCTTTTGGTGTTAGGCTCAAGGCACTGACCTGCCGCCGGTAACCAGGGGTGTACGATGCCTGACAGTGGGATGATAGTTCTGCTCGGCGCAGTGAGCCTGGCCGCCATCTTCTGGGTAGTACTGTACGACCTCTTTCTCCGCCGCTGGCTGAAGCGCACTTGGCGCAGGCTCTCAAGGCGGAGACATCAGCACCACAGGGATTGAGACCGCAGACGGCTTTCGGCCTTCGGCCTTCGGCTTTCGGCTTTCGGGACAACGGAAGGCGGAAGCGCTTTCCGCTATCGGCCCGCCACGGCCGGCGGCATGACCAAAGGGCTTTCGGCTATCGGCCGTTCGAGAGCCTCACGGCCCTGAGCACCGCCGAAGGGCTTTCGGCATTCGGAACAACGGCCGCCTTTCGGCTTTCGGAACGGGCAGCCGTTATTGTGCCGACAGCCGAAAGCCGAACCGCCGAAAGCCGACCTTCAGCTACAGCCCAAAGCTCCCGCCACCCCCGCCCCTCGGCGGTGGCATGAACGGCGGCGGCTGACCCGATCCATCTGGGTACGGTCCTCCACCCCCGAGGTCAGGCGGCAGCGGCGGCGGGCCACCCTGGCCGGAGTCAGGAGCCGGGGGCACCGGCGGCGGACGCCGGATGGCCTCGAGCAGCCGCGGGATGTGGTCGCGGTGGTAGTGCACCCGGAACTTGTCCTCGATCAGCTTGGCGATCTTGGAGTGGCTCCAGCGCTGGCCATCGTAGCCGAAGACGCTCGGGTACGAGTCGAGCATGGTGAGCAGCTGGGCCCTTTGGTAGCTGTCCAGCTTCTCCTTCTTGCACGGCCAAGCCCTGGCTGAGACGGCCGGCAGACCGCTCAGGCGATACAGCCGGCGCCAGCGCTTGACGCTCCGGAGCGAGCAGTTGAACTGCGCCGCCGCGTCCCGCGCCGTGAACCCGTGGTCCAGCGCCTCCATGACCATCCGGCGGCGGGATTCCTGGAGCCTCTGGCGTTCGGTGATGGGCACGGTTCACTCCTACGAAAGGGGCTTTCGGCTATCGGCTATCGGCTTTCGGTACAACGGGGAGCGGGGGGCGTTCGGCTTTCGGAACGGCTAGCTGTTGTTGTGCCGAAAGCCGAAAGCCCAACCACAGAAAGCCGGCCTTTCAGCCCATGACACTCGTTATACATAAGCTTGTATGCCTGTCAAGAGGCATGACAGTCGCAATACATAAGCAAGAATGGATGCGACAGTCGTTATACATAAGTAGTGTGGCTTTCGTGGTGAGCGAGGAACGTTGGGGCTTTCGGCTATCGGCTTTCGGTACAACGGGGAACGTGGGGCATTCGGAAGAGCCGCGGACGTGGGGCTGTCGGCCCGCCACGGCGGTTGGACTTTCGGAACGGCCAGCCGTTGTTGTGCCGAAAGCCGATGGCCGATAGCCGGCCGTTATCCCCCCCTCAGCCCCTCCGGCCAGTCCAGCGCCAGATCCGGCCGCTTCGCCAGGCACTTGGTGATCCGGCCCCAGCGGTAGGTCACCCTCATCCAGAACCCCACGCGCCGCTTGACTCCCACGAAGGGGCTGCCGAGCACCGCCGCGGCGAGCTCCGGCACGAAGCGCAGGCCGTTCTTGGCCAGCTCCGAGAGGGCGAAGAGCGCCGAGTACCTGCCGGCCCTCGTCCAGCGGATGGCCTTGAGTTGCTGCGAGGCGCGGCCGTGGTGGTACGACCAGCGCAGGGCGAAGCGGATCGAGGCCCTGGCCGCCGGCGTGTAGTGCAGCGCGGCCGCTTCGGCCACGTACGCGCCGCGGACCCCGGCGGAGTTGGCGCGGTCGCCGAACTCGGTGTCGCCGCCCAGGCGGTGCTGCTTCCCGATGGGGCAGAGGTCGGTGCGGAAGCCGCCCACCTTCCGGAAGACCTCGCGCCTGACCCCGAGATTGGCGGAGATGATCGGCTCAGTCGGGGCCAGCGGCCGCGAGGCCGGGCCCAGGTCGAAGTACAGGTAGGTTCCGGCGTGACTCTCGGGGCCGCCGAACCCGGGATTGACCCAGGCCGGCGGCGGGCAGTCCACCCAGTTGGGCGCCACCTTGCCCTGAAAGAACCCGGCCTCGGGCCGCTCCCGCAGAGCCGCCTCGACCGCCTGGAGCCAGCCGGCGGCCAGTTCGACGTCGTCGTCGACGAACCACAGCACGTCACCCCGGCTCTCGGCGATGCCGCGGTTCCGGGCGTTGGATACGCCCGGTGCCGTCTCGCAGACGTAGCGAATGGGCAGCTCGGCTGCGAACTCCCGGGCTATGGGCTCCGCCTCGCGGCCGGCGGAGTTGTCGAGCAGGATGACTTCCCAGTCGAGCCCGGCGGGACGGCTGCAGCCGGCCAGGCTGCGGAGCGTCCGGCGGAGGATCTCGCCGCGGCGGAAGGTGGTGATGACTACGCTGAGCATGCCTATCGCGGGAGTGCGGGCTGGGTCGGGTTGCTGGCGCGAACATACAGGCTGCCGATCCGCCGGTGCTCGGTGTCCAACGCGGGGTCAAACTCCCGCTTGGCCACTTCGCCAAAGCCCGCCTGCCCCAGCAGACGCGTCAGCGTCTCGAAGTCGTAGGCGAAGCGGTGGTGGCCCTTCTGGTGGAAGACGTAGTTTAGAAAGTCCATCCGGGTGACGCACCAGTCGGGGTAGGCCCAGTGCTTCCTGGCGTGCTCGAACCACTCCGGCGTCTCCGGCGCCAGGCAGGTCCTGATGGCGTACTCGACGTCCGGCACGACCAGGCTGAGCAACCCGTCGGGCTGGAGCACCCGCCTGGCGTCCTCCAGGAACTGCAGGGCGGCCTTGGGGTAGTCCAGGTGCTCCAGGAAGTGCTCAGCGTAGACCACCGCACAGGAGCCGTCTGCGAACGGCAACGGTTCCCGCAGATCCAGCGTCAGATCAGCACCGGCCTGAAGATCGATGTTCACCCAGCTGGGCTTTAGGTTCGGGCCGCAGCCGAGGTGGAGCTTCAGCCCCTTCTGACCGGCGAAGCGGCGGGCACGGCGGACGCCGCGGCGGTGGAGGCGCCAGACCTGCCATTCCTTGAGCAGGGACCTGACTGCTTTGCGGAAGCCGACAGGGAGCCAGGTACTCGTCCGAGAACTCATGCGGGATGGCCTTTCAGACCACGACGAACCCGTAAGCTTTATCGGACTAATGGCTTGCAGTCTGAAGATCGCCTGGCATATATGGGGCCGACCAAGACTACGGAAAACCGATGTAGCGTCCGATAGAAAGGCATGGTTCTGCACGACCACCTGAAGTCCCTGAAGCCCTCTGATCGTGTCCTTGAAGTGGGCCTGGGGGCAAAACCCCATCCGCGGGCTGAAGTTTGCCTGGACTTGAGATACTCCGCCGATGCGGAAAGCATCAAGCAGCACGCCTTCACGAGCTCCCGGATAGACACATCCAAAACTGTCTTATACGATGGCGGGCGGTTCCCCTTCGCCGACAAGGAGTTTGACTATGTGATATGTTCGCATGTCATCGAACATGTCACGCCCGAGGAACTGCCGCTTTTCCTCTCGGAGCTCGAGCGGGTAGCCGGCCGGGGCTACCTGGAGTTCCCTTCCGTCCTGTACGAACTGATCTTCCTCAACGATGTTCACCGCTGGCTTCTAAACTGCCGCGGCAAACGCATCCTGCTTCTGGAGAAGGGCAAGATCCACAGTTTGTCCGGGCCGCTCCAGAAGGCATATCACGCGCTTTTCTTCGATACGGACCGCTACATGTACAATGCCTTCGGAAGGTATCCGGAGGTCTTCTTCCGGGGCCTGGAGTTCCAGGGCCGGATAGACTACGAGGTCGTCTCCGATCTGTCCGCCCTGTTCGACGACACCGACCTTGCCGCGGCCCGGGCATACCTCACCCGCTTCAAGGATGGCGGCGACCTGGCTGTTGAGAAACTGAGGGACAGGCTGGCCATGAAACTCGCTTGGGCGGCGATGCATCCGCTGGCCTGGCTCCGCGGCAGGGCCAAGGGCCCGCGGCAGGGATGACTAAATGAAAGCGCTCATTAAGAAGGCCGCGCGGAGTCTCGGGCTGCAGATATCCCGTTATCCCCCGCCGCCAGGCAGCACGGATCTGTACGGCAACTGGCTTGACCAGCTCCGCCATGATGCTTCTCCGAGCGTGATCTTCGATGTGGGGGCCAACCGCGGCAGCGCAGCCCTCCGTTTCCGTTCTGAGTTCCCGAACAGCACAGTCTTCGCCTTCGAGCCAGGACACACGGCGTTCGATGAACTCAAGCACAAAGTCGCAGCAGATCAGAGCATCAAGCCGTTCCAGGTCGCCCTGGGCGAGCATGATGGCAGCGCCACGCTGCATCAAAACGTTTTCGACCTAACCAACTCGCTGCTGCCAAACTCCGGCCGGATCAACCAGTACTCGCCGTCGGGCACCTGCACTCCGGTGGGCACTTGCCAGACACCAGTCATGCGACTTGATACCTTCTGTTCCAGGGAGGCGATCCGCCGAATCGACCTGCTCAAGATAGACACCCAAGGCTATGAACGGCAGGTGCTGGCAGGCGCCGGAGATCTGCTGCAGCCAGAGACGGTTCGAGGGCTGTTCCTTGAGGTGCTGTTTGTGGACCTCTACGAAGGCCAGACATGGTGCGGCGAGGTTATGGAGTTGCTGCGCTCGCGCGGCTACCGATTCTTCGGTTTCACCGGCGTGGCCTTCGACCAAACCAATGGCTGGAAGTGGGCCGATGCCATGTTCATCGGGGACAAGTAGGGAGCGCCTACCACCCCTGCCCTGACCACTTCTGGCCGCGAACCCGGTGCATAAGTCCGCTGGCGAATTGGAGTGGATACGTGAACGGCACCCCGGAAGTCAACAGGCGCACCGGAGCCAGCCACTTCAGGCGGGAATCACCGCTGATTCGACCGATACGCCGCACTTCGGTCAGAAAGCGGGCACGACGCAGTTCCCGGGGCGACAAGAGCGAAGCGAAGAAGCCGCAGAACCGGTCCTTCTCGCCGCTATTGGTACCTCCGACCGTCTTGGAGCCTGGGTGCAGGAGCGCCCCGGCGATCAGCGGCTCGATCAGCAGCGGCGGGAAGCCGTGGAGGTATAGCCGGGCGTGATACTCCACGTCCATGGTGTAGTGCAGATCCTCCCGGAAGTACCCGACCAACTCCAGCAGTTCCCTCCGCCAGAAGCAACTGCCCCACCCGCATGGCATGCGCGGACCCGTAGCGCACCAACCACGGTCGCGCAGCAGCCGTTCGGAGTAGTCCGCCGGCAGAAGCGGGTAGACCAGCTCCTTGCCATCCGGATAGAGCGCCTTGATGCTGCCGCTGACCCAGTGGTGCTTCAGCACCCCGGCGTTGGCTGCGGCCAGGGCCTCCGCGGCGGCGCGGAAGGCACCCGGGTAGTACCAGTCGTCGCTGTTCAGGAAGGCGAACAACTCTCCAGTGATGCGCCTCAGCCCCTTGTTGATGGCTGCCGACTGACCGCTGTCTGGCTCGCTGACCCAGCAGGCCAGCCGCGGCGCGTATCTCTTTATGATATCGACGGTTCCGTCGGTCGAGCCGCCATCCATGATGATCAGCTCGATGTCCGGGTAGTCCTGGCTCAAAACCGAGTCTATCGCCTTCTCGATGAAGGCTGCCCGGTTAAGGCAGGGGATGACCACGGAGATCCTGGGCAAGTTGCTCACGGACCACCCCCTTCCTCGCGGCCGGTCTCGGACTTCGCCTGCTTGGCAGGTCGGGGAAACCCCTCCGGCCAATCCAACGCCAAGTCCGGAGTCACCGCAAAGCATTCCGCCAAGCGGCCCAGCTTGCGCGACAATACCATCCAAGACCCAACTCGCCGCCGCTTGCCGACAAACCAGCACCCCAGCAGCGCCAGTGGAAGAGAGGCGGGCAGACGCAGGACTGCCCTGGCGATCTCCACCAGCCTGAACCCAGAGGAAAAGCCGCCGTGGCGCAATTGGTGGAGCACCTTGGTCTGCTGCGCCCTGCGCCCCATGCTATAGGCCCAGGCCAGAACATATCCGACTCTTATCCTGGCAGAATCCCCGAAGTGGTGCGCTGATGCGCTCGGGACATAGAACCCCTGGAAGCCCGCGGCCCGCGCTCTGACCAGCAGGTCCGGCCCTTCCCCGAATCCGCGCGGTCGATGCGGAAGTATGCCCATGTCTGTCCTGAAGCCCCCGACCGCCGCAAACACGCCCCGGCGTACTCCCATGTTGGCCTCAAGGGCAATCTCTTCGGAAGAGAGCAACCTCGGGGCATCGCCCAGGTCGTACTTGCCAGCAATGCTCACCGGACTGGCATGCCGACACTCGTTCTTGTCGAACCAATCCGGAAAGACAACATTACCCCAGTCGGCAAAGAGTCTCCCACCATAGAAACCGCTGCCTGGCTGTTCGCGAACAGCGGAGCGGGCGGCCGATAGCCACCCCGAACCAAGCTTCAAGTCATCGTCCAGATACCAGATGGTCTCCCCGCGGCTGGCGACGACACCCCGGTTCCGGGCGCTGCTGGAGCCGGGGACCGGTTCCGGAACGTAGCGGACCGGCAGGCGCCCTTCGTAGCCGCGCACCAGAGTCTCGGTCTCGGCCGCGGGCCGGTTGTCGACCACGACCACTTCCCAGCCGGGCTCCCTGGCTCCCTCGCAGGCGGCCAGGCCCTCAAGCACCACGCGCAGGCCCTCAAGCCGCCCGCAGGTGCAGATCACCACCGAGAACTCCACGCCGGTGGTCATGGTCTGTGTTCCCCGGACGGAGAGCCACCCCTTCTGCGCAGCTTCCTGACAGCCAGTTCAAGGGTATGCAGCCCCCTGCGCCAGAGGGGCGTGTCGAACTGCATGACACTGTGAAGCTCGATATTGCGCGGGCGGCCCCGAACCACCCCGGCCGCTGCGGCCTCGTGCTCGGCAACCATCCCGGCTACGAGCGGGAAGAGCTGGTGCTTGTTCAGAATCAGCTCGCGCGCGTGGGCGATGGCGTCGCGGTTCTTCTTCCAGCGGTCGCTGGCTACGGCCTCGCGGATCTTCTCGACGGCGTCCGGGTCGTCGATGTCGAGCCGGATCATGCAGTCGGCCGGCAGGTACTCGGCGATCCGCGTGCATCCGTGGTAGATGGGCATGGTCCAGGCCAGCAGGCAGTCGCTGATCTTCTCGGTCCAGTAGTACGGGTTGCTGTGGTTCTCTACCGCCAGGGAGTAGCGGTAGGGGGCCAGCGCATCCCACTTGTCATCAATGGGTTGGAAACCGCGGCCGAAGAGGTCGAAGGGGACTTGGCCGGTGATCTTCCTGAGGAAGCCCAGGCGCCGGCGGTGGCCAGGGAGCGTCGCCAGGCTGCTCGTCACCCAGGAGAGGTCGCGGTCCTTGTCCAGCGGCGGGCACTTGGCAAGGAAATCGTAGTCGCGGTTTACGTGCCAGGGCAACGCCGGCTGGCAGTGGACGTAGCGCGGTCCGGTCAGCGTCGGGTCGGTGGTGAAGATGCGGGCGAACTCCGGGGCACCCTTGTGCAGCCGCCGGCGGTCGTCGCAGGGCGGCTCCTGCATGAGCGCCCAGATGTTCTCCGGGGCGCAACGGACGGTCGTGGTGTGGCGCACGCGGTTGAGGACCAGGACGTAGTCGTAGTACTCGACGGGCTCGAGCGCCAGCCGCACGCCGCCCCACTCGCCGGTCTGCCCGGGCGTCTGCCGCCGCAGATCGGGCCAGGCCCAGTCCTTGATGATCCGGACGACTTTCATGGGGAGCCTAGAGGCAGCCGGCTTTCGGCTCTTCGGCTTTCGGCTTTCGGCACAACAACGGCTGGCCGTTCCGAAAGCCGAAAGCCGAATGCCGAATGCCCCCGTCCCCCGTCATGCCACAAGCCCTTTCCTTCCCCCGCGCCCCCTATGATATGCAGCTCGGCTCGATCTTCCAGCCGTCTCCATCCCGCACGACCAGCTCGGTCGGGTAGATAAGCCCGAGGGAGGAGAGGAGGGGCCTGAAAGCGCTCCGCCTGCGGGCGAACGATGCCAGGCGCCGGCCGACCGTGCGCCGGAAGAGCTTCTCCACCGCCCAGTAGGGCCGGCCGCCGTGCTTCCGGAAGGACTCCCGGGCCTCGGCCTGGTAGGCGTCGGCGGCCACGCGGCTCCGCTGGGCGTCGTGCTGGCGGAAGCACCCAAGCTGGGCCTTCACGCCATAGAGCCTGGCGTGCTTCCAGAAGCGCGCCCAGAGGTCGTAATCGGCGGCCAGGGAGTACGAGGTATCCAGCCTTCCGCCGGCCTTCTCCCAGAGCGACCTGCGCCAGAAGGTGGACTCCTGCTGGATCCACCCGCGGCCGGCGTCCGGGAAGAGCCACTGGCCCCGCAGGAAGGCGCTGCGGTTGAACCCATCGAGATGGGCGACGAAGACCGGCTGCCCCTCGGCGTTCATGTTCACCGGCGTGGCGCTGGTCAGCCACTCGACCTCGGGGAACCGGGCGAAGATCTCGCCGACCGCCCGGAGGGCCCCCGGCAGGTACTGGTCGTCACTATTTAGCCAGGCCATGATCTCGCCAGAGCTTCGCGCAAACCCCTTGTTTATGGCATCATAGGGCCCCTTATCGGGCTCGCTGACCCACCAGGCCAGCCGCGGAGCGTGCTTCCGGATGATCTCGACCGAGCCATCGGTCGAGCCGCCGTCGACGACCATGTACTCGAGGGCGGGGTAGTCCTGGTCGAGCACAGACCTGATGGTCTGCTCGATGTAGGCCCCCTGGTTGAAGGAGGGGGCGAGGATGGAAAGTCGAGGCAGGCTACTCATGGACTGCACCAGGTATGGCGAGTGCCTCGGAGTAGAGGCCAAGATAACTCTTAGCCTGTGACTCCAGGCTGTACTGCGCCGCGGCGTGAACACCTCTATAGGTTACCGACTGGGACACGGTTTTGTCGGAAAGCACCGACGCCATGGCATTGGCAAGCATCCCGGAGTCGCCCGCCGGCACCAACACCCCGCTCTTGCCGTCCTCGACATACTCCGGTATTCCACCCACCCGTGTGGCCACCACCGGCAGGCCGCAGGCCATGGCCTCCACGACGGTCATCCCGCCGCTCTCCGACTTGGTGGCGTGGGCCAGGACATCGGCAGCGCGGTAGTAGTCTGCCATCCGCTGCCGGTCAGCCTCATGGGGCCGGGCCTCGATGCAGCCCTTGAGGCCGGCAGAACCCCCCGGGATACCGGTGCCGCCGACCACCACCAGGAGAAGGCCCGGGACTTTCCCGACAAGCAGGGCAACAGCCTTGAGCAGGGTAACCCCGTCCTTGAGGTCGTTCATCAGCCCGCCGTTGGCGCAGAAGAGGACGATGGGGCGGTCCGGCGGAAGGCCCAGCCTGGCCCGGGCCTCGGACTTTGACCCCGGCGTGAAGACGTCGAGCTCGACGCTCACCGGCACCACCCGCATGGGCTTGTCCGCCAGGCAGGTCTTCTTCGCCTGGTCGAGCATCCACTGGGACGGGGCGGTGAGCCACAGCCGCGAGCCGCCGATGTACTTCCGCTTCCGGCGCAGGTTGAAGCGGGTGGCGTCCCGCCTGATCCTTGGAGATCGCCGCAGATCCGGGCAATGACCGCAGGCGTCTTGCCAGCGCCTGCAGTCCAGTGGGCAGGCACAGTGACCGGTGAAGGCCCAGGAGTCGTGCATGGTGAGCACGGTGGGCGCGAGCTTGGTGAGCGCCGGGAGCGCCGAGAGGTCGAAGTACTCGCCGTGCAGGTTGTGCAGGTGCAGAACATCCCACGGCCGGCCCACCAACTCCGGGATCCTGTGGCTGCCGGGGTAGTAGAAGGCCTCCAGGCCGAGCTTCCTCTCCAGCAGGCTCATCAGCCGGCCATAGAGCGTCTTCTCACGGGCCGAGTTGTCGATGACCAGGACGTCCGGATCGTCGGAGACCTTGCCCTTGACCACCAGGGTGCTCCGGTGGCCCAGCTTGCGGTAGTGGTGGTGGAGCGCCAGGGCGGTCTTCTCGGCGCCGCCGGCCACCTCCCAGGTGCTCACCTGGACGATGCTCAGCGGCGACCGGCTTGATCCTGGCGAATCAGCCACGGAAGAACCCATCCAACCGGCGAGCGAACTCGTCACCATCCCAGTCGCGCACAAGGAATCTGGGCATCTCAAAAGGACTGGTCCCGCGCGTAACGAGACCTGGAAAATTGGCACAGGCCAAGTGGAAGCCTGATTCGCGGGCCAATCGCACGGTCTCAGCAGTGTAGGAACCGCGATACCCGAATGGGTAGGAAAGCGCCGTAACCGGACGGCTCATTAGCGCCTCCAGTCGCACCCTACTTCCTGCAATCTCCCGCTCTTGTTCTGCCACGGACAGGGCGGACAGCAGCGTGTGGCTCACGCAGTGCGCACCCACATCGATCAGCCCCCCCCTGGCTAGTTCGACCACCTCGTCTGGGGTCATGAAGCGATGACTGGGCCGTACCACAGGGTCACAGTGAAACTCTTTCCGAAGACCATCGAGAACGACGTTGCGCTTTGGCTCAGGCACAG
>JAKLDR010000006.1 GCA_022703445.1 Planctomycetota bacterium | reverse complement strand
AAGAATGTCTCGATCACGCCCCTGGCTCATTGCAGACCTCCTCTCCCAACCAGCCGCCGGAGACCTGGAGGCTGATCAGCAATGCTGCGCCTGGATACCTCGCGCAATGCCTCGTACTCATGACAAGCTCCTCTTAACGGCCTGCTGGCTTGCCGTGACGATCTTCAACTTGCGAACGCCTGCCGGCACCGGCCACTCAACGACCTGTCCGGTGCGATAGCCCAGCAAGGCCATGCCCAGCGGCGCAAGCACCGATATGCTTTGCTGCTCAGCCGCGCCTTCGCCGGGCCAAGTTATCTCGTAAGCCAGCTTCTCGCCGGAGTCTAGGTCTCGGACGACGACGCGCGAGTTCATGGCCACCACATCTGCTGGCAAGTCGGCGAGGTTCACAACGCACGCCCGGTCAAGCTCCTTCTCTAAGAGCTCCAGACAGCGTGACGATTCCACAGATGCCCCCGACCGGTCTAGCTGCAGGCGCAACGTCTCGACCAACTCACTGAGGCGCGCGTGATCGCGGTCTGACAGGATGATTTCGTTGCCGTTGGTTCCCATGGTATTCTTCCTGATCGGCGCAAATGGTTCTCCCTGCGTCTGTCTAGCGATGGTAGTCGCCGGCAGACTCAGGCTGGTAGAGGATCTCCAGTATCTTGTACTGCCTGCTGCCGTTCGGGCTGTGGGCTTCGACTGTGTCGCCCACACGCCGGCCAAGGAGCGATGTACCCAGTGGGTCAAGGACCGAGATGTTCGATGGGTCCTTGTCCGCATCTACCGGGAACACCAGGCAAAGTACGCTGGCCTCGCCGCCGGAGGCGCCACTCAAACGGAACCTGGAGTTCATTGTTAGGACGTCATGAGGCACAAGTGTGGGGTCTACGATCTTGCCGCACGACAGCCTGGTCCCGAGTTCGTTGAGGTGAACGGCAGCGTCCGCAGCCCCGAAACCTCGGGCCACAGTGATGAGCTCCTTTAGGCGCACAAGGTCAAAGCTAGTAATGTAGATGTCACGTTGTTCGCTTGCCGTCGCCTCACTCTCCGCGTCAGAGCCAGTTCGCCGCAGTTCGACCATCCGCATGACAGCGTCCTTTATGTATCGCGCTCGCGCTTTGACTGGCTGCTTATGTGCTCCGGGGCCGCTCCAATAGCCGACAAATGCGTTAAGCACCCCCTCAAAACTGAGCGCCAAGTGGAGAGCACGCCTCGTCTCGGACGCGTCCTTATGCGGGCTGCGCTCAAAGATGCTCGCAACGTAGTCCAAGTAGCTGCCATACTGCGCCCTAATCTTCTCGGAGAGCGTTTCCGGATCAGGGTAGGCGCCGGAAGACCGCTCACACGAGAACAGAACGAGGAACAACCTCTGCCGCTCGAAGTTCGACAGGCGGAACAAGATGAGACGTTCGATGGCGAGTGCCGAGTCCTCAATGGGTAAGATGCTGTCCTTCACATAATCGAGCATCTGCTGAGCGATGCGGCTGATTATGCCGGCGTAGATCCGCTTCTTGCTCCCGAAGAGGTTGTAGATCGTGCCCACGGACACGCCGGCGCTGGCCGCGATCTTCTCCGCCGTGGCAGTCTGATAGCCCTCAACCTGGAACACCTTTTCGGCTGCGTCGAGGACGGTCGCGTGGCGCAATTCATCCTCCTTCTTTCTGCGAGCCTTAGTGGCGGGTTTGCTGATTCGTGGCATGGTGTCCTCGCGAATCTATCCTCAGACTATGAATCTATATTCAGTCTATCATGCAAGCATGTTTCGTCAAGCAAATTCCGGCACAAAATGATCTTCCCTGTAGCGGCCCAGGGACCTGTGTCGGGCGCTGTCGGCTACTTGCCCTGAAGCTTCCACATGACCCGTTGCTTCCGCCACTCCATCTCCGCCGCGATCTTCCTGATGTCGCGTTCCGTGACCGGGTCGTAGCCTGCTCTGACCGGCTGCAGGAAGAGGACCGATTCCTGGATGTCGGGCGCCAGGTTGAGCAGGCACATGATCTGCGTCATCCTTGGCCGGCTGACCCGGCCGAGCCTGGCCAGGTCGGCGTAGTCCTTGGCCACCCCGTGGCGCAGGAGCCCGTCCATCTTGATCGCCAGGGCCATGAGGTGGGCGACGCGCGGCAGGCGGTCAGGCGCGGCCTTGGCCGGCTTCGCCTCGCCTTCCACGAGGGCTTTGACGCCCCGCGTGCCCTGTTTGAAATGGACCGTCAGCTCCACCGTCAGGCCATCGCTCATGGCTGCCTCCTCAGCTGGCCAGGCTCTCGGCCAGCTTGGCCAGGCCGCTATCGTGGAAGGTCACGACCACCTTCCCCTTCTGGCCGTCGTAGTCGACGCGCTTGACGAGCAGCTCGATCACCCGAGCCTGTTCCTGCGGCGCGAGCGTCTCCCAGAGGGGATCGAAGAGCTTGAACGCGCTCTCGAACTCCCTGTCGGCGGGCATCCGTCGTTCCAGCCTGGCCAGTTCGTCGTCGATCTCGGTCATCCTGCGGTCGGCCATTCGGAGCCGGTCCTGGATATCGGCCAGCCGCGCCGGGGACTCCCGGCCGGCGGCGTTCTTCAGCTCGCGATTGAGGCGTTGAACCTCGCCGGCCAGTTCGGACCGCTCATCCTCCAGCGTCTTGGCCGCGCCCCGGACCTCGTCCTTGACCCGCCGCAAAGTCTCCGCCATCAGCGCCTGGTTCTTGGCGATGTGGCGGATCTGGCCGACGATGAATGCCGCTAAATCGATTGGCTGCATCGGCCCAGCCGCGCGGGCGAGCATCCCCGGGCTCGAACGTGGTCTGACAGACAAGTCAGAGCAGGTCCGCGCCGCCGCCGCCGATGCGCTGAAGAAGATCAGGGGCGAGGAGGCCAAGCCGTGAAGGAGTCAGCGGGCCAGCCCGTCCAACCGCCCCTCCGCACCTGGCGGCCGATGGCGGCGTGGACGGCGGGGAGCGGCGCTTCTTCGTAGGCCAGCTTGCGCCGCGCCGAGAGGCGGGGAGAATGACGGGAGGAGACTGCCGGAGAAGCGCAATGGAAGTTGCGTCCCGTTCACTGAACAAGGCCATCATCGCCTGGGCGGTGCTGGGTGCGGTCCTCGCCGGTCCGGCCTACGCGTGCATTGGCATGCTGCTCACGGACGAGTTTGACGACACTTCGCTTGTGTTCAGGCTCCAAGAGAAGAACCTTCAGCTGAAGAAGTTGGACGAGGAGGTCCTCGCACTGAAGAAGCGCCTGTCTGTTCTGAAGCAGCGCGATCTGGTGGCCATCTTCGGCGAGAAGACCGAGAAACCGGCCAAGACCTACTCCTTGCCCTGCTTCCATCCGCGGGCCATTACGCTGGGCGGCATTAGGCCCGTGGATCCCCAGGCCGACAAGAGCCATGTCGACTTTTACGCCGTGGGCGACTTCGCCGGTCTGGAGGTGTTCTACGGGGATCGCAACTCACCGGAGAACTTCATCCTGTATTTCAAAGCGGGCGAAGGCTTCGCTGCGCTCAGGAAGGAAGATGACCTGGCCAAGAGACTGGCGTGGGACCTGGAGCGGTGGGGGTACCTCAAGAAGTGGCTCGACCACCAGCTGGCACGCCGGTTTCCATACGAGGTCGATGACCAGGCCATGCGCCAGCTGTATCAGGGCGAAGAGGCCATCGACGTCCGCGAGAAGCTGCAGGCCTGGATCGAGGTCGGGAAGAGCCGGGGCTGGACCATGACCACGGAGGCCGATGACACCGGCACCAAGCACTACCGCTGGCTGCGGCCCGACAAGAGTCTGGCAAGGGAAGCCTACGCCGGCCTGGGCTACCGCGGCCCGGACGTGCTGCCGGACCATTTCCGCGAATGGTGGGAGAACGGCAAGCTCTTCCCGGACTGGGAACTCAGCTGTGCCGTTGGCAAAGACAGCATTCGGAATTGGCGCTGGGGCCGGCCTTCGGTCGGGAACATCCAGTACCATACCGCCGCTCCCGGCAAGTGGCCAAGTTCCTGGTGCTGGTATGACCAGAGCGGCACGGTTATCCGCCGCGAGTGGGACGACAACGGCGACGGCATACCGGACTTAGTGGCCGACGGCCCATACTGGGTGGCCGACGGTCCATCGCCGTCCCATCCGGAGACAGAGCTGTCCTTGACGCAATCATGGGCCATCCACCCCGAGCTCGTCCCCGAGGCCTCGAGAATCCCGGGGAGCTTCCAGCCACGGCTGATCATCCGCCAGAAGCCCGTTCCAGCGCCGCTGCCTGTCCCACCATGGGAAGCTGCAAAGCTTGCCAAGGAGCGCCGCAGTGCGCTCCTGGTTGTCGGAGTAAGCGCCGGAGCGGCATGCGTTCTGGCTGCTCTTGTGCTGTGGGTTGTGCGTCGGCGCAGGCTGCGGCTACAAGCAGGAGACATGCTCTGATGTACTCCGATAAAGGCTCAGGCGGGAATCCATGCACGCCGCCGCCGCCTCGGCGCTGAAGAAGATCAGGGGCGAGGAGTCCAAGCAGTGAAGGAGTCAGCGGGCCAGCCCGTCCAACCGCCCCTCCGCACCTGGCGCCCGATGGCGGCGTGGAGCGCCGGCATCCCCCCGGAATTGCTGAAAGAACCAGCAGAGCAAGCCCATATGTGATGATAGGAGGGAGTGCTGTGACACCGTGCCGGACGTGGACTGTGCTCGTGCTCTGTGCATTCCTTTGCGCTGGCCTGACTTCATGTCGTTCCCGCCCTGAGACGAACGAAGTTCTTCCTTCACTTCTGAACGAGAAGGCTGTGGCGACTCTGGCTGAGAGCGGATGGACTCGGATTCCTTACGAGGGGTGGGAAGCATACCGTCAAGTGAACTGGGAGAAGGCCGCCCGCGGTGCCGAAGAGTCCGTTAACCAAGAAGGACATCAGCCGTGGCGGCGGACCCCCGAGTATGTTGCGGCTAGCCATATGTGGAACTTCCACCTGAAGAACGCCCCCCGAGATGTGTTCGACTTCGCACCGCGCCTGAAAGTCATTCAGGATGGGCACATCTACGGATATACAGAGTCGGGCCTTGAGTATCGGGTCCTTCTGAAATGGTACAAGGGGATTCCCGAGCCCTATGAGACCTACGTGCGAACAGTGAATCTGGAGAATGCTTCTTTCCCGCTGACGCGCGGCAATTACTGGGTCTACAAGGGCCAGACGAAGTGGACGGTTGCCAACTCGAACCAGGTGAAGGAAGCTGCGCTGACCTGGAAGATGCAGGTGGCGGAGACCTTCGCCACCGAGGCGGGAACGGTCGCGGTCATCAAGGGGCATCCCAGCGACCTGGCCTGGTACGAGGAGGGCAAGGCGCCTAGCGACAGCCTCATCGTCCAGGCCAAGGGCGGTCGATTCCATCGCATCGAGGGAGACCAGCGTCAAGAGGTCCTGGCTGCGGTGAAGGCCGGGAAGCCGATCCCCGCCGGTACGCTCTCCGAGGAGACAGTCTTCCTGCAGCTGCCGCTGCGGCGGGGTGCGGGATTCGGGAACATGACGGACCGACCCATCGAGCCAGGATTCTACTCCTGGGCTGTGGAGCAGGTGTCACCGGCCAAGCTTTCGAGCATCAAGGGGGCTCCACCAGGAGATGGCCGCAGGCAATACCGCCTAGTTCTCCGCACCAACCCCGATCACCAGGAGATGGACTTCGTGCCTGGCGTGGGCATCGTGCGCTACCAGTATGTCCACCACGGTACTGTGGCAGAGACGGATCTGCATCTGGTCGAGTGCCATCTAGCGGATGCCTCACTTGGCGCCCCATTGCCAGAACCAAGGCGAAGCAGGAACACGGTGAACCCATCCCGTTAGGCTGCGTTCTACAAGACTATAGACAGAAGCATCAGGGGGCCGTGACTGCCCCCTTGCGGAAAGGCGAAGCTCATGCGCATCCGACACAGTTTCTTGCTGCTATCAACGGCAGTACTTCTTGGTTTCGCTGCAGAACCAGTCCGGTCCGCTGAACCTCAGAACGCAGTGGCACCCACCGCAAACGACCAAGAACGCATGCTCGTGCGTGAAGATGACCTGAAGGAACTCCTCTCTGAACTCGACAACGTCATCAAGGAGAATGAACGCCAGTTCGTGCTCGAGAATGATGCCGATGCCTACACGGCTAATTGGCGGATAGCCAACAATGACGTCTGCAAGCTTGCGCATTGGCTATTGCTTGCTGATCCGAACGGTGGTCCACCGGAGTTGCTGGCTCGATTCCACAAGACACAATATTCAACGACACGATGGTTGCTGAGTTGGGGTCTGAAGGATTGCGGCGATGAATCGGCGCTTGTGGCGCTGAAGGATGCTTTTCGGAAGGAGAAACATCCACCCTACCGTTTCGAATTCCTGAACGCCTATATTCGATGTGATGCCCTATGTCGCCTGAAGACCTATTCCGATGCACTGTCCGATGACAGACTAGCCATGGCAGGAGAGTTCGCAGGAGGAGCCCCGGCTATCGGCACCTGTTCTAATCTGGCCACTCGCGAGCTGGCGCGCATGGTGAAATTGGGGCCCTCGGTGAGAGAGAAGGATAGTGGCTTGGACATCGACAGCAAAGATGCCGCGCGTTGGCGTGACTGGTTCTCGCAGAATGGTCGTTTTCTGAGAATGGATAAGCATGGGCGCTACTTCATGGTGGACGAAGATGCAAAGGCGTGCGCAATATCCATTCGGGATTGGGACAGGCTACATTGGGAAACGAAGGATGAACTGGCAAGAAAGGCGGGGCGACTGTAGCGGCCCAGGGAACTGTGCCGAACGCCGGGACCGCAACGGAGCCCGGAAGCGATCCGCCGGATAGTCCGAAACGAGGCAAGCCGGTCCCGAAATAGGGGCCAGGTAGGCTATCTCTGGTAGTTGTGCTCGTTCTTCAAATGCAGGAAAGCGCTCCTCCGCGTCAGGCCGCCCAGTCGACCTCGATCTCGAGGTCGGGCAGATGCGGGTCGCCCCGATAGCGGTGCCGCAGGATGCGGATCTCCGGCTGCGGATCGCGGACGCGGATGGCCACGGCGGCGGGCGGCCCGGACTCGGTCCAGACCTGCTCGGGCGTCCAGCCGCCGAGGGCGTGGTGCGCGCGCCGAGTGTTGTACCAGTCCCGGAAGACATCGAGGCGCACCTGCATCCGCCGGGCGATGCCGGCCTTGCCGGCCGCCCAGCCGAACAGGCTGAGCCGCCACCAGAGCTTCAGCGTCCGGAAGAGGCGCTCGACCTTGCCGTTGAAGGTCCAGGAGCGGACCTTGCCGCGGACCGGATCGATGCCCAGCCACCTGACGGCCCTGCGGAACCTGACTCGGAACTGGCAGCCGTGGTCGGTGACCAGGAAGCGCGGCCGGCCATGAGTGGCGACGGTCTGGCGCACCAGCGCGGCCATCGTTTTGCAGGTCGGGGTTCCGGCGAAGACGCGCAGCGCCAACAGCTTCCGTGAGAAGCCGTCCACCAGAGCGGCCATGTAGATGCGACACCAGAGAACGCTGACGACGGTCAGGTCCAGGTGCCAGGTGCGGTTGGCCTGCCTGGGAGCCAGGATGTGATACGGGATGGTGGCGGTCCCGCCCGGGGCTGCGGCCCGCCGGGCCTTCTTCCTGGGCGGCTCCTCCCGGATGATGCGCTGCACGGTGGATCGGCTGATCTGCAGGCCGGCCTGGACGATCATCCTGGCGATGGTCCGCGTGCCGACGGCCAGATGGGGGCACATGCGCCTGATCTCATGGACCAGCCAGCGGACGGAGTCATTGAGCCGGTTGACCGGCGCCGGCCCGAAGAAGCCGCCGGGGTCGTTGTCCTGGCGAAACCGCCTCTGCCACGCGCACAGCGTGTTGAGATGGATGACGAAGCAGTCGGCCGTCCTCTGCAGCCGCCAGCCCTGCAGGCGCATGATCTGGAGCACTTCGAACCTGTCCTCCGGCAGGACCTCGGGGCGGCGGTGGGGATTCATGGCCGCGATCCGGCGGCACTGGACGGCCAGCATCCGCTCGGCCAGCGCTAGGCGCCAGAGGGCGTCGTCGCGCTCAGCCAGGAGGCGGACGGTCCTGGAGGCGTGGCCCGCCGCCCGGCAGCGGGCCAGCCAGTAGGCCCGCATGAAGATTGTGGCGATGGCGTCGATCAGCAGGCGTACAGTGAGCGACCAGGATCCCGAGCCTGCAGGCTGAACCGGCGTGGACATGCTAGCAGCCCGTTGAAAAAGCGGCGGGGATCGCGTTGCGCTCGGACGGGCTGGATGCAAGGCGCGAGGAGGAAGCCGTATCCGCAGCGATACGGCGACGACGAGCAACGCCGGAGACGGCCCGTCCAGGCGCAACCCGAAGTGACGCTTGATCTTGCGGCCTCATGCTGCGTCACTCCTCCTCGGCGTGTCTCTTTGACACGCCTTCGTCGTCGCTCCTTGCCTGAGGCCACAATCTCAAGTGTCGCGCCCCCGCCGCTCTTTCAACGGGCTGCTAGGCCCCCGCCGGCCATGCTACCAGGCGGCGGAGTGGCCGCAACGGCCGGGGCTCAGGGGTGACTGCAGTTCAGGCGAAGTAGCCCAGCGCCTCGGCGGCGCCGGCGACCAGCACCTGGGCATCGCCATATGCGTGCACCTTCCAGTGCGGCTGGCGCACGATCTGCAGCGCCTGCCTGCAGGGGAGCTTGCCGGCATATCTCTTCCAGCTGTCCGACGGTTCCGCGTCCGAGTGCTTGGCCTCCACCGGCAGCCAGGGCACGCCGTCGCGCAGGATCAGGAAGTCGATTTCCTGGCCGTCCTTGTTGCGCAATAGGCAGAGCTCGAACTCGCCTTCGCCGGTGTCCGTCCAGAAGTTGCAGGTCTTGAGCAGATGGCAGGCAACCATGTTTTCGAAGCGCGCCGCTTCGTCCTTGATGGCCCCGTAGTCCCACAGGTAGATCTTGCCGTCGCGCCGCAGGGAGCGAACGATGTGCCGAGTGTAGGGCTTGAGCTCGAACAGGTAATAGAGCTGCTTCAGGTAGGTCGTCCAACGCTTGATTGTCGGGATGCTCACCTCCAGGTCCTGGGCCAGCGCCGTCGGGCTGAAGAGCGAGCCGACGCGCTCAGGCAGCAGGGCGGTCATCAGCTCAATCCGGCCCAACTCCAGAAGCCGGCTAAGGTCCCGAAGGTCTTCCCGGACAATGAGCTGCTCCCGGTTGCGCCGCCAGAGGTTGGCTTTGCGGACATTCTGCTCCAGCAACGGCTCCGGGAACGGACCATAGGCCATGAGCGCTTCCAGATTGCCCTCCGGAGCCTTCCTGCTCTGGTTGGCGCGCGAGAAGAGCGCGGCGAGCATTTCGTCAGGGGCCAGGACATCGGGATGCTCCATCTCGCGCACGGAGAACGGGTGCAACCGGAAGCTGTAGTGCCTGCCCAGCAGGCTGTCGCTGCCTTTCATGTAGACATTCAGCCGCGCGCTGCCGGTGACCAGGAAGTCGCAGGGCTTCGCCAACGTGTCGAAGACGCCTTTGAGGTTGCGCTTCCAAAGGCGGTCCTTGTGCAGTTCGTCCAGAACGACGAGCGGGGTTTCCTTCCCCGCGCTGCCAGGAATGACCGCCGAGGGGTGCCTGGCCCAGGCTCGACGGAACTCCACGTCGTCCCAGTTCAGATAGGAGCCGACCTTGCGCCTTTCGAGGAGCATCTTGGCCAGCGTCGTCTTGCCGCACTGCCGCGGCCCGGACACGAAGGCGATCTTGTGGCCGGAGAAGGCCAGGTCTTCGATGGCTGCCGCCAGCGCGCGGTTCTTCATGCCGACCAAACTAACGACTGGCCTCACTTTGGTCAAGCCTAAAAGCCGACCAAAGTAACGACTGGCGTTAGTTTGGTCGGGAGCGTGCCCGTCTGGCAGTGCACTGTATTTTGCGCCGATTGCGTGTCAGGCAATCCATCCAAAATAGCGTACACTGCCCCAGGCCTCCGTCGTTCGCAACCCGGGGAGGCACCGACCCTCCATCCTGCGATAGATGGCCGCTTGCGACGCTACAACCGGAGCCGGAATCATGGAGCGGGTTCGAAGAGGGTCTCACTCGCAGAGCCATTCGACTCGGCCCCAAAGGGCCTCGCTCATGGCCTCCGGCCAGGGGCCGAGTCGAATGGCCCTGAGCGAGCCAGAGGCGAGCCGAAGGGCCAGTTCCTCCGGTTCGGCCCCAAAGGGCCTCGCTCATGGCCTCCGGCCAGGGGCCGAGTCGAATGGCCCTGAGCGAGCCAGAGGCGAGTCGAAGGGCCAGTTCCTCCGACTCGGCCCCAAAGGGCCTCGCTCATGGCCTCCGGCCAGGGGCCGAGTCGAATGGCCCTGAGCGAGCCAGAGGCGAGTCGAAGGGCCAGTTCCTCCGGTTCGGCCCCAAAGGGCCTCGCTCATGGCCTCCGGCCAGGGGCCGAGCCGCAGGCCCCGAGCCTGTCGAGGGGTCGAATGGCCCTGAGCGAGCCGCAGGCGAGTCGAAGGGCCATATCCTTGCCTTCCCAATCTTCGTCCCTGCCGTCCTCCTCTCCATCCGCGTGGTTCTACCTGCTCCGGCTCAAATCCGGCATCCTCTACCCCGGCTCCACCACCAATCTCTCCCGCCGCTGGCAGGAGCACCTCTCCGGAATCGCCTGCCGCACCACCCGGCTGGACCCGCCGGTATCCCTGGCTTACTCCGAGCCGCACCCCACCTTCTCCGCAGCCAGACGCCGCGAAGCCCAGGTCAAGCGCTGGACCCGCGCCAAGAAGGAGGCGCTGGCGGCAGGGAACGCAGCGGTCCTCCATTTCCTGGCGCGGCGCCGCGGCGGCAGGTGAGTCCAGGACTTACGCGCCGAAGGTGATGTGTTTCCCAACTCTCTGTTTGCATCGTTCCGACCGTGAGTGCGGTCGGAAACCATGGGTTTCCGACCGGACTGACGGTCAGGACACTCTCAAACTCTCCCTTTCTCAGTTAACATGGGGCCGCGTTTAACAGCCAAAACGCACTCTCTAATCGGCCGGGAAAAGGCGAGAAGCAGTGCCCTAGGACCATCGCAAGTTGAACGATACGGGCGCACATTCCTCGTTCAGCTCGGACCTCCAAAGCAAACGGATTCAAACCGCGGGCCGGCCTGATTAACAGCATGTGGTCCAGTCTGGAGGTTGCGCCGGCCTGCGCTGCGGGGTAAGCTCACTGCGGCAGGAGGACCGCGGCTATGCCCGCAGAGCCGGCCAAGCTCGATGAGCCACTGACTGATCGGTCCAAACGGCACGGCAGGAGACGGTGGCTCCTTGCAGCCGCGGCGGTGTTCCTTGTCGGCCTCTGCTGCATCTGCATATTCTTCAAAGACGCGCGGGGCGATGTGCGGGAATGCGAGGTGCACAAAGTCCGGCTCAAGTGCGGCCTGGTAAGGATCGGGTACGGGTACCCGATTGAATCGAACGAGTACCGGGCGATTGAGCAGAGGTACTTTCCTCACCACCAACAAGTCCACCACGGCGGATGCGTGTCGGGATGGGCCAGGTGGGCCCTCGTGCGATTCTGCCCTGAATGCCGCCAAGCCATGACCAAAGAGCCTATGAAGAAGATCGAAGCCACAGGTTACGGCTCATCATTGCATGACCAAACGGTCACATTGAAGCAACCCGGCAAGGTCGCCGGGGACGTGCAGGCACTCTTTGCCCGCCTGTGCACTTTGCACCCCGTCGAGTTCGACAAGGTCCTCGCCGAACTCTGTCAGAGAGAGGCCGATTGGATTCCCATCCTGCTCCGCCAGATGGAGTCCGGTGACCAGGGGGCCGCGGGGCAGGCGGGGAGAGCACTCTACCTGCTGATCAGCCCGGCGTATCGGACTGCGGAGCGCTCTCGGCGCCACTGCGGACAGACTACACTCTACAGCGCGGAGTATCCGATGGGCAGGCCTCTGAATCACCCGCAGGCAGCAGCGATCCGCGAGGTCTGTCTGAAACTGGCACGCGCCGACTACTCATCTGGGGAAAGGAAAGCTGCCAACAGCTGGACCATGCCGCTCGCGGCGGAGGTGGCCGATGATGCGGCGGCACGGGAGATGGCCATCTGGCTTGAGAAGGAGTCCGATTACCACGCATTGCCCGGCATATCTGAAGCCATCGAAACCATCTACGGCCTGCCGCCTCAAGTGCGGTTGCCCATACACGACTCGTTGTGGCGGGTGATGAATCAGGATGCTGCCGAGAAGCAGTCCCGCGAGGTCTGTGAGCAGGGCCGGAAGCAGCTGCTATCCTGGCTCAAGGCCAACGCGGATAGGCCCGGGCCCGACCGGCTGGCCGCCGCGCTGGACGTCTGGCAGCCGGTGATGACCCGCGGGGCGCGTGGCTTGTTTGATTCGTATTCGCGACCTTTCATGGAGACCCTCCCGCTCGTGCGCCAAGGTGAGCCGCTTGTGCCCATCATTGACGAGCGCAAGGCCAAGGCTGCAAACCTCGCGGTCAAGGGACGACTGGAGTCAATCCGTGCGGGTATCACCGGCAAAGAGGACCGAGCGTTGGTCGCTGGGCTGCTGGCCGGTAGCTCCGAGGAGCGTCGGGCAGGAATGGAGATTATCATCGCTGCCCGCAGCAAGGCCTGGATCAAGGAACTAGCCGCGATCCTCGATGACGACATACGCGATTCCAACCTGGCCGATGCGGCTGTGTTGACACTGGCAATCTGCCACAGGGAGGAGGCTCTTCCCGTGCTCCGGACCGCCGCTGGGCGCCGGCGGGATTCAAGAATGACGCTCTGCTTGGTGAAGGAGATTGAGCTCCGCAGCCCTCATCCGGAGTCCCCGGAGGGAGGTAAGTGAGCGAGCCCGCCGCCCCGCCCCTCCGCACCTGGCGGCCGATGGCGGCGTGGACGGCGGGGATACTGCTGGCCCTCGGCCTGGCCTGGTTCGTCGGCGCGGTGGTGGTGCCGGTGTGGCGCACGAGAGAGATAGTTTTGGGGTGTGAAGAGCGCTACGGCGATGCTTGGGACAAGACCTGCCCCGACGCCGTAGCGCTACTCGGCGGCAGCGAGAGAGCGGCCCGGCATCTGGCGATCTACGTCCGGATTCCTGATCGACTGGCGCCCGGGAAATACGAGGCGTTCGGAATCCTGGCTTCCTGCGGAAGGCCGGCGGCGCCGGTTCTTGCGGAGAACCTGAGACGTTCCGAGAAGGACCGGCGGACATGGGCAGCCAAGGCGCTTTGCCGGCTCGGTGCAGATTCCGAGAAGGCCGTCCCCGAACTCACCCGGGCTCTCGACGATCCGGAGTTGCGGGGAATGGCCGCTGAGGCTCTTTCGATGACGGAATCCGGGCACATGGCTGCCGTTCCCGTCTTCGTCGACCGTCTGTCGGACCGAGAGGCAGGGCATTATGCCTCCATGACGTTGGCGCGCATGGCGCGAGAGAATCCATCGATTGCGCAGAGACTCCTGGAGGAGTTCCACAGTCCTGCCCCGCATGTGCGAGCGGGAGTGTCCACGGCCTTCGGCGCAGCCGGAGGCGACTGCGGTCTCGCAGCGGTGCCGGCCATGGTCCGGGCGCTGGACGATCCTGAGTCGATGGTGCGTAGCGCAGCCGCCGAGGGGCTGGCGCGGCTTGGACCGGCGGCAAGTGCCGCGGTTCCTAGGCTCGCCAAGGCGCTCATGGAGGACAAGCACGACTGGACGCGCCGCAATTGTGCCGCTGCGCTGGGGCTGGTGGGCGATCTCCGGGGCCGCGACGCGCTGGCCTCGGCGTTAAAGGATCCCTTCAACGATGTGCGGGGAGCGGCGGTTGAGGCCATCGCCAGACTGGGAGGACCGCAGGCGCCCGCGACGCTCATGCCGGCTTTGAAGGACGCGTCACCCTCCGTGCGCTTGGCGGCAGTGCGCTCGCTCGGCAGTCTCAAGGCGAGGACCTCGGCAAGAGCGATTGTCGGGATGCTCCGCGATGAAAACCACGAGATTTCGTCGTCGGCGGTCTATGCCCTCGGCCAGATCGGAGACCCTGATACTGCGGAGGCGCTGGCCGAGGTGGCAAAGAGCGAGAAATCGACCATGCGCTCGCTGGCCGCGACGGCGCTCGGCGAGATCGAAAGTCCACGGGTTGTGGAACCTCTGATCGGCTTGCTTAGCGATCCGGACAGCGCCACGCGGCATTACGCCGCAAGGTCATTGGGCAAGACCAAGGATCCACGCGCCATTGCGCCACTTATCGGCGTGATTCGTAGCGTAGATGGAACGGGGAGATATGAGGCGTCGATGGCGTTGGGGCAGATTGGCGATTCGGCCGTCGATCCGCTGCTCGTTGCCCTGAAAGACGATGCTCCCGAGGTGCGTGTGGCGGCCGCCAGGGCGCTGGGGATGACCGGGAGCCGCCGGGCCATCGCGCCGCTGGAAGCGGCACTGAACGACCGGCAAGGCTGGTCCATCCGCGAGGTCGCCACCGAGGCGCTGAAGAAGATCAGGGGAGAGGAATCCAAGCCGTGAGCGAGCCCGCCCCGCCCCTCCGCACCTGGCGGCCGATGGCGGCGTGGACGGCCGGCATCCTGCTGGCGCTGGGGTTGGCGTGTTTCGTCGGGGCGGTCGTTAGGCCAATGACGATGTCTATTCACGAAGCAGCCCAACGTGGTTATACATCGAGAGTCCTCGTTATTGTCCGTTCCGATCCACGCATGCTGAATCTGCGGGATGATAAGGGCCACACGCCTTTGGATTGGGCCATCTTGAATGGCCATTTCGCGGTCGTGAAGACGCTCGTCGACGCAGGTGCCGAGATCAACCCGCCAAGCAGTCAACAATGGGCACCACTATTGAGTGCTGCTAGCCGCTATGACGAGTGTTCCGACAAGGCGATGCGACTCCTGCTGGAGAAGGGAGCCAACGTCAACTTCTGGTATGAGCCGGAAGGCTGGACTGCGCTGCACCTCGCCGCTAACAATGGGATGGAGAGCAAGGTCAAGCTACTTCTGGAGTCGGGCGCTCAACCCAACGTGCGCGACAAACAAGGCAAGACCCCTCTGGATAGCGCCTTGTGGATACTTCGGTACCTCCATGGCCCAAGTCCGCATCCCGAGCGTGCATCCTGGGGAGACCCGGTGGCACATCAGCAGCGCATCTCCTCCCAGGAAAGAATCGTCGGACTGCTGAGGAGACATGGTGGCAAGCCCGCCAGTGAAGCTGCCGAGAAGCCTGCTGTCGGTCCCGAAAAGCCGCCTGCCGGGACCGAGGCGATCGAGCTCGATGAGGACAGATTCAGGGCGCTGATTCTCGAGCACAAGGGCGTTGCAGTCGTGGATTTCTTCGCCAGTTGGTGTGGGCCATGCAAGACCTTTGCTCCGATCTTCACGGAGTTCGCCGGCGAAGCCCCCGAGGGCGTGGTCGTCGCCAAGGCGGATGTGGACCGGTGCCCGCAGGCCGCCACCCAGCAGGGCATCATGAGCGTGCCGACAGTCGTCTTCTTCAGGGACGGCAAGGAGATCAGCAGGCTGGTTGGCGTCCAGCGCAAGGCGACGTTGATTGATAGGGTCAACGCACTGACTGCCAAGTAGGCCACAGGTTGCGCCGCGCCGAGGGGCGGGGAGAATGGCGGGGGGAGGCAGAACTCGATGAAGATACCCAGGAACCTGGCGAAGCTTACTGAACTCTTCCAGAAGTGTGGCGCTCCGGATCCCCAGTCTTGGGCGAGCTCGCAGATCAACGAGGGCATACCTCAACTGCAGCGCTACTTGTTCCTGCGGCAAGCATGGAAACAGGTCGTCCAGGACGGTGATGATGGCTGGATTGGCCGGTATATAGAAGCCCACAAACAAGATCCAAGGGGGCCCTACGCGGATGTTGGCAGGGTTCTCCATGCGTGTGTCGACAAAGGCATTGCCCCAGCGGACTTGACCGCACTTGCGCGAGGGTTGCAGGCAGAGCTGCTATTCAGCCTTTGCTACATGCTTGACGACCCAGGGACTCCTGAACCCGAACTACAAGACTTGCAGTGGGGGCTCTTTGAAGTGGACGAGGATGGCAACCCGGCTCTTCCACGCATCTCGGGATTGCATGAGTCGGTGCTCCACACCGACCCAACAGGCCGGGAAATGTGCCCGAAGGAGCCCAAGCCGTAGGCCACCCCCAGTTGCGCGGCGCCGAGGGGCGGGGAGAATCATTGTCTGGCGGTCAAGGAGCCGAACCGATGGATCTCGCATCGACGTTTCACGGTGTTGTCAAAATCGCGCAGGCTGCCCCAGGCCCCGAGTCGGGATGGCACTCCCTAGTTGGCTACCTCGAACAACAGAGCAGCGATTCTCTGCCGCGGCTGCGGTCCGTGAACCTGCAGCAAGATGTGGAGGAGATTCGACGCCAACTTGTAGAACTCATAGGAAACGAGCCTCCGCCAAAGAACCTGAACGCCATCTACTTCGGGCTATTCGATACGGCAGCTGAGGATGGCGCTGAAGGCATCGGCTACTACATTGCTGGGGTTAAGGGGTTTGATCCGGAAGACGGTGATTCGCTCTGCAACCCAGCTTGGTGGCCCGAAGGACGATATCTTTCGAGCGCGACATTAGACGCCGTCAAGGAGGCGGAACTCTCGTCTGCCGCAAGTGGCCAGGCTGAAAAGCGTGCGCTTCTAGGCTACGCTGGCCAACTTGGAGCGGCCCTCCTAGTTTCCCGTTTCGCCTCTATGGGCCTACTCCCCGACCTTCGTCGCGTCGTCGGTTTCGATTCCGGTGATTTCGTTGAGATCGATACTTGATCGGCCATGGCGGAGGTGTTCGATGGCAGGTTCACCGACAGCCTGAGCCACATTCCGACAGAGCGGGCTACCGCGCGGCTTGCGCCGCGCCGAGGGGCGGGGAAAATGGAAAGTCGTGGCTGCATAGGGAGGCAATGAGACCTGCATGAACCACACAAACCTTCCCTCTGGATGGAGCGCGGGCGCAAGTATTGAGGGCGAACAGCTGTATTCAGATCCCCCTGAGTCTCCCGACAAGTCGAGGATTCAGTTCTTCGGCCTCAGGGAAGGCGACACGAGCCACCGCCTATATTCAATGCCAGTGGACACCCCTGTTGCTGATGTGGTACGGGCCTTCGAAGTAGGTTCGCACAATTGCATGGGTGATGTTCCGGCAAGAATCGCGCTCGTTGCAGACAAGGCCACCAGGATCGCGAAGCTAATTCCTTGCCGCGTCATATTCGCGGACCAGGCAGGACTGAAGCTCAAGTTCACGCGACAGATTACAGTGGACGAGGTGAAGATGATAGAGGCCATGTTCTCCGTAGACGAGATGATAGAAGCTGGGCTAGATCGATATCTGTCGGAACTGGGATGCGACGAGGGTCTCGCCACCGTGCTTGCCGAGAACACGTTTCAGTTCTGGTGGGACTAGCTGGCGGCGTGTGGCATAGCGGACAGTTGTCGGCCACCCGCGGTTGCGCCGCGACGAGGGGCGGGGAGAATGGCGGCGTGCGACAAACCGGTAGCGAAGACGAACAGCAGCAGGAGGGCTCATGAAGAAGGTTGTCCTCATCTGCCTAGGATTCTGGCTGCTGTTGGGTTGCTACGAGCAGCCGGTAACGAGCCCCGTATTCGGCAAAGCTGCCGATGATCAGGCGACTGAGAAAGCTTGTCTCGCCTTTGCGACGAAGATTGAAACCAGTGTCAATGCTGGCGATCCTTCGTTCTTGGATAGAAACCTAGACTGCAAAGCCATTCTAAGCACGGCTGTTGCAGGAGTATCAGCCCCGGCCGAATGGGCCAAGGAATTTAGGGATGGCGCTCTCGCCCAGCCTCCATATGGCCAGGAACTGTGTGCAGACATCGGCACAGGAGGCTTGTACAGACTGCTCAGAATTCATACCGTGGAAGGTGAGCGACGTGCTTTGTTCAGATACGTAAGCGGAGATCATAGGCTGCAATACCATGACTACGTCTTGGCCGTTTCCGACACGGGCACGGTGAAAGCCGTGGACGTTTATATGTTCCTCTCGGGAGAGTTGCTGAGCCAGACAATGCGGAGTGGGTTTCTGGGCTATGTTGCCGATCTTCAGAAGAAGAGGGATGGGCAATTATCGAAATCGGATGTCAAGCACCTAGCAGACGCAGCTTCCATGCGAGCTCTGGCTGATGCCGGTAAGTTCCAGGAGGCGTTGGCCATCTACAAGGGGCTTCCTGACGCCCTAAAGCGCGACAAGAACCTGATGTTTGTCCGCTTCCAGTGCGCTCTAGGGATCGGCGGTGGCGGCAGGGAATACTCGGAAGCCATGGATGACTTCGTGAAACTCTTCCCAAGGGCGGACTGGCTGGACCTGATGTTGATTGATGCCTGTTTCCTAGGGAAGCGGTATGAAGATGCTCTTGCCGCTGTTGACAGATTGGATAGGGCGCTGGGTGGTGATCCCTACTTGGATGCTATCCGTGCCGACATCAGGCTGGCTCAGGGCAGATGGGCTGAAGCCAGGCAGCTAGCCCGAAGGACACTTGAGAGTGAGCCCGGACTTCTCCAGCCGCACAAGACTATCATGAGCGCCGCGCTGAAGCAGAACGATTTCCGGGGCCTGGCCGAAGTTCTGATTGATCTTGAGGAGAAACACGGCCAAGACATGTCGGGCATAACAGCAATACCTGACTTCGCGGCTTTTGTGAAGACGGATGAGTACAGGAAGTGGCAAGCCTCTCGCAAGCAATCCGTTCCAGCACCACCAACCGTCGGTGGCAACTAGGCAACTACTGAGGTGTGTAGACCACCCCCGCAGTTGCGGCGCGCCGAGGGGCGGGGAAGATGGGACATGCGACGGTCGGATGGCGACCTGTTCGCGGGACTGAGGCTGGTTGGCGCTTTCTGAGGAAGGATGGCCATGAAATTCACCAAGAATCTGCAAGACGAGGCAGGCCTCATCAAGGTAATGAAGGACTCCGGCAAGCTTTCCAACGAACAGATAGCCGACGCCGTCAAACACGGAGCAGGCAGCGACCAGCCTCGTGCTCTTATCCGTCAGATGATCGACTTCTATGATCGCGACACGAACGCTTTCCTTAAGCAGCTAAGCCTTATCTCCGGAGAAGCTGCAGAGGTAAAGAGCGGGGACGCAAAGGAGCCGACCGAGGATGCGCCGGGGCGATTGGGCCGCGACGGGTTCAAGAAGCTGATCGCCGATTTCGAGATTGAAGGCTGCGAAGGCAAGCTCCTGAAGGCTGTGCGGATGGGGCACCTGCTCACTGTCGGAAGCGAGCTGAAGCCGCGTGAGCAGATTGCCGGATCGCGCTTCCGGGGGCAGCCGGCGCTGGCGCCGGAGGACAAGTGGCCTAAGTGGAAGCGCCAGCCCATGCAGTTTCTTCTGCAGATCGATCTTTCCGACCTGCCACAGGGAGGAGGCGGGGGCGTGTTCCCCGGCGCCGGGCTGCTGTCCTTCTTCTGCGTGCCCGAATGGGACTATTCGAGCCCTGATGCGGGCAAGATCCTCTATCACCCCAGCACCGACCAGCTGGAGCTTCGCGCCACTCCGGACGGCGTCGAGGAGTTCTCCCCGCGACGCATGAAGATAGTGCCCAACATACTCTGTCTCCCACCGTGGGAGTCTGACCGCTTCGACGCGCTCAAGCTCAAAGGCGAGGCGAGTGAGCGCTATTCGGACTTCGTCGAAGAACTCTCCTCACATCAGAAGCCAGAGGGGCCCGCGCACCTGCTGCTTGGATATCCGGATCAGGTCCAGGGAGACCTCGAATACGATGCCAATCAGTCTGCCCACACCCGCGGGAAGAGCTGGAGGCTCGCGCTGCAGCTCGACAGCGACGAGTCGCTCGGCACCATGTGGGGCGATGAGGGGCGCATCTACTTCATGATTCCCGAGAAGACAAAGGAAGGAGACGACTATTCCGACAGCTGCCTGGTCATGCAGTGCGGGTAGGCCAGGCTATGTCTGCCGTAATCCTGAGCCGTACAATGCCCGCATGAGCCGGCTCATCACTTCGCCCCAGGAGCTCAACCAGGTCGTCAGCTCCAGGCCCCGGGCCATGGTCCTCTTCTATGCATCGTGGTGCCCCTTCTGCCAGGAGTTCCTGCCTTACTTCGAAAAGGCCGCGGTGGGCCACGGCCAGGACATGTTGCGGTTCCTTGTCGATGACGCGGAGGAGGCCATCGGCGCGTTCCGGATCGACATCTACCCTGCGGTTCTGTTCTTCGAGAGTGGCGCGCTGACCAAGCGCCTCGACGGCCGGGCGGGAATCGGCCTGAGTGAACGCCAACTCCAGGCTTTCGTGGCCAGCTGCAAGGCCTGAGCCTTACCAGGCAGGTGGCCATTCCAGTTCCCAGTTCCCAGTTCCTGGTTCCTCGTTCCCGGTTCATGGTCAACGGCATGATAGCCAGGAACTGGGAACCAGTAACGGGCAACTGTCGCAGTTGCGCCGCGCCGGGGGGCGGGGAGAATGGGATCAACGAGATCGAAGGGAGCTGGAGGAAGCTATGACCATGTCGCGAGCACTGCCGCCAGTCTTGTTGATCGCCCTGACTCTGGCAGGATGCCGCGCCCCGGTCGGAAGCTCGGGTGCCGGCCTAGACCCGGCGGCTCGCGAGCAGGCACGGGCCTATGTTGACGAGATCAACGCCCTCGAAAAGGCCGGCAAGCTGACCAAGGTCGAGAGCCGCGGCGACGACGGCGCCGGGCTGGTTCTCTGGTGCCGCGACGGCCGTCTCGTGAAATCCGAGCATACCGAGGTGGTGCGCGCGGAGCTCAGCCTGCCGCCGCTGGAGAAGGTTGACCGGCTCGAGTTCAAGGACCCCGAAATCTTCCCCGACGACCATCCCCACTTCGTGGTGAAGGACCGGGGCCGGATCGCGCTCTTTTACCAGTGCCTCCGGCTGGGTTCGACGCGGAGGAAGGGCACCAGAATCTCCTACTACGACGCCGACGGCGCCATCGTGCCCTACTACACTACCAGGTTCCACGGTTCTGTCAGTCACGAATGTGGCCTGGGACTCTTCTTCGTCTCCGGCGGCAAGAACATCTACGGAGTCTCCGGCCACCCGGGCCAGTCGGAGTTCGGCAGCATCGTGAACAAGCCCCTCGGCATCCTTCTCAAGCAGTACGTGGAGGCGGCCCGGGCAGAAGGCAAGGGCGAGGGGAAGACGCATCTTGCCGAGGTTGTGGACCAATTAAAGCAGAGGTCCGGCCAGGGCGGAGTAACCGTGGCTATCATGTCCGTCGATGAGTTAAAGACGCTTCGGGATGCGTTTGGCGAGTACTTTGCGAAGGTGCGGAGCACCGGGCCAGACCCCACGCCTCCCAGTGAGCTCAGAGACGACATCTCGGCAGCATTCAAGTCAGTGATCAAGATATTCGAGAATGAACGCGTGGAGACAATACTCGACGTGTTTGGCAAGCCGGGAACGATCATGGCTGAGAACAATTCGTATGTAATTCTCTACGCCTTGAGCCACAAGGAACGTGCCGTCCTGAGTTTCGAGAAGAATCGGCTAAAGACGATTGGTTATAGCTCCAACTATGAGCCACCAAGACCGGAAGATGAGAAGAAGCCGGCAAAGAACAAGGACGAGGCGACGAAAGGACCGAATACTCCCGTTCCTTCGCGCTGACCCCGTAAGCCACCCCGCAGTTGCGCCGCGCCGGGTGACGGGGAGAATGGCTCCGGAGGAATTGATGCCAGAAGCCACAGACCATCCCGCCCCGCCCCTCCGCACCTGGCGGCCGATGGCGGTGCGTAGCTTCGTCGTGGGCCAGCTTGCGCGACACCGCCGGGCGGGGTAAGCTCACTGCCGGGGGCGCAGTTGTTTCAGGCATCGTTCGGAATGGGAGCAAGGATGCACGACTCCTCTGGATGCCCGACCTGTCATAGACAGCCAACTGGCGGCTCTATGTCGGATCAGGAGTTCTCGGCCTTTCTCTCTACTTGCCGCAAGGAGCTGACTGACAAGCAGGTGCGCCTGCAGCAACGAATCTCCGGCGCCAAGAAGTGGTCATACGAGACGGCAGACTGCTCACTCACCATCGGCGATGAACGGTTCCCGATGACTCCGATTGGCACCCACAGCCTCGAGCACCAGACGTGGCTCTGGGCGTGGGCGAATGAGGACTTTCCGCCCCTGGCCAGACAAGCGTCGCAACGGCTTCAGGCTTTGCATGCAGTGACCGGATTCCAGGTCTTCCTCAACTCGGGAATCGGTGCGTCCACGGCTGACGCACAAGACTTTGTGGCGATGGCCGTTCACCAATTGGGCGCCATCGGGTTCTTCAGGTCGCCTTCGAATGGGCCCACGCTGTTCCTTGCAGTCCATGAGCACGAAAAGGGGGCCGGGAAGTAGGCCACCGGTTGCGCCGCGCCGAGGGGCGGAGAGAATGGCACGCGGTCTGCGAACAGGGGCGATTACAGTGACAGGCTCCAGAAAAGGCAGATGTGCGCCGCGGGCGAAGAGGCCGATGAACTCGTCCCGCGGGCACAGCACGGCGTACAAGGAAATGGTGGACCGGGTGTTTGGCAGGCTATGCAAGGTAGCCACCAAGTCGGGCATCGAGTCTCTGAGCTTTCGGGAGCAAGCTGTTGTTCTGCCCCTGTGGGCCAACGGCTACATCATGAATGGGGGCTTCAGGTACTGGTTTGAGGGAGCTTTCTGGAAGGACGGCCGGGATCTGACGCCCCTCTTGGCAGATACTTTCGCCTTTCTAGGGTTTCCGGAGGCCGCGAAGGCCTGTCGCGACGCCATGCACTTCTTTCCTGATGGGGCGCTCAGGATCGGGCCAAGCGGGACGAATGTATACATGAATGAATGCGCCGAGGAGCTTCTTGAAGCACGGTTCCGGCCTCTCGACCGCACGCTATGGGCAACTGAGGAGCGAGGCCGGCTGGCCAGGGCAGTGGCCAAAGTGATACGAGAGCGCAACCTCGACAAACTGCGCTGATTCCTACCGGCTTTGTTGCGGCGCGCCGAGGGCGGGGAGAACAAGGACATGGGCAGCAGGAAGACAGGGCGCAGGCTGGAACGTCATCTGGAAGTCCGGATCGACGATGAGCTCCTCGGCCACATCCAGGCCATCGCCAAGAAGGAAGGCCGCTCGCTCAATTCTCAGATCCTTCGATGCATCCGGTCCTATGTCTATGGTGCCACCGGCATCTCCGGCCAAGGCTGGAGAGTGTCTCCAAGCGTGCTGGCCCAGGTCACGGCGGTCACGAAGGAGCGTCTCGCACGCGTGCGCGCGAAGCTGGAAGCCGCTGAGCGGGCGGTTGACGAGGCGCTCGAAAGCACGTAGGCCTCCGGGGACGGCATCCATCATAACGCGCCAGCTTCCTGCTCACCGCCCATCCCCGTCCGATGCCTGCAGCCTGTAATGACATCCGGCTTGGCTCGAATCGCATGGTGCGCCAACGCGTGGCTTGCGCTTATGTATTGGGACTGTCATACCCTGGCTTGTGCTTATGTAAATCGAGTGTCGCTGGCTCGGCCCACCGGCGTTTACCTCCCCTCCCGCCCCCGGGCCGCCCAGTCGCGCGGGGAGACGCCCGTCCGCCTCCGGAAGACCCGCGAGAAGTAGAAGGGGTCGGCGTAGCCGACGCGCCCGGCGGCCTCGGAGACGGTGGCGGCCCCGCCGGCCAAGAGCGTCCCGGCCCACTCGACCTTCACGTCTTCGGCCAGCTGCTGCGCGGTCTTCCCGCAGAGCTTCTTCACCGCCCGGCAGAGCGAGGTCCGCGAGACGCCGAAGTGCGCGGCCATCTCCGCCAGGACGAAGGGCTCGGCGACGTGCTCCCGAAGGTAGTGGCCGACGGCCGCGGCGGTGAGCGCGGCCCCACCCGGCGGCTCCGGCGCGGCGGCGAGTAGCACCAGCGCCCGGGCGAGCAGCAGCTCCTGCCCGCCCATCCGCGCGGGCAGCTCGGCGCGGTGGAAGGTGCCCATCAGGCGCAGAAGTCCGGCCACCTCGCCGGCGCGTTCGTCGCGGAAGAAGCGCGCGCCGCCGTGCGCGGTGCGGATCTCCGCGGCCAGGCGGTGGGCGTAGCCGCCGCCGAAGCGGCAGTAGAAGTGGTCGTAGGGCGCCTCCGGCTCGGCCATCAGGATCCCGGGGCGGTCGGGGGGCACCAGCCCCACCGAGCCCGGGCCGACCTCCAGGCGCTCGCCCCCCAGCCAGTAGCTGCCCCGGCCCGAGAGGAAGACGGTGAGCATCACGTCGCCCTGGCGGGTCCCCGGCGTGGAGTGGCGCGGCTGGTTGAAGATGTGCCCGGCGGTGCGCACCGCGAAGGGCGCCGGCTCCGGAGTGTGTGTCGTCATATCTGCGCCGATGCCGGACTACAGCGAACCGCAGAATGTCGAACACCGAATGATGAAGTCAGAAGTTCGGTCCATGTCCACCCTCGGCTTTCGTGATTCTGCAATCGACATTCGACATTCTGCGGTTCCGGCGTGGGTCGCCTCGGCCGGGCTGGCATCAAAGGAACCGGCCCAGACACCCGGGGAGTGCACTTGGCGATCATGCCGCATATGATAACATAATCCAGGTATTTGCAACTATCCTCCATTCCTTTTCTGATGGCCGCTGGGTACACTCCCCTGTAGAAAGCGGCCGGGAGCTCGCGGGAAAGCGACCGCCGGCCGCGGGACGCCAGGGAGAAAGGGAGGCAACAATGTCCAGCAAGGCTGCATCCGGGACCAAGGCCGCCGCCAAGACCGCCGCGAAGGGCGCCAAGGGCCCCAAGGTGGTCATCGTCGGGGCGGGCAGCATGTTCTTCGGCCGGCAGGCCACCAAGGCCATGGTCACGAGCCCGGTGCTCCGCGGCGGGACGCTCGCCCTGGTCGACACCCACGAGCCGACCCTGAAGAAGATGGTCAAGCTCGCCGAGATGGCGCGGGACGAGGCCAAGGCGCCCACCACCATCGTCGGCTCGACGAACCGCAAGGACGTCCTGGCCGGCGCCGACTTCGTGGTCCTGACCTTCGCCAACGACGGCATCAGCTGGCGCGGGGTGGACACGGCCATCTCCGCCAAGTACGGCGTGCGCATGTGCTCGTCCGACACCATCGGCCCCGGCGGCATATTCCGTTCGCTGCGCGAGGCCCACGAGATCCTGGCCGTGGCCCGCGACGTCGAGAAGATGGCCCCGGACGCCTGGGTGATCAACTACATCAACCCCACGGCGGTCAACGGCATCCTGCTCATGCGCCATGCGCCGAAGCTCCGGAGCTTCGCGCTCTGCGACGGCCTGCACGAGCCGCACCTGCGCCGGCGGCTCCTGCAGCAGACCGGGGCGCTGGCCCCCGGCAAGTCCGACCCGGAACTGGAGCGCAAGGCGGTCATCCACATCTCCGGCGTCAACCACGTCACCTGGCTGACCCGCTTCGAGCTCGGCGGCAAGGACCTGATCCCCGCCTACCTGCGCTACATCACCGAGCACGCCGGCGACGAGGACTCGAATCCTCACTCCAAGGCGCGCTTCAACGGGCGCTACCGCCTGGACCTGGCCGAGATCTACGGCGTGGTGCCGATGTGCATCAGCCACACCAAGGAATACGTGCCCTTCTACCAGGGATACCAGACCAAGCCCTACAAGCTCCCGCCCATCGACCTCTTCGACGCCCCCAAGCGCCAGAAGGAGCGCGACGCGATCTTCCAGGTCATCGACGAGCGCCTGGCCGGGAAGCTGCCCATGGCCGATTTTCTGGAGAAGACCCCGGCCGACCACGCCACCGACGTGATCGAGTCGATGTGGGGCAAGCTCGGCAAGTCCTTCTACATCAACCAGCCCAACCGCGGCGCGGTGCCGAACCTGGCCGCCGACGCCTTCCTCGAGCTGCGCTCGGCCATCGACATGGACGGCCCGTGCCCCGAGCCGTGCGATCCGCTGCCCCGCGGCGTGCTAGCCCTCACCCAGCAGGTGCTCGACACCCACGAGCTGACCGTCGAGGCCGCGGTGAACTGCGACCGGAAGCTGCTGCGCCGGGCGATGCTCACCGACCCGATCGTCAACGCGGTCGGCGACGCCGACGCCATCATCGCGGAGATGCTCGAGGCCCAGCGCAAGGTGCTGCCGGCAGGCTGGTTCGAGTAGCCGACCGGGGCTTTTACCGCAGAGGACGCGGAGGAGCGCAGAGGCAGGAGTCGCGTGCTTCCAGGGCTGGAGAACGTCCTCGAACAAGCTGAACTCCATCCTCTCCGTGCGCGTTAGCCTAAAACGGCAGCCAGGTCGGCGCGCGGTTGCGGAGAGATGCGCATGACAGCGGAGGTCGAGGCCCCCAAGCTGAAGGACCGCGCCCGGACGGTCTACGTCTGGTGGGGCGTGGGGTTGGGGCTTCTGCTCCTCCTGGGGCTCATCTGCTGGACGGTGGTTGCGCCGGTGATCGAGGTCCGGAAGGCCGACAAGCGGATCATGGATCGGATTGAAGCGCTGTCTGCCTCGTACACCGAGGACGCGATGTGGGCGCTGGTTCGCGAGGAAGTTCACCATCTCGGTGGTCCAGCCGCGGCGGCTCGCAAGATCGGCGTCTATCTGCGGATGCCGACGTGGTTGGCCGTCGGCGATCACAGCCTCAGCTTCCACCGCGACGGCGCCCTGCTGGCCCTGGGCGAGTGCGGCGAGGACGGCGTGGGGCCGCTGCTGCGCACCATCCGCGGGGAGCGCGGGAATGCGGCCGGTGCCGATGCTCCCTGCTACTGTGTCCTGGACCAACGCATCGGTGCCATCCAGGCCCTCGGCCGCGCCGGCAGCCGCAGAGGCGTATCCATCCTGGTGGAACTGTTGGGAGACCCCAACGTCGGTCACTTGGCCGCCAAGTCGCTGGGCCGCATCGGCGATCCGGGCTGCGTCGATGCGGTCATCGCCGAACTGCAGAAGGGCCATGAGCAGGCCGTGCCGGCGCTCAAGCTGCTCAAGGATCCACGGGGCCCAGGCCCGCTGCTGCCCCTGCTCGCCGACGGCGACAAGACCATCCGCAAGCGGGCGGCGGAGGTGCTGGCGGTCCACGGGCCGGAGGCAGTGGAGCCGCTTATGGCCGGGCTCGACGACCCGGCCGCTTGCGTGCGCCTGCAGGCCGCCAAGTCCCTGGGCACGATCGGCGACGCCCGTGCCGTAGAGCCCCTGCTGGTCATGCTCCGGCGGGGGACCGACGACGCGATGCTCCGGAAGGAGCGTGAATCCATGGAGCGTCCGCTGCGGCGCACTCCGGACGGGAGCCTCACCGATCCATGGGCGCCGGAGGACGCAGCCGAGGAGCGCGCCACCGCGGCCGAGGCGCTGGGGAGAATCGGCGATCGGCGGGCCATCGAGCCGCTGGCCGTGGCCGCCAGGGATCCGCACGGCTGCGTCCGCCTGGAGGCAACCGTGGCGCTCTGGGCGATCCGGACGCCGGGCGACTCGGCCGCTCTGAGCGCATCGTTGGCGGAAGTGTGCAGGAGCGCCGCCAGATCGGAGCTTTCGCCCCAAGATGCCTGGCGAATGCAGGTCACATGGCATAAGCTTCTGGCGGATGACCGGCCGGAAGTGAGCGCCGCAGTTTCGGAACTTCCGCGGCCCGATCAAGTCAGGGAGGAGCATGGCATTGAGTGACTCGAGCCATCTCGAAGAGATCCGCCCCGGGGTCCTGGCCTGGCTCGACTCCGTCGCGGAGAAGCCGGGGACTCTGACCGGGCGCTGGAAGTACAACCGGCACATGGAGCGCGCCTGGGCGCTGGAGAGCTCGGCCACGGCGGTGATGGCCCTCGGGGCGCTGGGCGAGCTCGGGCGGATGCCGGAGGCCTCGCGTCGCCGGATCGCCGACGCGCTCAACGACTGCCAGGACCCGAAGTCGGGGCTCTTCCGCGACCCGCTCATCGCCGAGGCCGACCGCGTCGGCACCGTCCACAGCTGGGAGCACATCTGGCAGCACCACACCGGCGCCTGCGCCGAGGCGCTGGAGCTTCTGGGCGCCGCGCCGCGGCACCCGCTGCCGCGGCAGGCCTTCGAGCCGCTCCGGCCCGGCGAGTCGGCCGCGCAGGTCCTGGCCCTGGGCTGGCAGAACCCGTGGCTGGTCGGCGAGCACTTCTACCGGATGGTCGGCGCGTACCGCCTGGCCCACCCGGAGCTCGGCGCCAGCCAGGTCGACGACGTCCTCGAAGCCGCCTTCGCGGCCCTGGAGCGCGACGTCATCGGCAGAGAGAGCGGCCTGCCCGACGCCCGCGGCTGCAAGGATCCCCGGGTGGCCGCGGCCGGGCTCTTCAAGGTGCTCTTCGCCTACCTGGCCTGCGGCCGGAGCTTCCCGGCCGCCGCGCGGGCGGTCGACAGCGTGCTCGCCCTCCAGGACCGCGAGGGCGGCTTCGGCATGGACAACATGTGCATCCACTGGGACTGCGCATGGGTGCTACGGACGCTCAACCGGCAGCTGGCCGGCTCGCACCGGCCCGCCGACCTCCGCGCGGCCGGCGAGCGCCTGGCCGGCTTCCTGCTCGGCGCGCACCGCAAGCCCGACGGGGCCTTTTCCTTCCTGCGCGGACACTGCCTGCCGGAGCACAACAGCGTCCGCGTCTCCGAGCCCATGCCCGAGTCGGACATGATCGGCACGTTCATGGCGTGCGATAGTCTGAAGGGGATGGACTGATAGTCACGGACAGGCCGGCGGGATTGTTGCACGGGTTCCTAGCCACCAAGCTTCGTCAGAGCCTCGGCCGCGGCGTCGCGAACTTTCTCTTCGGGGTCGGTCTTGAGCCGCTCCAGAGCCTGGAGAACCGCCATGGGGCGTGAGTTGCAGAGCCCGAGCATTTCCGCCGCCACGCCGCGCACTTCGGCCGACGGATCACTGGACGCCCGTACCAGCGCGTCGATGACTTCCTGACTGAACGGCAGGCGCGAGATGTCGCAATACCGCAGCCGGCCGGGTACCGCACCGCGCACTTTAGCCGATTTGTCGGTGAGCAGCCGCACCAGTGCTGCGATGACCGCGGGGTCGTCCGTGGCAAAAGGGATCCCCACGCCAGGGTCCTGCGCAGCTGCCGCCAGGCGGACCGCTTCGTCCGGATCGGCCAACAGCGACACCATGGCCCGACTGACTTCCGGCCGCGGTGGCTGCCTGTCCTTAGTGAGTGTTGTCGCGTGGCACCTGCACGCCTCGTAGTACTTGAGATTGAAGGCGACGACACTGCGAACCTGCGCGGACCGGTCGTAGGCACCTCCCGCCAATAGCGCCAGATAGGATTCAGGTGTCATCGCCGGCCCCTCATCCGGCTTCACCACATAACCTAGGGTGAATAACGCCGAGTAGGCCCGGGCTCGCAGTTGGTCGTTGGGGCTGCGGAGCATGCGAAGGCTTGGCCCGACACCCGCCTGGCCGCAGTAACGCAGCCAATCGATCGCGCTACGTTTGTGGCTGGCCAGAAAGTCCGGCATCCGCAGGTAAAGGTCGATCTTGCGAGCGGCAGCGGCTTGCCCACCCAGTTGGTCGGCGGGGGCCAGCGTCCAACCAGGAAGTTGACTCGCCGCGATGTCGGAGTCATAGGCGGCCATGACCCGATGCACCTGCCACACCGGAACCGCCACCGCGCCAATGAGCCAAGCCAGGCCCAGCGACAACAGGAGCCCGGCGGTCCAGAGAAGCATCGGCCGCCAGGTGCGGGGAGGCGGGGCGGGCTGGTCCGCGGTCTCCGGCATACGTCCTCCGCCGTCAGCTTACCCCGCCCGACGATGGCGCGCAAGCGCGGCTCTATTCCGCTTGCCCCTGAGCCATTGCCCTGAGGCGAGCCAGCACCAGCGGGCCGCGCCGCTGGCTGGCCTCGTCGGGCGGGAGGTGCCCCGGAAGGGCCTCGACGAAACGCGAGTTCCCAAGGAGCGCGCCCAGCGTCTCTCGCACATAGGCCCTGAGGGCCGCCGAGGCTCCGCACAACTCCGCAGCCAGCTCCTCGCGCCCGTCGACCAGGGTGACGATGTCTTCAAGGTCGTGGCTGGCCAGGAAGTCGCCCGCGCCGCGCCCCTGCAGGGCCTCGAGCTTGGTGGCCAGGAAGTGCGGGGCGGTTACCAGCCGGATCTCGAGCCCGGCGCCGACGGTCCGCCGGGTGGCGCTGCGCAGCGCCTCGGCATACCAGCGGTTGGAGAAGCCCAGGATCTCCGGCGCCGTCGGTATCACGTCCAGGACCAGATCGTCGAGGTGCCAGCGGCAGATCGGCTCGCCCGCACGAGGCTCCTGCCGGAAGCCGAGGGAGCGAAGCTCTTCTTCGAGTTGGTAGTATTGAGTCCGCCCCGAGACATCCGCGATGACGTCGACGTCCAGCGTGGACCGCACTGCGGGAGCCGCCGGATCGGTGAGCAGAAGCACGGTGGTCGCCCCGCCCAGAAACGCCACCCTGTCGCGCAGGGGGCCCAGCGCCCGGGCCGCCCGGACGAGCAGATCCAGGTTGGCGTTGTTCGACGGGCTCATGCCGGCTCGATGATCCGCTGCAGTTCGGAGGTCGCCCAGGCCTGCTCGCGGGCGCTGCCTCCGCGGATCAGGTCGACGAGCACCAGCAGTCGGTAGAGTTCCTCGTCGCGGGCCGCGGCCTCGGGGACTGACCGGTAGAGCGGCTCGAAGGCGACGCCGCGCACCTTGCCCTCAGGGCAGGGCCAGACCGGGGCGGGTTCCTCGCCCGCAGCGAAGGCCTCGGCGACGAAGGGCGCCGCGCCGCCGGTGGGCACACCACGGGTCGCCCCGCCACGTTCGGGGGGACACATGTATTTGACCCCGTGCAGCAGGAACTCGCTCAGCGCCTGCCGGATGGGCTGCTTGCGGTCGACATCGACCAGACCGGCGGCGAACGCGCGGTTCAGTCCGGCATGGACTTCGGAAGCGCTCATGCCGAGTGCCTCGGCCAGTTCCTGGTAACTCCAGGTCCGGCCGCGCCAGACGACGAGCTTGAGCAGCACGAGCACGTCCTGCGGTTTCAGTATCATGCCAATACGCTATTCGCGAATAGCGAACGTGTCAAGGTTATTTTCTGCAAACCACAAGGCGACAGTGGCTTGAGGAGGTGGATTTGCTGAGTTGCGCAGCTCTTGTCGACGCCTACCGCGTCATCTTCCCGACCACCATCCTCAGCACCTCGGCCAGGTCGCTGCGGTCGTCGTCGCTGCAGGCCTCGCGCAGCAGCCGGCCGGTTTCCTCCGGGCCATCCTCCGCCGCCGCGAGCAGCACCTTCGCAGCCAGGAAGTAGCCGTTATTGCGCCGGCCTTCGTCGTCAGCCAGCCATGCTCTGGCCGCTGGGCCGTCCGGATTCCCGGCGGCACGGAGCGCCGTGGATGCCGACTCCCGGATGTTGGCTGCGGCGGACTCGTGCTCGCCGAGCATGAGGAGCGCCGCCGACCAGATCAGGGCCGGGTACTCCCGGAAGTACGGACTGCCCCGGGCCAGGTAGGCCTCCGCCTGGACGCAGGCCGCGAGCGCCCCGCGGGCGTCGCCGTCCAGCAACCGCCAGGCGGCCTTGCGCGCAAACGCCCGGGTGCGCATCTCGCCCTGCTCGGGGTAGTCGCGGATCAGGTCGTCGAGCAGCCGGAGGGCCTCGTCCGGCCGGCCCTGGTCGCGCCGCACCTCGGCCAGAGCCTGCCGGGCCTGGGCCGCGCTCAGGCGCTGCTCGGGGTCGCGCCGGGCCAGGGCGGCGATGGCCGCGTTGAGGGCTTCCGCGGCCGGCTCCAACTCGCCGAGGGCATGCAGGACCTGGCCCAGGGACACCCGGGCGTCGGCCGCGAAGGCCTCGTTGCCGGCGAAGCGCTCCAGGGCCCTGACGAGCGCCGACCGTGCCGCCGGCGGGTCAAGCAGGGACAGGAGCAGGTTCAGCCCCTCCCCGGAGAGCAGCCCCTCCGGGTGGTGCTCCAGGGCCAGCTCCAGCAGGCGCCGGCCATGGGCGCCGAGGCCCTCGGTGCGCAGGGCCCGGGCCCGCTCCCAGAGCCGCTCGCCGACGGAGCGGAGCATCTCGTAGCCGCGGTAATCCCTGAAGGCCCGGGCTAGCTCGCCGGCCTCCGCCTCGAAATCGCCGCGCTCGGCGCGGATCATCGCCTGGCCCAGGCAGCCCAGCGGGGCCATGAAGCTGCGCTCGACCCGGTCGAAGCACGCCCCGGCCTCGGCCAGCAGCGCCTCGCGCTCGGCCTGCGCGCGGCCGCGGCCGATCTCGATGGCCAGGCGGCCCTGGAGGAAGAGCGCCTCCAGTCCCTCCTCGCGCCCGGGGTGGCACTCGGCCACCCGGCGGTACTCCTCGCGGGCCTCGGCGAGCATCCCGCGGTTGTGGAAGGCCGCCGGCACCGCCAGGCAGGAGACCCTGGTCGACGCTCCCCGGCTGAGCACCCGCAGGCGCCGGATCCGCAGGCCCGTCGACCAGGCATAGAGCCCCACCAGGCTGCCGGGCAGCGGCACCAGGTCGCGCCAGGAGCACGCCTCGGCGCCGTCGATGCTCAGGGTCAGCCGGCCGCCGCCCAGCTCGGCGGCCACCGCGTACCACTGTCCGGGCACGTAGCGCCGCTCGGCCACGACCACGTCCAGGTCGTTGCGCGAGAGCTTGGTGCGGCTGTTGCCCTCCGCGCCGAACTGGAGGAAGTAGCCGCGGTACCGGCTGCGCGCGACGCCCTTCTCCGGCAGAGAGCCCGCCAGTCGCAGGCTGATCTCGCCGTCCTCGCCGGGGGCGACCATGGCCTCGACCTCGACGCGGACATCGCCGGGCAGGGGCTGGTCCCAGAGCAGGTGCCCCTCGCCGGGGGCCTCCTGCCGCAGGCAGCCGTCGCGCACCCGCCAGGCGCCGCCCAGTGCGGTCCAGCCGGGGAGCCCGCCTTCGGGCAGCCGCGAGAAGTCCAGATCGGCGACCGTCCGCCAGCGGGCGCCGCCCTCGATCCAGTGCTCGACCTCGGAGGCCAGCTCGCCCGCCGCGGCGTAGCGCCGGGCGGGATCGGCCTCGAGGCAGCGCATGGCGATCTCGGCCAGCTCCGGAGGCACCCTCCGTCCGGGCGCGGCCTGGGCGGGTGACGGCGGGGCTCCGGCCAGCACCTGGTCCTTGAGCTCGGACAGGTTGCGGGCCTCGAAGGGCAGGCGCAGGGTCAGGATCTCGTAGAGCATGACCCCGAGCGCCCAGACGTCGGAACCCCGGCCGATCTCGTTCTGGCGGCCGCGGAGCTGCTCGGGGGCCATGTACAACGGCGTCCCGGCCAGGGCCCCGTCCATGGTGGCGATCAGCGAGGAGCCGCCGGTGTGGCGCAGGCTCTCCACCCGGCGCTCCAGGCGCTCCCAGGCGCTGCCCTTGAGGTCGTCGCCTATCGAGACCAGCCCGCCGGACGCGGCCGGGGGTGGCAGGGCCTCCGCCGCGCCCAGGACCTTGGCCAGGCCCCAGTCGATGACCAGGACCTCGCCGTAACTGCCGATCACCACGTTGGCGGGCTTGAGGTCGCGGTGCACCACCCCGCGGTCGTGGGCGAAGCTGACCGTCTGGCAGACCGACAGGAAAGCGCGGACCAGCCGGGCCAGTGGGAAGGCGGCCTCGGCCCGGGCCTCGCCGAGCCTCAGCCGGGCCAGCACCGCCTCGAGGGTCAGGCCCTCGACGGGGCGCATGGTGTAGTAGTCGCGTCCGGAGTCGTCGCGGCCCACCCGGTAGACCGGGACCACCCCGGGGTGCTGGAGCTGGGCGGTGACCAGGGCCTCCTCGACGAAGCGCTCGCGGGCCTCGGCCGAGACCGGCCCCTGGTCCTCGGCCAGGACCTTCATGGCCACGTCGCGCCGCGCCGGGCGCTCGCGGGCCAGGAAGACCCGGGCGAACCCGCCGCGGCCGAGCTCGCCGCGGAGCTCGTACTCGCCGCCAGCGGCGGTCGGGACGACGATCCGAAGTTCGGTCCCCTCCGGCAGCGGGGAGGGCCGGACCGCCGGGCTCCCCGGCGCGGGCACGAGCAGGGTGGGGTCGCTGCTGGAGAGGCCCTGGGTCTCCTGGCCGGAGGCGGGCGCCGCGGGGTCCGTATCGCCTCCGCCGTCGCGTTCAGTCTTGCGGGTCAAGCTGGCATGCCCCTCCCGCTGCGGAGTATAGCCCGGCCCGGGACGGTTGCCAGGGGCCGCGCTGTACCGCAATTACGGGATACGAGGAGATCCAACCACGGAGCACACAGAGGACGCAGAGGGCAGCGGGCACGTATCGTCCGCGGCCACAGTCCGCGTCTCGCCATAGGGGATCTCCGCGGACAACCGCCCCGGGTCGTTTTCCGTGTCCTCTGCGACCTCTGTGGTTCGAACTCGCCGCCCCGTGTCATAGCCTCTTGAAATAGCCCTGGGGGCCGCTGGGGGGAACTTGCGCGCACCCCACCTGCGGTTATATTCGGTCTCCGGCCCGGCCGGCGATCGTCCGGCGGGAGGCGGGCCGCGGAGGAACTCTCCACATGTCAATGGGTTCGGAGCTGGCCGCCAGGTTCTCTTCGGGCAAGGGGCGCGTGGGGGTGATCGGCCTGGGCTACGTCGGGCTGCCCCTGTGCATGGAGTTCGCCAGGAAGCTCTCCGTCACCGGTTTCGACATCGACTCCGCCAAGATCGAGAAGCTCGCGCGCGGCGAGTCCTACATCGAGCACATCAGCGGCCAGGGCGTCCTGGAGCTGGCCCGGTCGGGGCGCTTCCAGGCCACCGCCGACTTCTCCAGGCTCGGGGAGGTCGACGCCATCGTCATCTGCGTGCCGACCCCGCTGGGCAAGGGCCGCGACCCGGACATGTCCTTCATCGAGAAGACCGCCGAGACCATCAGCCGCCACCTGCGCAGGGGGCAGCTGATTTCGCTGGAGAGCACCACCTACCCGGGCACGACCGAGGAGGTCCTCAAGCCCATCCTCGAACGCTCCGGGCTCAAGGCCGGCCGGGACTTCCTGGTCTGCTTCAGCCCCGAGCGCGAGGACCCCGGCAATCCCAAGTTCCGCACCGGCAACACCCCCAAGGTGGTCGGTGGCGACGGGCCGGACGCCCAGTTGGCCGCGGCCGCCCTCTACCGCTGCGTGACGCCCCATGTGGTCGAGGTCTCCAGCCCCGCCGCCGCCGAGGCCGCCAAGATCCTCGAGAACACCTACCGGGCGGTGAACATCGCCCTGGTCAACGATCTCAAGCTCATCTTCGAAAAGATGAACATCGACGTCTGGGAGGTGGTCGAGGCGGCGGCGACCAAGCCCTTCGGCTTCCAGGCCTTCTATCCCGGGCCGGGCTGGGGCGGGCACTGCATACCCATCGACCCGTTCTACCTGTCCTGGAAGGCCCGGCAGCTGGGCATCGATGCGCGCTTCATCGAGCTGGCCGGCGACGTCAACGTGGAGATGGTCCGCCACGTGATCGCCCGCTGCGAGAAGGCCCTGGCCGGCGCCGGCAAGGGTCTGCCCGGGACGCGCGTCCTGCTCCTGGGCGCGGCCTACAAGAAGAACATCGACGACTGCCGGGAGAGCCCGGCCCTGGAGATCCTCGAGATGCTCCTGGAGCGCGGCGCGAAGGTGGACTTCAGCGACCCGCACGTCCGCCGGCTGCACCCCGGCCGGCACCACAGTTTCACGCAGGAGTCGGTGGCGCTCACGCCCGAGGCCCTGGCCGGCTACGACCTGGCGCTGCTGGTCACCGACCACGACGACTTCGACTACGCGGCGATCCTGAAGCACTCGCGGATCGTGGTCGACACCCGCAACGCCTTCCGCCGGAAGCTCGGCGCCGGGGCGGCGGGCCTGGAGAAGGTGATCAGGGCCTGATGGGGCCGGGGGACGTTCCCGGGTCCAGTAAGGCGCCGCTGGAGCTCCTGACCCGCAGCCCAGCCGAGACCGAGGCCCTGGGCGAGCGGCTGGGGCGGCTGCTGGCCGGCGGCGAGGTCATCGCCCTGACCGGGCCGCTGGGCGCGGGCAAGACCGCCTTCGTGCGCGGGCTGGCCCGGGGGCTGGGCTGCCCGCCGGGAGAGGTGGCCAGCCCGACCTACGTGCTCGAGCGGGTCTACCCGGGGCGGCTGCTGCTCCGGCACCTCGACGCCTACCGCCTGTCCGGCGCGGAGGAGTTCGAGGCCTCCGACCTGGGCGCGGGGCTGGGCGGGCCGGGCTCGGCCGCGGCGGTGGAGTGGGCCGACCGGGTGGCCGGGGCCCTGCCGGCCGGGCGGCTGGTGATGGACTTCGCGGTGCTCGACGGCACGGCGCGCAGCATCCGGCTGTCCGCCGGATCGGAGCCCGGCCGCCGGCTGCTGGAGGCCCTGGCCGGCCGCTGAGGGCGCGGCCGGGGCGCGGGGCGCCGGGACGTCAGTACGCAGGGAAAGGCTGAGAGAAGAACAGGCATGAGCGACGCGACCGTCCAGAACCTCACCCCGGTGGAGCGCAGGGCCCTGGCCTGCTCCCCCCTGGCCGCGCTGTACCCGCCGGCCGAGAGGATCCCGGCCATCGTGGTCGACAACTTCCCGGCGCTGGGGAAGCTCGCGGCCATGCGCTTCATCGAGTGGGCCCAGGCCAACCCCGGCGGCGTGGTCTCCCTGCCCACCGGCAAGACCCCCGAGCACTTCATCAGGTGGGTGGAGCGCCTGCTCGGCGGCTGGGACCGCCCGGAGATCCGCGCGGAGCTCGAGGCCGCCGGAGTCGACCCGCGGGTCCGCCCGGACATGAAGAGCCTGCACTTCGTCCAGATCGACGAGTTCTACCCCATCGACCCGGCCCAGCACAACAGCTTCCACCACTACGTCAGCCGTTACTACCTCCAGGGCTTCGGCCTGGACCCGGCCAGGGCGCTGCTCATGGACTGCTCCCGGATCGGCCTGGCCCCCGGGCAGTCCATGGAGTCGGTCTGGCCGGGAGGCGAGGTGGACCTCTCCCTGCGCCACCGCGCCGGGACCACCGACCGGGAGCTGGTCCAGAAGGCCGCCCTGGCCGCGGTCGACCAGTGGTGCCAGGACTACGAGGGCCGCATCCGCGAACTCGGCGGCATCGGCTTCTTCCTGGGCGGCATCGGGCCCGACGGGCACATCGGCTTCAACGTGCGCGGCTCGGACCACCGCTCGACCACCCGGCTGACGCCCACCAACTACGAGACCCAGGCCGCGGCGGCCGTGGACCTGGGCGGCATGGAGGTGGCCAGGAAGCGCCTGGTCATCACCATCGGCCTGGGCACCATCGCCTTCAATCCGAAGTGCGCGGCCATCGTCATCGCCGCCGGGGAGGCCAAGGCCGGCATCGTGGCTGCGGCGGTCCGCAGCGACCCCAGCGTGCTGCACCCGGCGACCGCGCTGCAGGGCCTGCCCAACGCCCGCTTCTACCTGACCATGGGCGCGGCCCGCGGCCTGGCCGAGCGCCGGGTGGACCTGATCGAGCGCGCCCCGGCGGTCTCCGACGAGGAGGTCGAGGCCGTGCTGGTGGACCTGGCGTTCCGCGCCGGCCGGCGCCTGGTGGACCTGACCGCCGCCGACGTGGCCGCCGATCCGCCCGCCGCGGCCGTGCTCCGCAAGCGGCCGGAGGGCCTGGCCAGGCTGGCCGCCGCGGCCCGCGACTCGCTGGCCGGCAAGGTGGAGCGCGGCGCCCGCTCGCTGGTCTCGACGCGCTTCCTGCACACCGAGCCGCACCACGACGACCTGATGCTCGGCTGCCTGCCGTACATCGTGCGCAACAACCGCGACGCCCGCAACCACCACTGCTTCGCGACCATGACCGGCGGCTTCACCGCCGTGACCAACGGCTTCGTGCTCTCCCGCCTGGCGCTGGTCCGGCGCTTCCTGGAGGCGCCGCTCTTCGCGGAGATGCACGCCGCCGGCTACTTCGACCCGGAGAACGCCGCGGGCCGCAACCGCGACGTCTGGCAGTACCTCGACGGCGTGGCCGCCGAGAGCGAGCCGATGAAGGCCGAGGGCGCCGCCCGGCGCATGCTCCGCAACCTGTTCGCGGTCTACGGCCCCGGGAGCCTGCCGGACGCCGCGCGGCGCATCGGAGAGATCGAGGCCCGGCTGGCCACGGCCTACGCCGGGGCCCGCGACGAGCCCGACATGCGCCAGTTCAAGAGCCTCTGCCGCGAGTGGGAGGCCGACTGCATGTGGGGCTACTTCGGCTGGAACGGCTCCAACGTCATGCACCTGCGCCTGGGGTTCTACACCGGCGATATCTTCACCGAGGAGCCGACCGTGGGCCGCGACGTCCCGCCCATCGTGCGGGTGCTGGAGCTGGCCGGGCCGGACGTGGTCACCGTGGCCCTCGACCCGGAGGCCTCCGGGCCGGACACCCACTACAAGGTGCTGCAGGCGGTCAGCGAGGCCCTGCGCGCCTACGAGGAGCGGCTGGGCTCGGCGGACAGGCTGCGGGTGGTCGGCTACCGCAACGTCTGGTACCGCTTCGGGCCGGCCGAGGCCAACCTCTACGTGCCGGTGTCGCTGAACATGTTCGCGACCATGCGCAGCGCCTTCATGAACACCTTCATCTCGCAGCGCGACGCGTCCTTCCCGAGCCCCGACCACGACGGGCCGTTCTGCGACCTGGCCCAGCGCATCCAGGCCGAGCAGTACCAGAAGGTCAAGACCTGCCTGGGCCGGGCCTGGTTCCACGAGCACCCCAGCGCCATGATCCGGGCCGCCCGCGGGCTGGTCTTCCTGCGGGAGATGACCCTGGCCGAGTTCTACCGGCACAGCCGCGAGCTGCGCCGCGCCGCTGAGAACCGCGGCGGAAGCTGACCGGAAGCGGAGGCGTCCTTGGCTGACTTCGACCTGCTCGTCATCGGCGGCGGACCCGGCGGCTACGTGGCCGCGGTCCGCGCCGCCACGCTGGGCCTGCGCACCGCGCTCGTCGAGGAGCGCGAGCTCGGCGGCACCTGCCTGCAGCGCGGCTGCATACCGACCAAGACGCTGATCGAGAGCGCCCGGGCGGTGCACCTGGCCAGGAGCGGCAAGTCCCTGGGCTTCTCGGCCGCGGAGGTCGCCCCGGACCTGCCCGCCATGGTCGAGCGCAAGCGCCGGGTGGTCTCGACCCTGGAGAAGGGCGTCGCCGCGCTGCTCAAGAAGCGCGGGGTGGAGGTCCTCGCCGGCCGGGCCCGGCTGACCGCGGCGGGCGCCGCGGAGGTCGTCGCCCGGGACGGGACGAGCCGCGCGGTCTCCGCCTCCAAGGTCATCCTGGCGACCGGCTCGCGGCCGGCGGCGCTGCCCTTCCTGCCGGCCGACGGCCGGGCCGTCTTCGACAGCGACACGATCATGGACCTGGGCAGGCTCCCGGCCAGCCTGGCGGTGATCGGCGGCGGCGTGCTCGGCTGCGAGTTCGCCACGCTCTACGCCCAGCTCGGGGTGCAGGTGACGGTCGTGGAGATGCTCGACCGGCTGCTGCCGACCATCGACGCCGACTGCGCCGCGGAGGTGACCAGGGCGCTGAAGAAGCTCCGCGTCAAGGTGCAGACCGGGGCCCGGATCGAGAGCGCCGAGGCCCGGGCCGGCGCGCCCTGCCGGCTGGTCCTGGCCGGGGGTGCCGCGGTCGAGACCGAGGCGGTGCTGGTGGCCGCCGGCCGCCGGCCGAACAGCGCGGACCTCGGCCTGGAGGCCATCGGCGTCGCCGTCGAGCGCGGCTTCGTGAAGGTCGACAACCGCTGCCGGACCAGCGTCCCGGGGGTCTGGGCCATCGGCGACCTGACCGGAGGCTGGATGCTGGCCCACGCCGCCAGCCGCATGGGGCTGGTGGCCGCCGCCGACGCCGCCGGGAAGCTCGGCGACGAGCGCTACGAGTTCGACAAGGTGCCCGGCGCGGTCTTCACCGACCCGGAGGTCGGCAGCGTCGGCCTGACCCTGCAGGCGGCGAACGCGCGCGGCCTGGCCGCCGAGGAGAGGGCCTTCCCCTTCCGGATGCTGGGGCGTTCGGCCTGCGGGCACGACCTGTCCGGCGTGGCCAAGCTGGTCTACGGGAGGGACTCCCGGAGGGTGCTGGGCGTGCACATCTGCGGCCCGCACGCCTCGGACCTGATCGGCGAGGGCGCCCTGGCCGTCTCGGCCGGGCTGACCGTCGAACAGCTGGCCGCCACCGTCCACGCCCATCCGACCTACGCCGAGGCGCTCTACGAGGCGGCCGAGGCGGCCGTCGGTCTGCCCGTGCACGGGCTCTGAGAGAGGGGATGAGCATGCCGCGCACCGCCGCCGCCCTGCTGGCCGCCGTCCTGCTGCACGTCCTGGCCGGCACCGCCCGGCCGGGTGAGGAACCCAAGCCGCCGGAGGCCAAGCCCGGCATTTTCGCCAGCGCCAACTGGGCCGACTCGCAGGCCTACGCGGTCAAGGCCCCGCTGGTGGTGATCGGCAAGGTGACCGATCCCGGCAAGCCGGCCGGCAAGGGCTGGAACCAGAACATGCGCGGCGACGGCACCATGGCCACCATCGAACTGCAGCAGGAGCTGGTCCTGGAGGTCACCGAGGTCCTGCGCGGGAAGCTGGAGCCGGGCAGGCTCACCGTGAAGATCCAGAAGGTCAGCTTCCCCATGCAGTTCATCTACCCGCTGCTCAACCGCATGGAGAACGGCCGGTGGGTGAACCGCCAGAGCCTGCCGGCGGCCGAGTTCGCCCTGTCCAAGGATCGGACCTACGTGCTCTTCCTGGCCGAGGCCAAGGTGGAGAAGGGCAAGGAGCCGGGCGCGGCTGAGGCCCGTTCGGCCGACATGGCCGATGGCAGCTCGCCGGCCGAGGATCCCGACGCCCAGCTGGTGGCCTCGGTCCGGGCCTTCTGCCGGGCGCTGGCCGACTGGGCCAGCCCGCCCAAGCTCGCCGCCGACGAGGAGGCCCGCATCAAGGCGCTGGTGGCCGACCTGGGCTCCGACGATTTCGACAAGCGCGAGGCGGCCGAGGCCGAGCTCCGCAAGACGGGGGCCCGCGCCAAGGTCCAGCTGGAGGCCGCCGCCAAGGATCCGGACCCGGAGCGCTCCTTCCGGGCCAGGGAGCTGCTCAAGGCCGCCGAGCCGGTCCCCGGCCGGACCGAGCTGCCCGGCGGGGCTCCCGCCGCCCCCAAACCGGACGTCATGAAGAAGCGCCCCGAGGCCAAGCCGGAGCTCGAGGTCCTGCCGGCTCCGGTCCCCGTGCCGATGCCGGCGCCCGCTCCGCTGCCGCCGGCCGCTGCCGAATGAGATGAGCGGACGCCTGCGCGTCATCCTCCCGGGGCGCGTCGACTACCTCCGGGCCTACGCCCTCCAGCGCCGGCTGGTCGACGGGCTGGTGGCCGACCGCTCCGGGCCCGGTGCGCTGATCGTTCTGGAGCACCCGTCGGTGATCACCCTGGGCCGGTCGTCCAAGCGCGAGCACGTCCTGGCCTCCGACGCGGAACTCGCCCGGCGCGGCGTGCAGCTGGTCGAGACCGACCGCGGCGGGGACGTCACCTGGCACGGGCCGGGGCAGCTGGTGGCCTATCCCATCCTGCCGTTGGAGCGCTGCGGCGAGCGCGACCTGGGGCGCTTCCTGCGCCTGCTCGAGGAGACGGTGATCAGGACGCTGGCCGGCTTCGGCATTCCCGGCCGGCGCGAGCCGGGCGCCAGCGGCGTCTGGACCGACCGCGGCAAGATCTCGGCCATGGGCGTGGCCTTCAGGCGCTGGGTGAGCTTCCACGGGATCAGCCTCAACCACGACCCGGACATGGCCGACTTCGGCCTGATCGTGCCCTGCGGCCTGGCCGGCAGGAAGGTCGCGACCATGCGCGGCTTCCTGGGCGGCGGCCTGCCCGAGATCGACGTGGTCGCGCGGGCGCTCATCGGCGAGTTCTGCACGGTGTTTGACGTGGCCGAGGTCGAGGAGGTCGAGGTCGAACTGCCGGAGCCGGTCGAGCCGCTGGCCGACAGACGCAGGAAGATTCCGCTTAGCTCCCCTCTCCCCCTGAGGGAGAGGGAAAGGGTGAGGGGTTCGGCCCAGGAGCACACCCCTCACCCCGGCCCACAAGTTGGCGAGTCCCCACAGATTCCCTCTCCCCTTGAGGGAGAGGGAAAGGGTGAGGGGTTCAACACGGAGCCCACCCCTCACCCCCGCCCTCTCCCCCAAGGGGAGAGGGGGCCAGCAAGGAGAAACGGCCATCCATCCTGGCTCGTCAAGCGCCTGCCGGCCGACGGCGCCGGGACCGCCGGCCGGGTCGGGGCGCTCCTCGACGACCTGCGCCTGAACACCGTCTGCCGCTCGGCGCACTGCCCGAACCTGGGCGAGTGCTTCGCCTCGGGCACGGCCACCTTCCTGGCCATGGGCCCGGCCTGCACGCGCCGCTGCCGCTTCTGCGCGGTGGACAAGTCCGCCGGGCCGGCACCTCTCGACCCCGACGAGCCGCGGCGGATCGCCGAGGCCGCCCGGCGGCTGGCGCTCGCCCACGTGGTGGTCACCGCGGTGACCCGCGACGACCTGCCCGACGGCGGGGCCGCACACCTGGCCGCGGTGGCCCGGGCCGTGCGCGCGGCGCTGCCGGGCGCGACCGTGGAGCTGCTCGTCCCGGACTTCGCGGGGAGCCTGGAGGCGCTCCGGACGGTGCTGGCGGCCGGCCCCGAAGTGCTCAACCACAACGTCGAGACCGTCCCGCGGCTCTACCCGGAGGTCAGGCCGGGCGCGGACTACCATCGTTCGCTGGAACTTTTGTCCGCGGTGAAGAGAATCGCGCCCCGGACGCTGGCCAAGAGCGGGCTGATGGCCGGGCTGGGCGAGCGGCCCGAGGAGGTGCGGGAGGTGCTGCGGGACCTGGCCCGCGCCGGAGTCGGCGCGGTGACCGTGGGGCAGTACCTGGCGCCCTCCCCGGCACACCTGCCGGTCGCCGAGTTCGTGCGGCCGGAGCAGTTCGAAGCGTACGCGCGCGAGGCCCGCGCGCTGGGCATTGCGGCGGCGGAGTGCGGCCCGTGGGTGCGATCCAGCTACCACGCCGGCCGGACGCTGACGGCCGCCAAAGGGAAGACGTCGGAGGAACCATGCGCATCGAAGTGAGACTCCCCGAGCTCGGCGAGGGCGCGGGCAAGGAAGCCACGGTGTCGTTCTGGTACCTGGAGGCCGGTGCCCAGGTCAAGAAGGACGAGGACCTGGTCGAGATGGTCACCGACAAGGCCACCTTCAACGTCCCCTCGCCGGCCACCGGCACCATCCAGGAGATTCTGGTCACCGAGGGCGACAAGGTCGCCGTGGGCTCGATCATGGCGGTGATCGAGGGGTAGCAGGCGTCGCGAGGGAGATCTCAGTTGCCAGTTGCCAGATGCCAGATGCTAGTTACAGGAATTGAACTGGCAACTGGTAACTGACAACTGGCAACTGCTGTTGCCTTTCTCGCCTTGAACCCACCCGCCGCCGACTTATCCTTGTGCCCATGACTCCCGCGAAACGCCGAGGTGTCTTCATCGCCATCGAGGGCCCCGACGGGGCCGGCAAGTCCACCCAGGCGGCGATGCTTGCCGAACGCATCGAGCGCGAGGCGCGGCTGAGGGTCGTGCGCGTCCGCGAGCCGGGCGGCACGCCGACCGGCGAGCGCGTCCGCGAGGTGCTGCTCGACCCGAAGCTCGCCGCGATGTGTCCCTGGACCGAGCTCCTGCTGTACATGGCCAGCCGCGCGCAGCTCGTGGAGGAAGTGATCCGCCCGGCGCTGGCCGCCGGCCACGCCGTGGTCTCCGACCGCTTCCTGCTCTCCTCGGTTGTCTACCAGGGCTACGCCGGGGCGATCGGCCCGCGGCCGGTGCTGACCCTGGCCCGCGCCGCCTTCAAGGACTGCCTGCCCGACCTCACCGTGGTGGTGGACGTCCCGGCCGCCGAGGGGCTCTCGCGCTCCTCGCGCCGGCGCCGGGGCGCGCGCGGCGGCAAGGCCGACCGGGTCGAGGCCAAGGGCCTGGCCTACGCCGAGAAGGTCCGCGCCGGCTTCCTCGACGCCGCCAAGCGCCGGCTGGCCGGGCGCTCGGTCATCCTCGACGGCCGGGCGCCGGCCGGCGAGGTGGCCGAGGACATCTGGCACGAGGTCCGGCGTGTCCTTTAGCCGGATCGTCGGTCAGGATCGGGCGGTCGGGCGGCTGCGGGCCGCCATCCGCGGCGGGCGGCTGGCCCACGCCTACCTGCTGACCGGACCGGCCGGGGTCGGCAAGCGCTCCCTGGCCCGCGAGCTGGCCAAGGCCGTGCTCTGCGAGCGCGCCGGCGGCCAGGGCGCCGACTCCTGCGACGGGTGCCGCGAGTGCCGCGCCGTCGACGAGGGCGGCCACCCCGACTGCGGCACCCTGATGGTCGAGGAGGGCGGCGGGGGCGGAGGCCCGGCCGCGGGGGCGTTCCCGTCCGGCCAGGCCGGCTCGGGCGGGCGCTTCCGGCCCGTCGAGGACTCCGACCGCGAGATCAAGATCGCCTCGATCCGCGAGCTCACCCGGCGGCTCAGCCTCCGGAGTTCGTCCGGGCGCACCCGGGTCTTCCTGATCCCCGGGGCCGAGCGGATGAACGAGGAGGCGGCCAACGCCCTGCTCAAGACCCTGGAGGAGCCGGTCGGCTCGCGCCTGCTCGTCCTGACCACGTCCCGGCCCGAGGCCCTGCTGCCCACGGTGCTCTCGCGCGTGGCCCGCGTGCGGCTGCGCAGCCTCTCCCCGGAGGAGGTCGAGGCGCACCTGGCGTCGGTGAAGAAGCTGCCCCGCGACGAGGCCCGGGAGCTGGCGGCGGCCTCGGGCGGCTCGATCGGCGCGGCCCTGGCCGCCTCCGTGGCCGGGGTTCGCGCGGCGCGCCGCTTCGCGGCCGAGCGCCTCTCCGCCGCGCCGGGACGCCCCCTGGAGCTGTCCGAGGCCATGATGGGCTACGCCCGCGAGGCGGCCGACGCCGCCGGCGGCAAGGGCAAGACGCTGGAGCCGGTGCGGCGCGAGCTCCTGGCCCTGTGGCGGCAGGCGCTCGGCATCCACCGCGCGGCGCTGGGCGCGGCGCTCGGCGCCGGACCCGCGGACTCGGCCGACGCCCGTCTGGCCGCGCTGGGTCCGGAGCGGCTGGAGCGGGCCATGGCCGCGCTGCTCCGCGCCGACCGGGCGCTGCGCGACTACGCCTCTCCCGAGCTGGTCTGCCGCGTGCTGGCCGGCGAGCTCGCCGCGGCGCTGGGCGGCTAAGGCCTCTCGGTCTCCGGCGTGCGCCAGTCCTCGGCGGTGTAGACGACCGCGGTCCCGTCGGCGTTGGCGGCGGCCAGCTGCCGCGGATTCGCCGGGCTGAAGCTGACCGCATTGACCGCCAGGTGCACGCTGTTCACCCTGAGCACTTCGCGGCCGGAAGCCGACTCCAGCAGCGCCAGCCCGTTGTCGCGGTCGCTGACCGCCAGGCGCAGCCCGTCCGCGGAGAAGGACAGCCCGCGGGTCGAGCCGGCCGCGCCCCGCTGGACGAAGACCTCCTTCCAGCCGTCGGTCTCCCAGGCGCGCACCGATCCGTCGTTGAGCGCCGCCACCAGCATCTTCCCGTCGGGGCGGCAGGCCAGCCGCAAGACCGTCCCGCCGCCGGACGGGAAACTGGCGATCTCCCGGCCGTCCGCCGCGGCGTTCACCAGGATGGTCCCGTCGCCGCCCCCGGAGGCCAGCCGGTCCCCGGACGGGAACCAGGCCACCGCCCCGGCGCCGCCCCGGTGCCTGGCGACCACCGTCCGCGCCTCCCCTCCCGGGACGGCCCAGATGCGGACCTGGCCGGTGGCGTCGGCCGAGGCCAGCCGGAGGCCGTCCGGGTCGAAGGCCGCGGCCAGCGCCTGCGCCCCGAGCGGGATGTCCTTGAGGACCTCGGGCTTGGCGGTCGCCGGCGCGCCCCACAGGACCAGCCGGCCGTCGAGGGAGGCCGAGGCGACGTGGCGCCCGTCGCGGCTCCAGTCGACGCAGGTGATCATGCCGCGGTGGTGCCGGTCCGAGGCCAGCAGCTTTGCGCCGGGCGCGTCCCAGACGCGCAGGGTGGCGTCGGCGCCGCCGGTGACGAGGGCGCGGCCGTCCGGTCTCCAGGCCGCCGTCATGGAGCGGACCTGGTCCACGGTCAGGTGATTGCGGCGCGCCTCTTCGGGCGTGTAGGGCTCCAGGACGACGGCCCCCAGGTTGCGGGAGAGGTCCCAGATCTTGACCTCCCCGCCCTTGTCGGCGGAGGCCAGCAGCCGGCCGGCGGGGAAGACGGCCAGCGAGGTCACCCAGGAGCCGTGGCCCCGGAGCGTCAGGCTGTGGCCGTGCTCACCGTCGCCGGACAGCTCCATGGAGCGGACCTGCCGGGCCTCCCCGGCGTAGAAGACCTGGCGGTCGTCGGGACCCCAGGCCACGCAGTCCACCTGCCGGTTGGCCTCGGCGCACTCGACCAGCTTCCGGCCGCTGCGCGCGTCCCAGATCCTCACCCGGTCGTCCATGCAGCCGGACACCAGCCGGGCGCCGTCGCGGCTCCAGGCCGCCGAGGTCACGCCTCCGCCGTGGACCAGGACGGCGGACTCCTTACGCTCCGCGAAGTCCCAGATCCGGAGCGTGGTGTCGTTGGCGGCGATGGCCAGGCGGGCGCCGTCCGGACTGAAGGCCAGGCCGCGGACCACCAGCCCCGGCGCCGGCCGGGTCAGGACGGGGCCGTCCTCGACCGCCTTGCCTCCCGGGACCTCCCAGACGCGCACCGCGGAGTCGGCGCCGCCGGCCGCCACGCGGCTGCCGTCCGGGCTGAAGGCCACCGCCCGCATGGGCTTGCCGGGTCCGGCCAGCTCCATGGTCGGGTCGCCGCCGGCGGCGTCCCAGAGCCGGACGGTGCCGTCCATGGAGGCCGAGGCCAGCAGCCGGCCGCCGGCGCCGAAGGCCAGCGCGCTCAGCGCGGCGCTCTGCGCCTTGAAGGCGCCGACCTCCCTGCCGGTCGCGACCTCCCAGACGCGGATCCGGCCGTCGTGCCCGGCGGAGGCCAGGCGCGCTCCGTCGGGGCTGAAACACACCGCGGAGGCGGGCCGTCCGTCGCTGGCGGTCAGCGACCGGGCCTCGTTGTGGCCGATGCGCGAGAGCCAGCCCCACTCCCAGTGCCTGAGCCCCGCCGGGCAGCCCGCCAGCAGCCCGTCGCTCCTGGCGATGTCCGAGTCCTCGATGCTCCGGCGCCCCAGGGCGATGTTCGAGAAATAGAGCTCCCGGGAAAGCCGCTGGCGCTGCTCGACCTCGCCCTTGCGGGCCTCCTCCGCCAGCCGCTGCTGGCGCTCGGCCTCCTGCCTGGCCTTCTCGGCCAGCTGCTGCTGGCGCTCGGCCTCGTGCCGGGCTTCGACCGCCCGGTCGCGCTCCCCGGCCGTCCGCTGCTTCTCTGAGCGGAGCCCGGCGATGTACCAGGCCGTGAGCGAGACCATGGCCGCCGCGGCGACCGCGGCCACCGTCGCCACCACCCGGTGGCGGACGAGCTTCCGGCCGACCACGTAGCCGATGCTGGCCCGGCGGGCGGTGATCGGCTCGCCGTCCAGGAACCGGCGCAGGTCGGCGGCCAGGTCCCCGGCGTCCCGATAGCGCCGGGCCGGGTCCTTCTCCAGGCACTTCAGACAGATGACCTCCACGTCCTCGGCCACCTTGACGCCCATCCGGGTCGGGGAAGCCGGGTCGCTGTCCATGTGCTGGCGGAGGATGTCCATGGCGCCCGAGCCGGAGAAGGGCGGCCGGCCCGTCAGGATTTCGTAGAGGATGCAGCCCAGGGCGTAGACGTCGCTGCGGGCGTCGACCTCCCGGCTCTGTCCGGAGGCCTGCTCGGGGGCCATGTAGTCGGGCGTGCCCATGGCATAGCCGCTGCGGGTCAGTGCCGGCGTCCCTGAGGGATTCGCGCCCATGAGCTTGGCCAGGCCGAAGTCGGTGACGTGAGGTTCGCCGTCCGGGCCCACAATGATGTTTGCGGGCTTGAGGTCCCGGTGGACGATGCCGTTGGCGTGGGCGTGGGCCACGCCCCGGCAGACCTTCTCCATGATCTCGACGCCCTGGCGCACGCCGAGCCGGCCGGCGGCCATGGCCTCGGCCAGCGACCGGCCCTCGATGTAGTCCATGGTGAAGTAGGGGCGGCCGGCGTGCACCTTGAACTCGTGGATGGGCACGATGTTGGGATGACGCAGCCGCGCGGCGCTGGCCGCCTCGCGGAAGAAGCGCTCGACCTCCTCCGCGGACGCGTGTTCGGCGGCGAGCATCAGCTTGAGGGCCACGGTGCGCCCGAGCTGCGGGTCGACGGCCCGGTAGACCACGCCCATCCCGCCGCGGCCCACCTCCTGGACGATCTGGTAGCCGGCAAAGATCCGCCCAGGAGCGGCATCCGGCTCGGCCGGCGCGGCCGGGCCGCCCGCCCCCGGGCCGGAGGCCGGCAGAATCTCGGTGGGCCCCAGGGCCTCGACCTGCGGAACCGTCCGGCAGTGTGGGCAGCACGCCTCCCCGGCGGCGGAGGCCGAATCGAAGCTGCGGCGACAGGCGTTGCAGACCAGCTTCATGGCCACCGCTTATAGCGCCGCACCGCGGCGTTTCCAGCTCCCCTGGCGGTCGGCGGTCAAGCGTACCAACCGAGGTCCTCCTGGCAGGACTGGTAGACCATGCCCACCGCCCGGCCGCCGGCGGCCAGCGCGTAGGGCAGCGTTCCGGCGGCCAGGGCCAGGACTATGGGACTGGTGACCAGGCCGAGCAGCGTCAGGGCGATGGAGGCCCCGGCCGTGGCCTGCCAGATCAGGGCGGCCAGGCGGTACTCCCGCCAGGTCTGCCGGATGGTCGCGGCCACGACGTGCGGGCTGAGGGCGGCCAGCAGGCTGCGCTGGATGACCAGGATGAGCAGCATGGCCGGCAGGCAGAACATGCCGGCCAGGAGCAGCAGGGCCATGCTCAGGAAGCTGGCCCAGCCGGGCAGGGGCGTCTGTGTGAGGGCCACCGTCCACCAGATCATGGCCGGCGCCGCCGGGGCGACCAGGAGCAGCAGGGCCTTGAAGGCCAGGAAGTAGAGCCCCATGTCCCACATCCGCCATTCGGGCACGTCGGCGCGGCCCACGGCCGTTTCGCGGACCACGTCGCACAGGAAGGCAAAGAGGTAGCCGCAGGCCAGGAGCGCCAGCGGCAGCCCGAGGACCAGCCCGAAGACACCGTACCCGAGGGCTATCCCGATCACCAGGAAGTAGCCGGTCAGACAGACCCCGCCGATGGCCATCATGTGCCGCCCGTCCCTGCGCAGCGGGTAGCGGAAGGGCTCCCGGCGGTCGCGGGAGAGCGGCTGGGACGGCAGCGGCAGGTCCATCCCCTCGAGCTCCGCCGGCGTGGCGACCTCCCGCAGCTTGGCCCGGGCGTAGGGGTGGTTGCGGTCGATGGCCAGCGCGCGCTGCAGCCAGCCGACGGCCTCGCCGCGTTCGCCGAGCTCCGCGGCCAGGGTCGCGGCCGAGACCAGCAGGTCGGCGTCCGACCAGCTGCAGGCGATCAGCTCCCGCCGGGCCTTGTCGAGGCGCGCGCGGAGCTGCTCCGGGCTTCGGCGGCCGGACAGGTTCTTCGGCTCGGGAGCGGACGCCAGGGCGTCGGCCCAGTCGAAGGCGGCCATCCGGGCGCCGGTGCCGGTGCGGGGGGCGGGCGAGGGGTCAGGCATGGTCCGCAGCGACTATAGCCCGCGGCGGAGGGGGCGTCAATACTGGCCGGGCTGGCTCATCTGCCGGCCGCGGTTGACACCCATCCGTCGCGGAGCTACCATCCCGCCGTTCCGCGATGGGGCGGGGCATGGTTTCCCTGGAGGATCCTGCATGGCTCTGAGAATCTGCGCGCTCTTCGTGGTTTCGGCTTTGCTCTTCGGCTGCGGCGGCGGGGACGGCGGCGGCAAGCCCGCGCCCGGCGGCGGCAAGCCCGGGGCCGCGAGCCCGGCCCAGCCCGCCCAGGCCTTCCCGTTCCCCGAGAAGGCCTTTGCCGACATCAAGGGCTCGCTGGCCGCCGACGCCAAGCTGACCGAGCAGAACGTCGACAGCTACGTGCGGTACAACAAGGGCATGCTGGAACTCCAGCAGGGCGGGAGCGCCGACCCGATGGCCATGGCCGCCAAGATGCAGAACCTGTCCAAGGACAGCGGCTTCAAGGACGATGCCGAGATGAAGGCCACGATGAAGCGGGTGGCCGCCGGCATGCACATGCTCCTGGTCATGGCCGGCACCGAGGCCAGCCCCGCCGCCGGCAAGCTGACCGACAGCCACATCAAGTCGGTGGACGGAGCCAAGAAGCTGATCTCCGAAGCCGGCCTTTCGGAGGCCGACCTGCGCCTGATCCACAGCCGGATCAAGGATCTCCTGACGATCGGAGCCCCGCGGCCGTAGCGCTGCGGCGCGACCCGGCGGGGCGTTCAGCGCTCGGCCGCCATCGACCTGCGCAGTTCTCCCGGCGGCATGCCGAACTCCTTGCGGAAGAGCTTGGAGAGCTGGTACTCGTCGCCGATGCCCACCTCGGGCGCGATGGCTTTGAGCGGCAGGTCGGTGGTCAGCAGCAGGAACTTGGCCTTCTCCAGGCGCAGCAGCCGCAGCTCCTGCATCGGGGTGTGCCCGGCCGAGCGCTTGAAGGCCCGCAGGAACTGGTAGCGGCCCATCCCCGCCTGGGCGGCCAGGGCGTCGAGGGAGAGCGGCTCGCCCAGGCGCTCGCGCATCCAGGCGCGCATCTTAGCCGCCAGCCCGTAGGCCTCGACTTCCGAGGCCGCGCGCAGCGCCTCGGCGACGGAAGCCCGGAAGATGGCCTCGACCAGTCCCTTCTGACGGGCCGTGGCGGCCGGGTGCTCGGCCGCCAGCCAGGAGATGAGCAGCCCGATCCGGCCGCGCGCGTCGCGGAACTTGGGCGGCAGCCCGGCGGAGAAGGCCGGGTGCTCGAAGGCCATGAAGTAGGTCTCGACCGGGTTGCGCCGGTCGCTGGCCTCCTCGTGGGCGGTGCCGGCCGCGTAGAGGAAGACCTCGCCCGGGCCGGCGGCGAACTCCTGGCCGTGCATCCGGACGCGCATGCGCCCGCGGACCACGGCGATGACCTCGTGGAAGGGGTGGGAGTGGGCCGAGATCGCCCACCCCGGGTCCGGCCGGACGTGGCCGGCGCTGATCAGGCGCTCTGCCGGTAGATGCTCCACGGGCGTTTCTCCCAAGGAGAGATTCTATGCCCGAAGAGCGTGGCGGCAAGCCGAAGAAGTTGGCGCTCCCTCACCTGGCAGCCGCCTCGTAGAGCGCACGTGAACGTTCCTGCCAGCCGCCGTAGAATTCCCCGGAACGGGAGTTGCCGAGGCCGCCCGGCAGGAACATGGCCGCGCGGGCGCGCTCCTTGAGGATGGTCGCCTCTGCGTTCTTCTTCTCGATCGCGATTCGGGCTTCGCATTCCTGCAGCCCCTCGCGAAGCATCTCGTACTGGACGCTGCCGTCCACCCGGTCCTTGCCGGGATAGAGGATGTGGAGTATGGACGGCGTGTACCAGCCGCCTGCGTCGCGCTCCCAGTAATTGGCGGCAACCCGGCCGAAACCGCGGGCGCTGCTCATGATGGCTACTTCCGGGAGTTCCCGCAAATGCCAGCGCGGCGGCAAACCGTTCAAGGCTATGAGTGTCCCGCCGCACCGGGGATAGAGGACGTTGAGGTCGGTCCGGCTCCAGCCCTTGCGGCCGACGCCGCCGCGAGCCCAGTCTGGCTCGTCGAAACCACGGATGTGCGCGTCCAGCGTGACCCGGGCCCCGTTCTCCTTGGTAAATGGTTTTCGCCCTTCGCCGTCGTGGCTCGAACGCGACCAGCCCACCTCGGGCAGCTCGCGGGCCAGATCGGAGGCCATGGTGAGCAGCGTGGGAGGCGCGAAATCGTAGAAGATCCCCCAGTGGATCGAATCGGCCAACTGCTTTTCCCTGACGTGCGCGACGAAGGCCTTGGCGAACGGCATCCACAGCTTGTTGAACTCCGGCGTTCCGGGCGCACCCAAGTCCAGGGTGGCTCTGGTTGCCCCGTCCACCAAAGTGACCGCTACTTTCGGGTTCTTGACAGTCTCAATCTGGTGAACGTGCGCCGTCAGCGCCAGCGGCTTCCGGTAGTTCCTGCGCGCCAGTCCCAGGAAGCGATCCAACAAGGTCCAGTCATATTCGTACCCATCGCCCTTCTTGACCCAGGGCACCATGGACTCGGCGTTGCCCATCTCGGTGTTGCAGATCAACGGCACCTGCACCAGATTGTTGCCCAGGCCGCCGAGCCACTCGACGCACTGCTCGACCCGTTTCCAGTGCTCCTCGCTCCAGGGGGCCAGGTTGTAGCCCTTGGCCACGGAATACGGCGACTCCTCGATGCCCGCGAAGGTGGTCCATTCCGGCGGCGGGGGGAGGGTGAACCCGGTCACGGCGACCTTCACGTCCAGGGCGCCCTCGGGCATACCCGCGGCCCGGACGGTGAGTTTCCCCCGGTATTCGCCGGGTGCGGCGTCCTTCGGGACGCTCACCGTCAGCCAGATGGTCTGGCTGGAGCCGGCCGGCACGCCGGCCGGCGGAGTGGCGCTCAACCGGTCGAAGAACGCCAGCTTCCCGAATGCCTCCAGCGACCAGTTCGCGATGCCCATCGATTTGGCGTGCCGATACATGGCCCGCACGTGGAAATCGGTGCGCATGCTGCCCTTGGTGTAGTTCTCGATGGCTGGCAGGGGTGTGGGGATGCCGTAGCGCACCAGGACCGCCGCGGAGGGGATCACGGCGCCCCCGCCGCCGGTCAGGTCGCTCACCGTCGCCGTGAGATTGCCCAGGGCGGCGGACGAGCCGATCACCGCCTGCCCGGAGAACTGTCCGCCCCGGGCGGCGACGATCTCGACCGGCCGGGCCTTCACGCCCGGCTCCAGGAAGTCGGCGTTGAACACCCAGCGGTGGATGTCCTCGCCCCAGAGCTGAACACCCGAAGGACGGCTGACGGGCCGGACCGATCCCTCGGGCTCGGCCACGAGCGACAGGTCCTCCACCCAGAGATGGCCCCACCAGGTGGTCGCGTGTGCGTTGGGATATTGGGTCCAACTATGCGCCACCGGGGCGATGGCCGCCTGGCGCACCTCGATGGCCAGCACATTGGCCCCCTTGCGCAGCCGGTTCCCGGGGATTTCCACGGGGCCGGTGGTGCGATTCCGGAGGTTGTACACCTTTTCCGCAACGGCCAGGATTTCGGGGGTATCTTTCCACTTCGTATTGCGGCCGTGCCACGATTCAATGATGGCATTGCTCCACAAACCGTAGTGCGTCCTTTTCCCAGCCACCTTCCCCTCGTTCTCGTCGGCCGGCATGTAGGCGCCCTTGGGATAGCCCTCGGCGTAGTCATCGGGCTTGAGCGCACCGGCAGCCAGGTGCTTCCGGGCCACCTCCTCCCCGTTGAGATAAACCATGGCCCCTCCCCGGTACGTCACGGAGAGCGATATCCGCTTCACCGCCGCGGGGTCCGGCACGTCGAACCGGATGCGGCCGACCAGCCGACGCACGTCCTGCGGCTGGTCCCAGAAGTGATCCTCCAGCAGCGCAGGGCCCGTGCACACCGGTGCGCGTTGGACCGGCCAAGCGGAGTCGTCGAAATCGGTGGCCTCCCACCCAACCGGTGGGTCGGCAAAGGCGCTGACCGAGCGGACCGCACCGCCCCAGGCGCAGCGCCGGACGGGCACCTCGGTGAACTTCTGGCCCTTATCGTTAACGAAGGGCTCCGACGTCACCGGCGGACGGACGGTCACCAGGTAGCGCCAGTAGCTGGTGAGGGAAACGGCTGGCTCCGCCCCGGCCTTCGGCTCCGCCCCCGAAGCAGTGACTGCCGCGAGACACAGCAAGGCCCACACTTTCATTAGGTTCATTCGCATCATGGCTGTCTCCTCGTCTTCGCGGTTGTTCACTTCTTGCCGGCGCCAACCATCGCCGGCTCGAAGGTCTTGAGCCCGGCCTTCTCCAGGCGCGCGGCCAGGATCCATTGCTCACCGGAGTAAAACAGAGCCAGCTTCAGCTTCGGGTCGTAGGCCACGGAGCTATTGTGTGGGAAATCCTTTTCGATTCGTGGCTTCCCGTCGCTGCAGGGCAGGACCAGGCCGACCCATTTCTTGCCCTCGATGTCGTAGGCCAGGTTGCCGACCTCGCCGTTCGGGCCGTTCTGCCGGCCGGAGGAGAGCACCATGTCCAGCTCCGGAATGTACGCCGGGGAGCGCATGTAGAGGCCCACCGGCGACCCGGGCGAGGAATCGACGGCCAGCTCGCCGCTCTTCATGTCGTAGCGGTACATCGGGTTGCCGCCGTTCGAGGCCCACAGGCAGTCGCGCTTAGAGTCGTAGCAGATGCCGGCGGTGTCGCCGTAGGCCATCGGCAGCCTGGCGCCCTTGAGGGGCAGCTTGCTCCAGGCCCGGCCTTTGACATCGTAGAGATGCAGGTTCCCGCCGGCGTCCCAGTAAACCACGCCCTTGGGCGTGCTGCACATGTTGACCTTGGTCCCGCCGCCGTTCTGCCAGACTGGCGGGTATTCCCACTCGCGCGAGGCCGGGTCGTAGACCCAGGTCCCGCCGCGCATGCAGAAGACTACCTTGCTGGAGACCTGGTCGAAGGCCGCGCCATCCCACAGGTGAATGGGCACGGTCGGCCGGTTCCGGAAGGTCTGGTTGAAGAAGGCGCTGAAACTGGCGTTCTGGTAGGGGAACTCCTCGCCGTAGCCCTGGCTCCAGGTCGCGGTGCGCAGGCTGTAGTGGGCCACGTCGGTGAGGTGGCAGACGCTGTGACCTCCGCCAAAGGACAGCCACTGGTGGCGCAAGGTGTCGTAGGGCGTCGTGCCCCAGGGATGTCCGTTGGGGTTTTTGGGCGGCTTGGGCATCACCGTCCACTGGTTGGCGGGCATCTCCTTGAACAGCTTGGCGATGGCTTCCGGGTCGGGCTTGGCGACCCGGTCGTAGTCCGCCGGCGTGTCGAAGACGATCTTGGCCGAACCGGGCGCCACCCCGGCCTTATCCGAACCGGCATCGGCCGCGCCCGGGTCGACCCTCATGCCACAGGTAACCCGGCCGGTATATTTCTCCACGCCCATGACGACGAAGGCGTCGCTGGAGTCCGCGGCCCCGAAGGCTTCGACCGGCCCGTCCTTCGACGGCCCGGCCAGCAGCTTCCATTCGTTGGCGTCGACGTCGTAGGTCCACAGGTCCTGGGGAGCCGGCGCGTTGCCGTGCGGCGAGCCGTAGCCGCTGCCGAACGGGATGGCTCCATAGAGCACCACTTTCTTGCTCTTGGGCAGCCAGGCCATCACGTGGCCGGCGCGCGGCGCGGGCGCCACCTTCGGCCAGCGCTGCTCCCAGGTGCGCGTCTTGCAGTCGTAGACCCAGGTGTCGGCCAAATAGCCGTCCAGCCGGCAGCCGCCGAAGAGCACGACCTTGTCCTTGCCGTGGCAGGTGACCGCCTGGGAGGCCCCGCGGCCGCAGGGTTCGGTGTCGAGCGCCCGCTCGGCAAGGTCGACGGCCTCGACCAGGGCCTGGCCCTCGACCATCGTCTCGCTCGCGATCTTGCCGCCGACCTTGCCGGCCATGGCCTTGAACCCGGCGCCGGCCTTCTCCAGGGCAGCCAGCGCGGCCTTGGGGACGTTGGCCTCGAGCCCCGAGAGCTTGGCAGCGCCCAGCTTGGCGCCCAGCTTCTCCAGCGCGGCGGCCACCTCGTTGGCCCCGGCGGCCAGATCCTTCTTGGCCTCGGCCTCGCTCTCGGTGACGTGGTAGCGATTGCGGCAGGCGTTGACGAAGGCCGCGGCGCTGGTGTGGGCGGCCCGGGCCTCGGCGTTCAACTCCTTGAGTTCCTTCGACCCCGGCGAGAGTTTCTTCCACTCCTTGCCGCCGGGGCTGAAGGTCCAGGTGCCCGGCGTGCCGCCGTCCTCATCGCTGGTGCCGCCGATCGAGACGATCTCCTTGTTCACCGGGTCGTAGGCCAGCGTTCCGTAGATAAGCCGGAAGTAATCCCGGCATTGGTTGAACCGTGGAATCTTCAGGTCCGTCCAGACGCCGGTCTTCGGATCGAGCGTCAGCGTGGCGTCGAAGAAGTATGCGTAGACCTTGCCATCGTCCGGATTGAAGGCCCACTGATTGTACAACCCCGGGTCCCACTCGTAGGGGTTGACCCCCCGGATGATGCGCACCACGCCGTCCTTGGCGGCCATCAGCGGCACGGTTTTGGTAACGAAGTCGGCCCACGGGGCTTTATTCGGGCCGCTCTCGGTCTTGGTGGGCGCGTTCTCGGGAAAGACGTTGGTCCACTTGCCGAGTGCCGCATCGAAGTGCTCGGTGTCGGCGTGGGCGTCCTTCTTGGCCTCGCCTCCGCTGACCACGAACTTGCCGAGGTTCGGGTCGAAGTAGAAGAGCGGCCTGAGCCGCGCTCCGGTCCCCTCCGAGGACAACCGGACCCAGGTGTTGGCCGGAGCGGACTTCAGGGCCGGGTTGTCGGCCGCGCCTCCGCCGTCCGCCGCGCGCGACGTCTGCGCCGTGGCCAGCAGCATCGCGAAGATCGATCCGATCTGCACTTCCGACTTCATGCCCTTCTCCTCTATCTTGCTGCCAACTCCGCCTTGGGCAACGGCTTCTCCTGTGGCCCCGCGTCGACTCCCGTCCACCCGCCTCCCGCGGCGGCCGAGCGATACATGGCGTCGAGCACCGCCTGGCTGCGGCGGCCGTCGCGGCCTGAACAGACCAGCGGGGCGCCGGTGCGGATGGCCGCGGCCAGGTTGTCCATGGAGTTGAGCCAGGGACGCCCGGCCCGGACCGGTGGTCGGTCCGACCAGGCCCCCGCACGGTACCAGCGCACGCTGTCACCCTCCGGACCGCCGCGGGTGCTCAGGCAGGCGGCCTCCGTCCCGTGGACCTCCAGGCGCTCGTACCAGGTGTCCTCCGGGAAGCAGGTGGTGGCGAAGAACGTTACCACCAAGCCATTGCAGTAACGCCAGGTGGCCGTGCCCAGATCCTCTGCCTCGATCTCGTGGTTCTGCGTCCAGATGTCGCAGCGAACCTCGGAAGGCATGCCCAGAGTGAAGATGATCTCGTCGATGTGGTGGATGGCCTGATTGGACAGAATGCCGCCCCCGTCGAGCTTCTTGGTCCCGCGCCAGCCACCCTTTCTGCGGAAGTAGTCCGGGGTGCGCAACACCTTCAGCGCTGCCGTGGCGGACAGGAGCCGGCCGAAGGCTCCGCTCTCCACGGACATCTTGAGGTCGAGCACCCTTTGCTCGTGGCGGAGCCCAAAGTCCACCGCCAAGAACCGATCAGCCGATTCGGCGGCGGCGATCATCTCGTCGGCGGCCGGGAGCGAGGCTTCCATGGGCTTGGTGGTCAGGACGTGCCGGCCGGCCCCGAACGCCTGGCCGGCCAGCGCCCCGTGCAGACCGGTGGGCGTGACCACCAGGACCGCCTCGGCCCGCGGGTTCCTGAGCCAGGGAGCCAGCTCCGCGGTGTGCGGGACCCCTAGTTCCGTCCCGGCCTTCGCGCCGAGTTGCTCGTCGCGATCGCAGACACCCACCAGTTCGCAACCCGGCGTGGTCAGGAGCTCCCTGGCCCGCACCCGGCCCATGCCCAATCCGACGACCACAAAGCCAACGGGCTTATCCTCATAGGAGCGCACGGTCTGCGACCGGGGCGCGGCCGCCGCATAGACGTTCCGAGCCTCGGACTTCGGCCAGGCCCGGCGGACCAGCTCGGTCGTTCGCAGGCTGGCTTCGGTGTCCGACAAGCCACTGCCCTTTGGGTTATGGGTCTCGATGCTGACCGGCCCGGCCAGGCCCGCGGCCTGGCAGGCCGCCAGGACCCGTTCCCATGGGACCGGGTCGGAGGTCAGCTCCGGGAGGATGCTCTCGGCCTTCACGTGGACCATCTTCGAGCGGCGGACGTTCTTGACGATGTAAGCGGCTTCGTCGGCGCGGCGTTCGGTCGAGTTCCAGGTGTTGTAGGCGTCCCAGGCCAGGCCCCACTCCGGACGGCCGAGGGCGTCGAGAACGGCCAACGCTTCCTCGGTGGTCTGGCCGCAGTTCTCGATGGCCAGCACCAGTCCGGCCTGGGCGGCGCGGTCGGCGATGGGGCGGAACATCTCCAGGACCCGTTCGAGCGCTCCGGGGGTGGTTCCCAACGTCCCCTCCTGCCCGGGCTGCCAAAAGTTGAACGCCCGAACCAGGCGGCAGTCAAGCTCGTCGGCCGCGCGGATGATGGCCTCTAGCTTCTTGCGCTCGGCGCCCTGTCGCTCGGCATCGGGCAGGTGGACCTTGGCCAGCGAGGTCTCGAGGGCCCCGAGCTTCATCCCGTGCTTCCGGAGCAGTCGTTTGACCTCGACGAGGTCGTCGGCGCCGAGGTCGTGCAGCTTCTTGCCGAAGATGGCGCCCCGGAGGTCGCAGCGCTCGAAGCCCCAGGATTGAAGGAGGGGCAGAGCCTCGCGCAGATCACCGTCGAGTTCGTCGCTGAAGATGGAGAGAAACATGGGTCTTCCTTTCCGGCGGGGCGGACCGGGCACTCGTCGCCACGCGCGACCCGGGCCCTTCCGCACAACCGGATATACCCCGGCCTAACCGGCCGTGCCTATCGGGGAACGTGCGATCAGATGCGGTTTTCGATCAATGCGCGACAGGATCTTTTGCCCAGGTATGGCCGCTGGCCCGCCGGTAGTCCGACGGCCGAATGCCCACCGCCCCTCTGAACACGGCGCAGAAATGGCTGAAGGAGTCGTAGCCGACATCCCGAGCGATCTGCGCAATGGACATGCTGGATTCGAGCAGCATGTGTTTGGCCTGGGCCATGCGCAGACTGGTGAGAGTCTCCACCATGCCCCTGCCGGCCGTCGTCCGGAAGATCCGCGCCAGGTGGGGGGCGGAGACGTGCACCGCCGCGGCGACCTCCCCGCGGGACAGCCGCCGGTGCAGATTGCTGCGCATGTAGGCCTCGGCCCGGGCCACCAGTTCCTGATGATAGCCGATGTTCAGCGCCGGGGCCTCGGCGCGGGAAGCCTTACCCTGAGCGGCAGCGCTCCGACACAGGCCGATCAGCAGCCTCACCACCAGGGCCTCGGTTAGTTCGCCAGCGTTGGCCCCCGGGCTCTCTCGCATCTCGGCGACCAGTGCATGGAGGTCGGCGGCGAGTTCCTCGGGCATGGCCATGACCCTGCCGGTCAGCGCACCCAGGCGGAGCGTCCGGTTCTGGAAGACCACATAGAGATAGCCCGGCGCAGGCCCGCCGCAGCGCGGTGCGCGCAGTGCTCCGGGGGCGATCAGCACGGAGTCCCGAGGACCCAACTGGTAGTCGTGGCCGTCGACGGTCGTGGTCACCTTGCCGTAGACAACACAGTACCACTGGTAGCCTTTGTGCCGGTGAGGATGGTGGGTGAAGTACTCGCGCCCGGCTTCCTTGTAGGCCAGATGCTGGATCTCGATCGCCGGCAAACGCCTGCCCATGAACTCTCAGTGTAAAGGGTGCTTGAGCGCAAGCAAGCACATCCGTCCTGAAACGAGGCTTTGCCCCCGAGTGCAACCAGGCACACAAGGATGCAACCGCTGACATTGTCGCCGCCCGAGCGCCGGTGTAGATACCTCGAAACAATGCTCCGCGGGGACGGGCCCGCGAGCCGGGACTCTGAGGAGGATGTGGAGATGCCCAAGATCGCGATGATCGGCGCCGGCAGCGTTATCTTCTGCAAGACCCTGGTTAACGACATCCTGGCCACCCCCGCGCTCAGGGACAGCGAGATCTGCCTGATGAGCCGGACCAAGCCGAAGCTCGACCGCATGGAGGGCTTCGTCAAGCGGATGGTCAAGGAGAACAGCCTCAAGGCCAGGGTCTGGTCGACGCTCGACCGGCGGGAGGCCCTGAAGGGCGCCAAGTACGTGATCGTGATGATCCAGGTCGGGGGCCTGGACGCCTTCAAGCTGGACTACGAGATCCCCATGAAGTACGGCGTGGACCAGTGCATCGGCGACAGCTTGGGGCCGGGCGGCGTATTTCGGGCTCTCCGGACCATCCCGGAGCTGGCCGGCATCAGCCGCGACATGGCCGAGCTCTGCCCCGGCGCCATCCTCCTCAACTACGCCAACCCCATGGGCGCTAACTGCCTGGCTCTCGGGCGCGTCTCGGAGGTCCCATACGTCGGCCTGTGCCACGGCGTGCAGACCACGCTCGACCTGATCAGCCGCTACGTGGGCGTGCCCAAGGAGCGGGTCGACTACCTTTGCGCCGGCATCAACCACATGGCCTGGTTCCTCAAGCTCACGGAGAAGGGCACCGACCGGGACCTCTACCCGGTGCTGCGCGCCAACTTCGAGAAGCCCGAGTACTACGTCAACGAGAAGGTCCGCGGCGAGACCATGCGCCAGTTCGGTTACTTCATGACCGAGAGCACCGGGCACCTCTCCGAGTACCTGCCCTGGTTCCGCTCCAGCGAGCGGGCCATGAAGCTGTACTGCGACCAGCCCGGATTCGGCGGCGAGACCGGCGCCTACTACAACTACTGCGCCATGCTCGACGGGAAGTACAAGGGCGTCGACTATCTCAAGTACGAGTCGCCCAAGATCGAGCGCCGCAGCGTGGAGTACTGCTCGTACATCCTGGAGGCGGTCGAGACCGGCGTGCCCTTCCGCCTCAACGGCAACGTCCGCAACGACGGCTACATCACCAACCTCCCGCAGGGCTCCTGCGTGGAGGTGCCGGTCTTCGTGGACAGCCAGGGGCTGCATCCGGCGCGGGTCGGGGCTCTGCCGGCCCAACTTGCCGCCCTCAACCAGACCAACATCAACGTCCAGACGCTGGCGGTCGAGGCGGCGCTCTCCGGCGATCCGGAGCTGGCCATGGCGGCGGTGGCGCTCGACCCGCTGACCTCGGCGGTCTGCACGCTCGACGAGGCCCGGCGGATGGCCGCTGAGATGCTCGAGGCCGAGCGCCAGTGGCTGCCGCAGTTCAAGGGCCGGGAGCTGCGGGCCGTGCCCGCGGTCAAGATCCCCAAGAACGTCAAGCCGGTGGACGTGCCCACCGACCCCGCGCTGGCCATCGCCAACCGCTTCGGGGAGCTGGCCAAGCGGGAGACGCGGTAGTCACCAACCTGACCAACTGAGGAGGGGCGGCCCATGGCGACTTCCACCGACCTGCGCGCGGCGATCCAGGAGGTCCAGCAGCAGCTGCCTGCCGAGCAGTTGCCGGCGGAGGGAGAGCCGCTGCTCGATGGCGAGGCGGGCTGGACCTCGCGTCTGGGGCGGCGGGTGGGGGCGCTGCCGTGGTGGGTGATCTCGGCTGCGACCCATGCGGTGCTCTTCCTGCTGATCGCCCTGCTGGCCACGGCGGCGGCGCCGGTGAAGCAGGACGAGGTGGTGATCAGCACCGACGTGGTCAAGCAGAAGCCGCCGGAGTACGACCCCGAGAAGAAGCGGGACGTCTTCAAGAACACCAAGGACGTGCAGGCCGAGACGCAGGTCGACAACCCGGTGGTGGTGCACGAGAAGGTCGAGGAGGCGGAGACCTTCCAGACCGACAACCAGATGGACAAGAACACCGCCCGCGGGCAGGAGGACGCCATCTCGGACATCCCGCTGGGCGGCACGGGGACGGTGGGGTCGATCGGGGTGGGCGGCGGCGGGATGGCCGGCTGCTTCGGCTACCGCGACGGGGGCGGGCGCAAGAAGGCGGTGGGGCGCTTCGGCGGGAGCACCGCCACGGAGAGCGCCGTGGAGGCCGCGCTCCGCTGGCTGGCCCGCCACCAGGAGGCCGACGGCCACTGGGACGCGGTCAAGTACGAGAGCACCGGCTACCAGCCGCACATGGGCTGCACCGGTCTGGCCCTGCTCGCCTTCCTCGGCGCGGGCTACACCCACAAGTCCGGGCAGTTCAGCGACAACGTGAACCGCGCCATCAAGTGGATCCTGGCCAACCAGAAGAAGGACGGGGCCATATTCTTCCAGGAGTGGGGCCGCCCCGCCGGCAGCTACGGGCACGCCATCGCCGGCCTGGCGCTGGCCGAGGCCTACGGCATGAGCCGGGACGAGAGCCTCCGCGAGCCGGCCCAGCGGGCGGTCCAGTACTCGCTGGCGACCATGCAGCAGCCTTACTCCGGCTGGCGTTACTTCCCCAAGGGCCAGGACGACGACCTGCTGGCCGACACCTCCGTGACCGGCTGGTACGTGATGCAGCTGAAGTCCGCCAAGATTGCCGGGCTCAGCGTCGACGGCTCCGGCTTCCAGGGGGCGTCCAAGTTCATCGACTCGGTCACCGACAAGGGCGGCCGCGCCGGGTACTCCGGGCCGTCCGCCGGCACGCCGGCCATGACCTCGGTGGCCATGGTCGCCCGCCAGTTCATGGGCACTCCGGCAAGCGATCCGCTGCTCGTCGGCGGCTCCAACCAGCTCCTGACCATGCTGCCCAAGTGGCAGGACGCCACCGAGCACAACGATTTCTACTACGTCTACTACGGGACGCTGAGCATGTTCCAGATGGGCGGCGACAAGTGGACGAAGTGGAACGAGGCCATCAAGCCGCTCCTGGTCAACAACCAGTGCCGCGGACCGCTGCCGCTGAGCGGCGCGGCCACCGACAAGGACGGGTCCTGGGACTCCTACGGCCACAGCGGCAAACTCGGTGGCCGCGTCTTCATGACCGCGGTGGGGGCCCTGACTCTGGAGGTCTACTACCGCTATCTGCCGATGTACGCCGGGAACAAGTAGTTCTCGGACCGCCACGCGCCCCGGACGCATCCGGGAGCCGGGGGCCCGACGGTTGTCGGGCCCCCGCGCTTTTCACGCGGCCCGCGCGGGGCGGGGGAGGGCTTAACCGGTGGCCGTCTCCGCGAATATCCTGTGGATATCGCCGGTTGTCGAAGTAACATTGGCCCAAGGAACGCCTGCGGGCCGCCGGACCGGCCCGGGCACGGGCACCTTCCGCCTGGAGGAATGGCATGGCCTTCAAGAAGAGCGAACGCCGCAAGGGCGTCAGGCTGACTTCCAAGGACAGCGGCGCCGGCGCTTTCAAGTGCGAGAAATGCGGAACCCTTCCGCCCCAGGCCACGGTGGCCGATGTCAGCGAGAACGGGGTACAGCTCCTGTTTGACTGGCCCGAGGGCGCCGAATTCCCCCTCCAGGTCGGCGACGGGATGGGCTTCCATCTGAAGGTCGAAGGGGCATCCGACGGTTTCGAGATCTGGAGCCTGGTCCGCCGGGTTGACCAGCGAGACCGGCGCGGCCGGGTGGGCGTCGGCGTGGAATTCACCGGGCTGGATTCGCTGGTGAGCACCGCCATCCAGAAGGCTCTGGTCTCGCTGGCCATGACCAGGCTGCGCACCTGGCGGGCCGACGGCCTGCCGCTGCCGGGAGACGTGGTCCCCGAGAAGACCTCCGAACCCGATCAGCCGGTTGCCGTCAGGCCGGTCGCCGCTCCCGCACCCGTCGCGACGCCTGATGCCGCGCCCGCACCGGCCACGGACGCAGCGGCCCCGGCCGCTCCGAACGCGGGACGCCGCAAGCTCTTCCTAGGGGAGATCCTGCTCAAGCAGGGAGCGCTCGACCCCGACCGTTTCAGACAGTTCCTCTCCAACGAGTTCACGGGCAGCCGCCCCCTCGGGCAGGAACTGCTCGAGCGCAAGCTGACTACCGAAGAGGCCGTTGCCAAGGCGCTGGCCGAACAGGCCCGGCTGGCCTACGCCGACCCGGCATCGACCGTACCGGACACCGCTCTCGCCGCGCGGCTGGCCCGCCCGGTCTTCGTGAAACACCGCTGCGTCCCGCTCAGGGAGGAGGGCAAGGCCCTGGTCGTGGCCATGGCTTCGCCGCCCGGCCTGCAGGAGATGGAGGCGCTTCGCGAGGGCTTCGGCCGGCTGGTGCGGGTGGCCATCGCTCCGGAGTCCGCCCTGGCCGCCTGGCGCAAGCGCCTCTTCAACGAGGACAGCAAGGCCACCGCCGACGCCTCCCTGCGCTTCCCGGCCCAGATCCGCGTCGAGTACCGATTCATGGACCGCGAGCGGACCGCCGCGGTCGACCGCCAGGCCAGCTTCGGCCTGACCCGCGAGATCTACTCCGGCGGCCTGGTGCTGGCCGGGCCTCTGCCCCGGGGAATCACACCGGAGCGCATCGCTCAAGAGAAGCTGCACCTGGCGGTCGTCGTGGATTGCCCCAGCCTGCGCGTGCCCATGAACCTGGCCTGCACTCCGGTCAAGGTGGAGCCGCCCCGTTCCGGGGAGGACTACCTGATCGACTGCCGCATCGAGTCCTTTCCGAAGGGCGGCGAGGCCAACTGGGCCCGGGTGTGCATGGTGCACGGCACGCACCGCTTCCGCCCGCACGGCCGGGCGCACTGATTCCGGGGGCCACCGACGGGAGGAGGGCTGTACCTATGCCCGGCAGAACCGACCCCCAGCTCGTGGAACTGCTCAACCTTATGGAGGCCTACGAGGGCGCCGTGCGCGACCTCTACGAGAGCTTCGCCGAGAAGATCCCTGGGCGCGCGGCCTTCTGGCGGCAGCTGGCCGTCGAGGAGCGCGGGCACTGCCGGATGCTCGCCAGGCTGAGCCGCATCGCCGCGGAGGAGCCGCTGGGAGTCGAGGACTGCGACACCAAGGCGGCGGCGGTCCGCCGGGCGGCCCAGGCTTCCAGGCTGCGCATGGAGGACATAGCCCAGAACGGGGTCTCGCCGGTCCGGGCCCTGGCCATGGCCCAGGAGCTGGAGACGGCCATGAACGAGGCCCGGTTCTTCGACCAGTTCAGCACCGCCTCGGAACAGGCCACGGAGATCCTCGAGGAGCTGCGCGTCTCGACGGACAACCACGCCCGCCGCATAGCTGAACTGATCCGGGAGCGCAGCCGCTACAGCGGCCTGGTCGACCGCGGCGTCGTCACCGACGAGCAGCTCGAGGAGGCCATGCGCTCGGCCGCCGACAAAGGGATCCGCGTCGAGACGGTCCTGCAGTCGGCCTGCAGCGCCGGCCGGGACGAGATCCTGGCCAGTCTGGCCGACTTCCACGGCTGCCAGCCGTACCGCCTCGGCCCGACCTTCGTCCCGCCCGGGGAACTGCGCGATGCGGCCATCGCCCGGCAGGATCGTCTGAACGCCGCGCTGGCCATCCCCGTAGGTCTCAACGGCCACCGTGTCGTCGTGGCCATGGCCGACCCCAAGGACGTGGTGCGGCGCGACGAGCTCCAGAGGCTCTTCGAGGGCCGGCGGGTGGAATACCGCGTGGGCCTGGCCGAGGAGATCGAGGGCGCCCTCAAGCGCCTGAGCCTGTCAGCCCCGGCGCCCGGTCCGGAACCGGCGGCGACGCTCGGCGAAGACCCCGACCTCGCCGAGATCGACGACGACAGCGAGATCGCCCGGCTGCTCAACCGACTGATCGAGGAGGCCCACTCCCGCGGGGCCTCGGACATCCATTTCGAGCCCTCGGCCCAGGGCGAGGTGCTGGTCCGCTGCCGGGTGGACGGTGCGCTCCAGCGCCTGGCCGGCCTGCCCCGCTCCCAGCGCGGCGCGCTGATCTCGCGCATCAAGATCATGGCCGGGCTGGACATCACCGAGCGCCGGCGGCCTCAGTCCGGCAAGATCCGCATGGCCCGCTGGGGCGGCCCGGATATCGAGGTGCGCGTCGAGACCTACCCGACATCCTCCGGCGCCGAGGACGCCTCGCTGCGCCTGCTGGCCGCGGCCTCCGCCAAGCCCTTCGAGGCCTTGGGCCTGTCCGAGCGCAACCGGTCCGAACTGGCCATCCTCATCGAGCAGCCCCACGGCATCATCCTGTGCGTCGGCCCGACCGGCTCGGGCAAGACCACCACGCTGCACAGCGCCCTGGCGCGCCTCAACCGCGGGGATCTGCGCACGCTCACCGCCGAGGATCCGGTGGAGATCGTCCAGCCCGGGCTGCGCCAGGTGCAGATGAACCCCAAGGCCGGACTGACCTTCGCGACTGCGCTGCGGTCCTTCCTGCGCGCCGACCCGGACGTGATCATGATCGGCGAGATGCGCGACCGCGAGACGGCCGGGATCGCCGTGGAGGCCAGCCTCACCGGCCACCTGGTGTTCTCCACTCTGCACACCAACAGCGCCCCGGAGACCGTGGTGCGCCTGCTGGACATGGGCATCGACCCCTATTCGTTCGCCGACGCGCTGCTCGGGGTGCTGGCCCAACGGCTGGTCCGGACCATCTGTCCGCGCTGCCGCATCCCGCGGAAGCTGGAGCCGGCCGAGCTCGCCTCTCTCCGCGCCGAGTACGGCCGCCGGGATCTCTTCGACGCCCTGGGCATCTCCCCCGGCCACCAGGTGGCCGCCCCGAACGATGGCGGCTGCGCGGACTGCAACGGGACCTCGTACCTCGGCCGGATGGCCGCCCACGAGTTGCTGGTGGTCTCCGACGAGATCCGGGCGCTCATCTCCCACCGGGCCGGGGCGGCCGAAATCCGCGACCTGGCCCTCGAGCAGGGCATGCGCACGCTCCGGCAGGACGGCATCGAGAAGTTCCTGGGCGGCCACACCACCATGGAGGAGGTCCGCGCGGTCTGCAGCCGCTGAGGAGCCTGGCTTTGGGGCCTCGGGCTGGCGAACAGCCAGCGGGGCCGAAGCCCATTGTCCGAAGCCCTAGACCGTGTACTTGCAGAAAGCCCCGGACGGGCTATCCTTCATCCCGAGCCGAAAGGGTCCGGCGCCGGGTGGCGGCGCGGCTCGGACCGCGGTGCCCCTCCCCTGGGCCAATGGGAGGCCGGGGCGGGACGGTGATAGATTCGCCGCCACATTTAAGGGGTGTGCGCCCATGCTCTCCGACCTGGAAATTGCCCAGAAGGCCAAGATGCTGCCCATCCGCCAGATCGCCGAGAAGGCCGGCGTGCTCGAGGAGGAGCTCGAGCTCTACGGCAACTTCAAGGCCAAGGTGGACCTCAAGATCCTGGACCGGCTCAAGGGCCGCCCCAACGGCAAGTACATCGACGTCACCGCCATCAACCCCACGCCGCTGGGCGAGGGCAAGACGGTCACGACCATCGGCCTGTCCCAGTCGCTGGGGCACATCGGCAAGAAGGTCTGCACCTGCATCCGCCAGCCCTCCCTCGGGCCGGTCTTCGGCATCAAGGGCGGCGCGGCTGGCGGCGGCTACAGCCAGGTCATCCCCATGGAGGACTTCAACCTCCACCTGACCGGCGACGTCCACGCCGTGAGCATGGCCAACAACCTGCTCGCCGCCATGATCGACGCCCACCTCAAGCACGGCAACGAACTCCGCATCAAGCCCGACACCATCTCCTGGCGCCGGGTGATCGACCTCTCCGACAAGTGGGGCATCTTCAACATCATCAGCGGCGTGGGCGGCGAGGGCCGCACCATGCGCCAGACCGGCTTCGACATCTCCGTGGCCAGCGAGTGCATGGCGATCCTGGCGCTCTGCGAGAACCTCAAGGACCTGAGGAAGCGCCTGGGGCGGATCATCGTCGCCGAGAACGAGGACGGCAAGCCGGTGACCGCCGAGGACCTGCGCGCCGCCGGCTCGATGGCCGTGCTGATGCGCGACGCGGTCAAGCCCACCCTGATGCAGACCCTGGAACACACCCCGGTGTTCGTCCACGCCGGGCCGTTCGCGAATATCGCCCAGGGTAATAACTCGATTATCGCCGACCGCATTGCCCTGAAGCTCGCCGACTACGTGGTCACCGAGAGCGGCTTCGGCGCCGACTGCGGCATGGAAAAGTTCATGAACATCAAGTGCCGGGCCTCGGGCCTGGCGCCCAACTGCGTGGTCATCGTGGCCACGGTCCGGGCCCTCAAGATGCACGGCGGCGGCCCCAAGGTGGTGCCCGGCAAGCCCATCCCCGAGGCCTACAAGACCAAGAACCTGGAGTTGCTCGAGAAGGGCGTCTGCAACCTCGAGAAGCACATCGAGAACGTCGGGCTCTTCGGCGTGCCGGCCATTGTGGCGGTCAACCGTTTCGACACCGACACCGACGAGGAGATCGACTTCATCCGCAAGCGCGCCGTGGCCGCCGGCGCCGAGGGCGCCTTCTGCTCGCAGGTCTGGCTCAAGGGCGGACCCGGCGGCAAGGAACTGGCCGAGGCGGTGGTCAAGGCCTGCGACAAGAAGTCCGAGTTCAAGCTGCTCTACAAGGACGAGGCCCCCATCACCGAGAAGATCGAGACCATCGCCAAGAAGGTCTACGGCGCCGGCAAGGTCACCTTCACGCCGGAGGTCGAGAAGAAGATCAAGACCTTCACCAAGTGGGGCCTGGGCAAGCTGCCCATCTGCATGGCCAAGACCCACCTGTCCCTCAGCCAGGACGGGGCGGTCAAGGGCCGGCCCAGCGGCTTCACCGTCAACGTCACCGACATCCGGCCCTCGGCGGGCGCGGGCTTCCTCTTCCCGCTGCTGGGCACCTTCACCACCATGCCGGGCCTGCCCAGCCGTCCGGCCGCGGTGGACGTGGACATCGACGACCAGGGCAACGTGGTCGGCCTCTTCTAAGTCCAGAAAAGCGCCGGATCCCCGCCGGTCCGCGGCCTGAGCGCCGCGGACCGGCGGACACAGAGAGAGAGACCAGATGCCAGGCAGACAGCTGACTTCCGCCGAGTACGCGAGGCTCGCCGGCTCGGGCGCGCTGATCGAGGCCGAGTGGGCGCCGTGCCGCTCGGCCTGCCCGGTGCACGCCGACGTCCGGGCGTATCTCGACCTCATCGGCCGCGGGAAGTTCCGCGAGGCCCTCGACGTCATCCGCGAGGTGCTGCCCTTCCCGGGCGCCTGCGGACGGATCTGCCACCACCCCTGCGAACAGGACTGCCGCCGCAACGACGTCGACCAGCCCGCGGCCATCCGCGACCTGAAGCGCTTCGTGACCGAGCGCGACTACCCCGAGGGCCAGAAGTTCAGGAAACCCGTCCAGGATCGTGCGCCGGTCGCGGTGGTCGGGGCCGGCCCCTCGGGACTGACCGCGGCGCTGGACCTGGCCAAGCTCGGCTACCGGCCCACCGTGTTCGACCGCTCCGCGGCCGGCGGCGGGCTCCTCTATTCGGCGGTGCCGGCCTACCGGCTGCCCCGCAAGGTGCTCCAGGCCGACGTCGACGCGATCCTCGCCCAGGGCGTTGAACTCAAGCTGGGCGTCGAGGTGGGCGGCGCGCTGACCATCGACGCTCTGCGCTCCCAGGGCTTCAAGGCGGTGGTCATCGCCGTGGGGCTCTCCAGGAGCCGGGGCCTGCCCATCCCCGGCGCCGACGCCCAGGGCGTGGAGCTGGCCCTGCCGTTCCTGGCCTCGGCCGACTCGTCGGGCCCGCGCTTCGCCGGCAAGTCGGTGGTGGTGGTCGGCGGCGGCAACGTGGCCGTGGACGTGGCCCGCACCGCCATTCGCCTGGGGGCCGTGCGCGTCCAGATGGCCTGCCTCGAGAACGAGAAGGAGCAGCCCGCCTGGGCCTGGGAGCGCCACGAGGCCGCCGAGGAAGAGGTCGCCACGCTCCACCGCCTGGGACCGAAGCGCATCGTCGTCAGGGACGGCCGCGTTGCCGGGATCGAGTTCAAGGCGGTCACGGCGGTCTTCGACGAGCAGGGCCGTTTCAGCCCCAAGTACGACGAAAGCAAGCTGACCACCCTCGACTGCGACGTCGTGATCTTCGCCATCGGGCAGGAGTCGGACTTGTCGCTGGCCAGGGGCACCGACGTCAAGGTCGACGAGCGCGGCCGGCTGGTCTTCGACCGGAACACCGCGCGCACCAGCGCCCAGGACGTCTTCGCCTGCGGCGAGGTGGTCACCGGCCCCGGCTCGGCGGTCGAGGCGGTGGCCAGCGGCCACCGCGCGGCCAGGGCCGTCCACCAGTTCCTCACCGGCGCGCCCATCAACCTGGCCGAGAGCCTGCCGCCCAAGGTCGAGAAGATCGCCCCGGCCACCGTGAACCGCCTGCTCAAGGCGACCCGCGCGGCCATGCCGACAGTTGGAGCCGCCGAGCGCAGGAGAAACTTCGCCGAGTTCGAGCTGGGGCTCGACGAGGCCGCGGCCATGCAGGAGGCCCGCCGGTGCATGAGCTGCGCCTCCGGGCCCTTCGTCCTGACCGACAAGTGCGCGGCCTGCCTGACCTGCCGACGGGTCTGCCCCTTCGAGATCCCCGAGGTCAAGGAGATCGCCGATATCAGCTCCGCGCTCTGCCAGGGCTGCGGCATCTGCGCCTCGGAGTGCCCGGCCAACGCCATCGTCATGGCCAGCTACGGCCCGGACGCCGTGCAGAAGGAGGTCGGCGCGGCGCTGGCCGTTCTCCGGCCGGACCGCCTGCGGATAGTGGTCTTCTCCTGCGGACACCACGCTCCGGCGACGCGCTGGGGCGGCTCCGAGGCGGCGCGGCCCGCGGCGGTCGCCAAGGAGATCTACCTGCCGAGCATGAGCCGCCTGAGCGCCGCGGACATCCTCGCGGCCTTCGAGGCCGGGGCCGACGGGGTGGCCATCCTCGAGTGCACCAGCGGCGCCTGCCGCTATCCCACCGTCGACCAGCGCCTCCGCCGGCGCGTGGACCTCGCCCGGCAGCTGCTGGTCGAGGCGGGCATCGACGGGGCGCGCCTGAGCCTCGCGGTGGGCGGAGCCGGCGACCCGGCGGCGGCCTCCAAGGCCGTCGCCCAGGTGGCCGAGCGCGCCGCGCGCCAGACCCACAAGCACGGGTAAAGGAGAAGCCTTCATGATAGTTGCGGATCGCAAGCCCCTCGAGGAAATCCTCAAGCACGTCGCCGGCTGCGGCAGGATCCTGGTCCTGGGCTGCGGCGGCTGCGTCACGGTCTGCGCCAGCGGCGGCGACCGCCAGGCCGAACACCTCGCCGCGCAGCTGCGGCTGGCCGCCAAGGGTCAGGGGCGCGCGGTGGAGGTGACGGTCAAGACCCCGACCCGGCAGTGCGACCGGGAGTTCCTGGAGCCGCTCCGCGCCGACATCGGCCCGGCGGACGCGGTCATATCGTTGGCCTGCGGCGTGGGTGTCCAGCTCCTGGCCGAGGTCTTCGAGGCCAAGCCGGTGTACCCTGCGCTCAACACCACCTTCATGGGCGCGCACACCGGGCCCGGCACCTGGACCGAGAACTGCCGCGGCTGCGGACAGTGCGTCCTGGCCGAGACCGCCGGCGTCTGTCCGGTGGCCCGCTGCGCGAAGTCCCTGGTCAACGGCGCCTGCGGCGGCACCAATAAGGGCAAGTGCGAGGTCTCCAAGGAGATCGACTGCGCCTGGTACCTGATCTACAAGCGCCTCAAGGCCCGCGGCGACCTCTCGTTCCTGCGCGCCGAGCGCGAGCCGCTCGACTGGGGCAAGTCCTCCAGCGGCATCCGCCGCACCCTGGTCCACCCCGAGCTGACCGACACGGTCCCGGCGAGCGCCCCCGCGGCCCCCAAGAGCTGACAAGGAACCGACCATGAGCAAGTTCCGCGACGCCCTGGCCTCCGGCAAGTTCACCTTCACCGGCGAGATCGGCCCGCCCAAGGGCACCAACGTCGGGCCGGTGATCGAGGAGGCCGTCCACTACCTCAAGGACTGCTGCGCCGCAGTCAACGTCACCGACATCCAGACCGCGGTGATGCGCATGTCCTCGCTGGCGGCCTGCCGGATGCTGGTCGAGCACGGCGTCGAGCCGGTGCTCCAGATGGTCACGCGCGACCGCAACCGCCTGGCGCTGCAGAGCGATCTGCTGGGCGCCGCGGCGCTGGGCATCGAGAACGTCCTGGCCCTGACCGGCGACCACACCACCATGGGCGACCACAAGGAGGCGAAGCCGGTCTACGACCTCGACTCGGTGGGTCTCTTGCAGGCCATGCGGAAGCTCGAGAGCGGCACGGACCTGGGCAGGACCATGAAGGGCGAACCCAACGCGCTCGACGGCACGCCCAGGTTCTTCAAGGGCTGCGTGGTCACGCCCTGCGCCGAGGAGGTCGAGCCCCAGATCATCAAGCTCGAGAAGAAGGTCGCCGCCGGTGCCGAGTTCGTCCAGACCCAGGCGGTCTACGACCCGAAGGCCTTCGAGAAGTTCATGAAGAGCATCCAGCACATCAAGGTGCCGGTGCTGGTCGGCATCGTGTTGCTCAAGAACGCCGGCATGGCCAAGTACATGAACGCCAACGTCCCCGGCGTGGTCGTGCCCAAGGACATCGTCAAGCGCCTGGCCGACGCCGACAAGAAGGAAGTCAAGAAGGTCAGCGTCCAGATCGCCGGCGAACTGATCCGCGACATGAAGGGCATGTGCCAGGGCGCGCACATCATGCCGCTGGGCTGGGACAAGGAGATCCCCAACGTCATAGCGGCGTCAGGGGCGTAGGGATTTCCATTCGCTCATACCCCTTGCGTCCCTGAGGGAGAGGGCGGGGGCGAGTGGGCGCTCAGGGCCGAAGCTCCTGACATCTTCTCTCTCCCAAGCGGCGAGAGAAACTGCAGGGCTGCGCTATTTAGCCCCCGCCACCGCCGGCCGGCGGTACATCCTGGCAATCACCAAGGCTTCGCGCGCAGCCCAGAAGACCATGAGCAGCGCCACGGTCAGGGCCGGCAGGCCGAAGAGCCGGTCGGCCAGCGCCACGCGGGCGGGGTGTGTGGTATCGTAGGCCACGTCGAACCTGGCGACTCCGCCGGCGGCTTTGGCGCGTCGGACGTCGTCATCGTACTGGAGCCGGGCGATGGGCCCGGCGGAGAGGCGCGCCGACACTTCCTCGCCGCCCTCCGGCCGGAACCTGGCATCCAGACTTACGCCCAGCGGATCCCGCCCGACCTCCTCGAGGGGGATGGCCATCACCGCCACCCGCCCGGCGCCAAGCAGCCTCTGGAAGTTCAGCCACGCAGCCGGCAGCATCGTGAGGCAGACGCCCAGTACGGTGAGCGACAGGCCCAGCTGCAGCCAGGCCCAAGCCTGGTTTCGGACGGCGGATCGGGCGAGCGCGGCGCGGCCCCGCGCCGGCCGGGCGTGCCCGTTCCTCCCTGCGCCGGCGCCACGCGCCGGAGTGCCGGTTTCGGCCTCCCCGCCGGCGCCGACGGCGGTCTTGGGCAGCCTCTCGGCCACGGGGACCGCGGCCAGATTGGTGCTGTTGCGGCCCAGGCACTCGTGGCAGAGGAGTTCGCCGTCCACCACCCTGGCCCGACGCTCCCCGCGGGAGGTGAGCGCGATGCTCCCGGAACAGCGCGAGCAGAACTCCATGGCCAGGGCGGGCAGCCGCGAGGCCGGGGGCAGCGCCACCGCCTTGGATGGCGCCGGCAGCCGCGCCGGTGCGGGGGCCGGGGCGGGCGCACGCATCCGCCGGGCCACCGGAACAGGCACAGGCAGAGGGAGCTTGACCGGAACCGGCCCCGCCGCCGGAGCTGGGGCCGGTTCCGGCACGGGGTCGGCACCGGCCAGCAGTTCCACCGGCGCAGCCAGCAGCCTGGTGGCGGCGGCGTCCGCCGCGGTCTCCGCCCGGAACTCGAACTCGGTGAACCCCACGCGCAGGCGGTCGCCGGACTTCAGGGCCGACTCGGTCACCCTCCGCCCGTTGATGAACGTGCCGTTGACGCTGCCCAGGTCGCGTACGGCGAAGCCGGAGGGGCCCGACACGATGGCGCAGTGCTTGCGGCTGATGCCCTTGTCCTCGAGCCGGATCGCGCAGGCTGAGAGCCGTCCTATGACCGTCTCGCGGTCGGACTCGACCGGCCAGGAGGTCTTCCCGGAACTGTCCGAGACGGCGATGAGCAGACCCATGGTGTCCCGCCTGCGCCCAGGAAGCTGACGGGGCCATCCGGCGGCCCCGGCTGATAGTGTATATTCGCCGCAGAGGCCCTCAGGATCGGCGGAAAATGCCAAAAAACGACGCTTGGACGCGCCCTGAAGGCTGACTAGACAGGCCGGAAGCCGGGAGCACCCGGCCGGCGAGCGGCCCTGCGGCTACTCCGGACTGGTCACGGCGCGGTTGTAGCGCTCGTTCAGCCAGGTCCGCTGGTAGAAGCTTCTCCACAGGTAGCCAGGGTAGTTCGGCAGCATCTGGCGAAGGTACTGCTCCGGTATCCCACGCATCCTGGGCATGTCCCGGAACCACGCCTCCCGCCAGGCCTGGTCCTTGCGGAACTCGTCGTAGGTCGGGACGGTCCGCTCGACCACGACGATCACCCGATAGCCCCGGGCGTAGTCGTCGGCGACGTCCGGCTTCTCCTTGGCCCGCTTGCCGGCCTTGCGCTCCTCGTCCTTCTTCTTCTGGCGCGCCTTCTCCGCCTCTTCATCGGGGCCGAGCAGCTGCCAGTACTCATAGGGCTCGGAGGAGGCCTCGCCGATGGCCAGGGCGGCGGCCTGCCGGGTGGTCTCGTCGCCCGGGCCGAGCAGGACGCTGGTGCGCACCAGCGCCGGATCGAGCTTGCCCTCGAGCAGCAGCTTGCGGTCGTCGGCGGCCGCCTGTTTGGCCAGTTCCACGGCCTTCTCGAGCACGGCGCGCGTGCGGAGGGCGGCCTTGGCCTGTTCGTAGGTCAGCAGTCTGCTGGCCTCGAACTTGGCCACCCGCACGGCCACCCAGGCGTTCTCGGCATCGTCCTTCTCGTCGGCCTTGGTCCCCTCGGGACCGAAGAGCGCGCCGGGGTTCCGGTTGCGGGTCTTCTCGTTGAAGACCTGCCAGAGCAGCCCGGAGGCACCCTTGAAGTACGGCTGTTCCTCAAGCTCCTCGCGCCCGGCCTCGATGGACATCCTGGGCTTCTCGAGGTTGTGCTTGGCGGCCAGGTCGCGCAGCGCCGGCCGCTTCTCCGGATCGGCCTCGTTGTACTCCTTGACGGCGGCTTTGAGGGCTTCCTCGGCGGCCGCGGCAGCGCGCTCCTCGAGTAGTTCCTTGCGAATCTCCTCGCGCAGCTTGTCATCCAGCGGTCTGCGCTTGGGCTTGGCCGCCTCGCCGTCCTTGGCGTCCTTGGTGTCCTTGGGTTTGGCCTCTTCGAAGTACTTGGTGGGGTTGTCCTTGTAGTGCTTGTCGACCTCCTCGGGCTTCACGGTCACCCGCTTGACGAAGCCATCGCGCGTGGCCACCAGGTACTCGACCTGGGCGCGCTCCTCCGAGAAATAGTCGGGGAACGCGGCGACCAGCTGGCTGTTCCAGGGCTGCCCCTCGCGGGGCTCCCGGGTCTTGAGCCTGGCGACCATGTCGTCGTACTGCTTGCGGAGGTCGGCCTCGGAGACGCCCTTGCGCTCGGGCTTGGAGTCCTTGCCGCCCTCCGTGGCCTTGGCGGGCGCCTCGACGCCGGCGGTCTCCTTGGCCTCCTTGGCGGAGACCTCCTCGACGGTCTTGACGAAGTCGGCCGTGCGGCGCTGCAGGTACTGCACCCGCACGCGCTGCCTGGACTGGGCGTAGACGCCGTACATCTCGGCCTCGGAGGCGGCGCCGGCGGAGGCCAGCAGGTGCTGCAGCCTCTCGATGGCCATGTCCTCGCGCAGCAGCCGGGTGAAGCGCGGGCCGGTGAGGCCCCGGTTGCTCAGCAGCTTGTGATAACGGGCCTCGTACTGCGCCGGGGACTCGTCCGGCTTCATGGGCTCGAGGTTCCAGGGCCTGTCCTTCATCCGCTTGGTCAGCTCCTCGCTGAGGTCCGCGGCGCCGACCCGTAGTCCCAGTTCCTCGGCCAGGATCGCCGGGGTCTGGTGAGAGTAGCGCGCCTGGTCCACATAGGCGGCGCGTTCCATCTTCTCCTGCTTGGCCCGGTCCTCCTGGCGGAAGTCGGTCGGCGGCGGATCCATCATCCCGGCGCTGATCAAGTCCTGGGCGTCCTTGAAGAGCTGGGTCTCGGATGCGGACATGTCGGTCTTGGACTGGCGCCACTCGGCCAGGACCTTGTCGATGCCGCTGATCCCGAAGAAGAGCACGAAGGTGACCACCACGAAGATGGCCAGGGGGACTTCCACTTTGCGCCGGTGGCGCCGCATCAGGTCGAAGGACATGAGGCTCTCCGCTTTCCGGCCGGGGCCGCCTCCGACGGACCGACGGGGGCCCCGGGACCGACTCGAACCGGCGCATTATACGCGCCCCGGTCCGGCGCGCAAACCCCGGGAGGGTTTGAGTTGCTGCCGCCGACTTGACGGGCCGTCCGCACCGGAATAAGCTTGAAGCATCGACCGGGAGGGCGCGCCTTGATCCTTCCAGGAATCCGCCGACTGCCGCCGCAGGCCTTCCTGGCCGCGCTCTTCGCATGCGCGCCTTGCGCCCCATCCGTCCGGCCGGCCGCGGCCGGCGACGTCAAGGGCGCCCCCGTCGGCGGGCCGTGCGGCATCTGCGGCAAGTGGATCCCCGCCGGCCAGAGCTGCAGCTGCTGGAACCGGGGCCGGGACCGGGGGCGGGGGCGCGACGACGACTGGACGCCCCCGCCGCCGCCTCCCCCGCCGCCGCCTCCGCCGGACCCGCAGGAAGTCGCCAGGCGACAGGCCCGTCAGCAGGCCCTGAGTCTCAACGAGACCGGGGTCGGGCACTACAACGCCCGGCGCTGGCAGCAGGCCATAGAGGCCTTCTCGTCGGCCCTTGCCAAGTGGCCGGACAACGTGGTCATCCGGACGAACCTGGCCAATGCCCAGGCCGCCCTGGCCGGCGAGAAGCTCCGGGCCGGTTCGCTCCAGGCCGCGGCCGAACTGCGCCGGATCGTCGCCGACGGCCTGATCGGGGACCTCGAGGCCCTCGACCGGGGGCTGCGCGAGAGCGAGCGCGCCGCGACCGCCGAGCGCGAGCGGCAGGCCTTCGAGGACGGCCAGGCCGCCGAGCGCTTCAGGCGCGCCAAGGCCGAGGCCCTGGCGCGGATGAGCTCAGGCGGCGCTGGCGCCCCGGCCCGCCCGGCATGGGAGGCGGAGATCGTCAATCCGCAGATCGCCCGGGCCCTGCGCGGGGTGCGGGCCATCGAGGTGCCGGCGCCGCTGCCCTCCCGCGAGGCGACGCTCTCCTGGAAGAGCCTGGCCGTCGCGGCGGCGCCCGGAGCCCTCGATAAGGGCAGCGACTACGGCTTCCTGGCCTGGGACCTGTCCGGCAAGCTGGGCGGGGTACCCATGTCCTGCAAGGTGCTGGTGATCGCCGGAAAGACCTTCATCGCCGGCGAGGACGGCGCCATGGTCCACCTGGTGCGGCAGGACCGGATCTACGAAGAGGCCCTGGCCTACCTCCGGGATCCGGCCGTCCGCGGGAAGTTCGCCGGGCTGGTCCGCGATCTCCAGGAGGGCGGGGCGGCCCCGGAGGGGGCCGATCCGAAGATGCTGCGGGCCGCCCAGGCGATCACCGACCCGAAGCTGGGCTCGAGCGGGACCAGGCTGGCCTGGGACGCGATGCTCTCGCCCGAGGCCCGGGCGGCCATGGTCCGCCGGGCCTGCCTGGAGGTCGGCGGGGAGCTGCTCGGCAGGGGGGCCGAGGGCGCCATCGGCAGCCTGGCCCGGCAGCAGAAGGTCTTCGACGCCGCCCGCCTGGAGCGCCGGCGCGCCCAGGCGCTGCTCCGGCAGACGACCAACCCTCGCGAGCAGGAACAGCTGGGGCGGATCGTGGCCCACGCCGACTACGTCCTGGCCCACACCTACCGTTTCGAGCGGGCCGGGGCCACGCTCGGCAGCTACGGCGTCGGCAAGGCCGCCGGCGCGGCCGCCGAGAACACCGGGGCGCTCAGGTCCGTGGACCTCGGCGGGCAGTCCGGGGATGCCAGACAGGGATCGGAGCAGGAGGCGCCATGAGCGAGGACGTGAACGCGGGAGCGGCTCCTGCCGGCCGGAGCCGCCGGGCGCTGGTCCTGGGGCTGTCTCTGGGCCTGATCGCGGCGCTGGCCGCCGCGGTCGGGACCTGGCTCCTGGTCCGCGACCGGCTGGGCGGCGGCGCCGGCGGATCCCTCGACGAATGCCTCGCGGCGCTCGAGGCCAACCCGGACGACGCGGAGCTGCGCGAGCGGATCGCCAAGCTCGGCGCACGCTCCGGCCGGCCCGTTCCCGAAGAGGCCCGCAGGCACCTGGCCGCGGCCCGGGAGATCTTCGAGTCCGCCGGGGACATAACCGCGGTCGGCGCGGCCATCGAGAAGTATCAGGCCGCCGTGGCCCTGGCGCCGTGGTGGTCGGAGGCCAACCGGGATCTGGGGCTGGCCCTGGAGGCCGCCCAGCGCTTCGAGGAGGCCCGGGCCGCACTGCGCCTGGCGCTCGCCGCCGGGCCCCCGGCCGCCGACGCCCGGGCGATCGAGGAGGACGTCCGCCGGGTCGAAGCGGCGCTGACCCGGGCCGAGGCCGAGGCGCCTCCGCCGGACGTGGCCTGCGAGCTGGTGGTGCCCAACGTCTCCGCGGACTACTGGACCTACCTGGACGGGCGGCTGCTGAGCCCCCCGCCGCACGAGAAGAGGACCTCCGCGTTCACCGCGATAGCCATGCTCGATGGCTGGGAAGCATGGGACGAACGCGGCCTGGCCGTCAAGGGGGACTCCCGCGGCCGGCTGACTTTCGTGCGCGGCGACCTCCAGGAGAAGCTCTACGACACCGAAGTCGTCTTCCTCGAACCCGGGACGCACCGGATCGAACTGCTGCTGCTCAACACCGACGGTTTCCCGCTGGCCTGCTCCTCACGGGACGTCGAAATCTCCGCCGGCAAACCGGAGATCGTCCGACTGGATCTGCCGGCCGGATTCCGCTTCGGGCCGAACCCACGCCCGGCCACCGCCGAGCTCTACAGCACCGACTGGCAGGCGCTCTTCAACCGCCGCCAGGCGCGGCTCAAGGACCGCATGACCGCCCTGGCCGCCGACCCCGTGGCCCGGGCCCTGAACGAGGCCCTGGCCGGTCTGCGCCTGGCCGCGCCGGAGCGCCCCGTGCTCATGGTCGACCTGCCGGCCGAGCGCGGCGGGCCGCGCGAGCTCGACGCCCGGCTGGTCGGCGCCCTGGTCGGATACCTCCGGAACGAGTACCAGGTCTACGAGGCACTCGCCTCCGCGGAGGCCGGCAGCCCCGCCGACTTCCGCGAGGCCCTGGCCCGGCTGCTGCCGCTGATCCAGGCCCACAACGCCAGGATCGCGGCCCTGGAGGAGATCGTCAGGATACTGGATAAGGTCAAGGTCGACGCGGCGGAGGAGTGACGTCCCGGCGGGAGAGAAGGGCGGGGCGCGGGCCGGCCGAATGAGGGCGAAAGCATGGTCGAAGTTGTTGGCGTTGCGCTCCTGATCCTGTCGGCGTTTGCGCTCATGCTCTTTCTGGGCGTCATCTTCTGGATCAGGAAACACCGTGCCGCCGCGCTCACGGTCTATGCTGCAACCGCCGCCGTGACCTGGTGGGCCGGGCACTACTTCAACCAGCTGCCCTGGGATGCACAGGGCGACCTGCTCTGGCACAAGCGCTATATGCTCGCCATCCTCGTCCTGGGGCCGCTATCCGTCCTGCTTTCCGGGGCGATCGGGTATCGGCTGAGGATGAAGGAGTATTTCGGGTCACACGGGGCGGAGCAGGACACCGGGAAACCGGGGACAAGGTAGGACAGCGGGCCGGGGCAGCTACTTCCTCGTAGGCCGGGAGGACTTCTCTCCGCGAGGGGCGGAGCGTCCCTTCCCGTGCTCCGGCACCCTGAGCTTCTCCAGTATCTCCTTGACCTTCGCGTAGAGCACCGCCAGCTCGGCGCCCTGCGGCAGCGCGGCGGTGAGGGTCTGGTCGGCGAGGACCCGCGGGTCGTGCTCCCCGCCCAGCCAGTGGGCCGCCTCCGGCGCCGGGCGGCCGAAGAACTTGAGCACCAGCCTGACCTGGGGCTCGAGCACGCCGACGTCATCGAGTCCCAGGAAGGCCACCCGCGCGGCGCGGGCCCGGATGCGGACCTCGGCCTCTGCCAGGAGCTGCCTCACCTCCTCCGGGAGTCGGCCGTAGCGGTCGGCTAGTTCGGCGCCGAACTCGGCGATCTCCCGGTCGGACGCGCAGGCCGCCAGCCGCCGGTAGGCCTCCAGGCGCTCGCTGGCCTCCGGGAGGTAGCGCTCGGGGATTAGCGCCGCCGGGGCCAGGCTCACCGAGACCTCCCACTCCTCGGCGACCGGCTCGCCGCGGAACTCCTTGGCGGCGTTGGCCAGGAGCTTGGCGTAGAGGTCGTAGCCGATCTCCTCGATGTGCCCGCTCTGGTCGGCGCCCAGCAGGTTGCCCGCCCCGCGCAGTTCCAGGTCGCGCATGGCCAGCCGGAAGCCGGCGCCCAGCTCGCTGAACTCCTCCAGGGCCTTGACCCGCGCGAGGGCCTCGGCCGGCAGCGACTCCTCCGAGGGGATGAGAGCGTAGCAGTGGGCCCGATGGCGGTAGCGGCCCACCCGCCCGCGAAGCTGGTGCAGGTCGGCCAGGCCGAAGCGGTCGGCCCGGTCGATGAAGATGGTGTTGACGTTGGGGATGTCGAGGCCCGACTCGATGATCACCGTCGAGACCAGCACGTCGGCGCGGCGCTCGAGGAAGGCCGTCATGGCCTCGTCGAGCTCATGCTCGGACATCTGCCCGTGGGCCATGACCAGCCGGGCCTCCGGAACGATCTTGCCGAGGCGCTCGACGACCCGGCCGATGGTCTGGACCCGATTGTGGACGAAATAGACCTGCCCGTCGCGGGCCAGTTCGCGCAGCACCGCCCGGCGGATGAGGTCGTCGGACCAGCGCGTGACCGAGGTGCGCACCGCCCGGCGCTCGGACGGCGCCGTGCGCAGCGCGGAGATGTCCCGCAGCCCGAGGAGGCCCATGTGCAGCGTCCGGGGAATGGGCGTGGCCGTGAGGGTGAGCACGTTGACCGAACGGCGCAGGCGCTTCAGGCGCTCCTTGTGCTCCACGCCGAAGCGCTGCTCCTCGTCGATGATCACCAGGCCCAGGTCGCGGAAGGCGATGTCCGCCTGGAGCAGCCGGTGGGTGCCGATGACCGCGTCGACCCGGCCCTCGGCCAGGCCCGCCAGTATCGCGCGCTGCTCGGCCGGCGTCCGGAAGCGGCTGAGCACCTCGATGCGCACCGGGTAGTCGGCCATCCGCTCGCGGAAGGTACGGCCGTGCTGCTCGGCGAGCAGCGTGGTGGGCACCAGCACCGCCGCCTGGTGCCCGGCCGAGACGGTCTTGAAGGCCGCGCGCACCGCGATCTCGGTCTTGCCGAAGCCCACGTCGCCGCAGAGCAGCCGGTCGGCCGGGCGGGGGCATTCCAGGTCGGCGCGCACCGCGGCCCAGGCCTCGGCCTGGTCGGGCGTGTCCTCGTAGGGGAAGGAGGCGGCGAAGGCCCGGTTCCACTCGTCCTCCGGCGGGCAGGCGATCCCGGGGAGCCGCTCGCGGGCCGAGGCCACCGCGATGAGCTCGCCGGCGATGTCCCGGATGGCCGCCGCTGCCCGGCGGGTGCGCTCGGCCCAGCGCGAGGAGCCCAGCCGGCTGAGCTCCGGCCGACCGCCCCCGGGGGCGAGGTAGCGGGCTACCAGGTCGACGGAGGCCGCCGACACGAAGAGCCGGGCGTCGTCGGCGTACTGGAGGACCAGGTGCTCCTCGCGCCGCCCCGAGCGCTCCAGCGCCTCCATCCCGAGGTAGCGGGCGATCCCGTGGGTGCGGTGGACGACGTAGTCCCCGGGGGCGAGGTCGGTGAGCGCCTCGATCGGCGCGGTCTCGCCGGCGGCGGCCGACTTCCGGACGCGCCGCACCTGCCGGTAGCGACCCAGGAGCTCGCGCTCGCTGACCGCGGCCACGCCCTCGGCCGGCCAGTCGAACCCGCCGCCCAGGCGGCCGACGACGAGGGATAGATTGGTTGGGGGTTGGGGGTTTGAGGTTGGTGGCGGTCGGAGCGGCGTACTGTCGTCGTTTCCACCCGCAACCCCCAACCCCCAACCCCCAACCGCTCCGCCGGTCTCCCCGGCCCCCCGCAGCAGCTCCTCCAGCCTCTCCCGCTCGGCGGCGGTCTCCGAGAAGACCCAGACGCGCGAGCGCCCGGCGGCGAGCTCCAGGAGCGCCCGGACGGCCCCCTCCGCTCCCGCGCCGGAGCCGGCCAGGCGCTCCAGGCTCCGGGCGCCGAGGTCGAGCTCATCGCCGCCACCCGCCCCCACCCGGCGGAGCTCGATCCGGCCAGGCACGGCGCCCAGCCGCTCGAGCAGCTTCACGGCCGAGGGCGCCCTGCGCCCGGGGCGGTCGGTGAAACCCGCGGCGTACAACTCGGCGTGCTGGCGGATGCCCTCGGGCTCCAGGAGCGCCAGGATCCCGCCGGCCGGCAGGTAGTCGAGGAGCGAAGCCGTGCCGCCGGCGGTCTCGCGTCCGCGGACCATCCCGGCGAGGCGCACGGCGGGGAGCGCGCCGCTGGAGCGCTGCGTGCCGGGGTCGAACTCGCGGAGGCTCTCCAGCCGGTCGTCGGCGAACTCCAGGCGCACGGCCGCGCCGCCCAGGAGCGGGAAGACGTCCAGGATCCCCCCGCGCAGGGCGAACTCGCCGGGGCTCTCCACGGCGGGGGAGCGCTCGTAGCCGTTGCGCGCAAGCCAGGAGAGAAGCTCCCCGCGCTCGGCGACCTGCCCGGGGCGAAGCTCGCGCTCGCTGGCCGAGAGCGCCTCCGGTCGGGGGACGCTCTGCATCAGCGCCGCGGCCGGCGCGACCACCACGGCCGGCTCGCAGCCGGAGGCGGCCCGGCGCAGGGCGTCCAGGGCCAGCAGCCGGGCGGTGAGCGTCTCGGCTTCGGGCTCGGCGGCCTCGCCGGGGAGCACGTCCCAGGCCGGAAAGCGCCGGACCGCGGCGGCCGAGAAGGAGACCAGGTCCTCCTCCAGCGCCTCGGCCTCCTCGGCGCCGGGGCAGACCACGAGAATGGCCGGCGGCGGGTTGAGGGTTGAGGGTGGAAGGTTGAGGGTGGAGGGTGGAGGGTGGAGGGACGCTGATTGGCCGCCACTGCCTTCAACCTTCAACCTCCCGCCTTCAACCGGCAGTGGCCGCGCCAGCGCCGCCAGCACCAGCGCCGGGGCCGAGCCCCAGAGGCCGGAGACGGAGACCGGCGGGTTGCCCTTCGACAGGCTCAGGGCCCCGAGCGATGTTGTCGAGGGGGGGGTTGGGGGTTGGGGGTTGGGGGCTTGGGCAGAGGCCCAAAGGGCGGCGCGTAGGCGGCCGAGGAAGGCGCTCTCCGCGACGCGGTGGACGAGCTCCAGGCGCGAGGCCTGCGTGTCACCGCGGCCGGGCGGAGGCGCCTCGCCGCGTCTCATCTCCTTGGTGGCCACGCCGGCATTCTATCCCGGCGGCCAGGAAAATCGCGCGACGAAGGCGGCTGGGGGAATCAGGCAGGACACCGGGGGCAGCGGCAAGCGGGGTGTGCCTGTCAGCGTTGTTCCTGGCGACTTGGCTGCTTGGCGGTTTGGTGAGATGGTCGCCGTTCCTGCCTACGGCTGCTTCCCGGGGGCCTTGGGCAGCTTGGCCAGCAACGCCTTGGCCTCGGCGTCGCCGGGGTCGAGCACCAGCAGGCGCTCCAGGTCGGCGCGGGCCAGGCCGTAGTTGGCCTCCTGGATCTCCTGCCGGGCGGCCAGGCGGTAGTGGTCGATGGCCCCGTCGATGTCCTCGGACTTGTCGAGCATCCTGGCCAGCAGGCGCTGGGCCTCGGCCCGCGAGGCCTCGATGCCCAGCACGGCGCCCAGCACCTCTATGGCGTCGCCGGAGTGGCCGACGGCGGCGAAGGCCCGGGCCACGTCGAAGAGCAGGTTGGCCGCCCCCGGCCGGTCACCGCGCGAGAGCAGGGCGTTGGCCTTGATGATGTGCGCGGGCATGTGGAAGGCGTCGATCTCCAGCAGCTTCTCGGCGGCGCGGAAGCCGACGTCGAAGGCCTGCTGCTCCCAGGCCGCCTGGCACAGGGCGGCCAGCTCGTTCTTGGCCTTGTCGCGGCTGTCGTGCTCGTTCAGGTAGCAGTCGGCCAGCCGCTCGCGGCAGGCCAGCTCCTTGGGGAAGAGCTCCACCGCCCGCCGGAGGGTCGCGGCCAGTTTGCGGGTGTCCTTGGCGGCGCGGTGGATGGCCGCCAGCTGCTCGAAGCAGGCCAGTGAGTTCTTCTGGTCCTTGCGGCCCGCGTAGGCCTCGGCCAGCCATTCCCGGGCGCTGACGTTGGTCTGATCCAGCTCGGCGATCCGGCGGTTGATGCGCAGCTCGAAGGGCAGCCGCGCGGCCTCGGCGATGACCCCGGTGCGCGAGAGCACGGCGGCCATCTTGTTGTACTCGCTCACCGCCTCGTCGGTGCGCCCCATCTTGATCAGGCACTCGGCCAGCTGGATGCGCGCCTCCAGGCATTCCTCGTCGATCTCGTAGACGATCTTGCGGAAGGTGCGCTCGGCGTTCTCGAGGTCGCCGTTGGCCAGGTAGCTCTCGGCCAGCTGCTCGAATTCCAGGATGGCCTCGGTGCGCTCGGCGGCCGCCAGCCGGACGCGGGCGGCGATCTCGGCGATCGCGTGGTCGTCGGGGAAGAGTTCGCGGAGCTTGGCCAGCAGCGTGGCGGCCGCGTCCAGGGCCTTCTCTTTCTCGTAGATCAGGGCCAGCTCGCGGCCGCAGGCCGCCAGCTCCGCGCGGTCGCCGCCCTCCAGCAGTATGCGGAAGAGCTTGGCCCGCGGCTCGGGGTTCTCGGGGTCCAGGCGGATGAGATGCCGGCAGGCCGCGGCGGCCTCGGCCCCGGCCCCCAGCTCCAGGCTGCGGGTGACGAAGGCCATCAGGCTGGAGCGGGCCGACTTGACGTCTCCGAGGGCCTCGCAGGCCGTGGCGATCTTGACCAGCAGGTCGTTGCGCGTGTCATCGACGGTCCAGGCCCGGCGGAAAAGGCGCAGGGCCTTGGCCCAGTCGCCGCCGGCGGCGGCCAGGTCGCCCATGCGCGCCAGTTCGGCCGGCGGGCGCACCCGGACCAGGCCGTTCTCGACCATGTCCAGCAGCCCGCGGCAGACCTCGAACCCGTTGAGGGTGGAAAGCGCGGCGATCTCCGAGACGTCGCGCTGGCCGTCGACGATGGCGGCCAGCTCCTTCCATGCCTCGCGGGCCTCGATGCGCGGGCGGTCGGGCACCAGCTCGAACACGTCGGCGGCCGGGTCGAAGACCTGGCGGATGCGCTCCCACTCGTCCTGGCGGCGCGCGGCCTCCAGCAGGATGCCGTCGGCGATGACCCCCGGCGAGTAGGCGGCCAGCTCCGGATCGAGGCGGTCGCCGGCGATCTTGCCCGGGAAGAACTCGTTGTGGATCCGCCGCCAGGCCAGCAGGTCGGCCGCGCGGTCGGTGACCTGGCCGATCAGCAGCTTCTTGAGGCGGCCGTGGTCGTAGCTCTCGTCGGCGATGATCAGCTGGGCCGCGCTGCGGCCGGCCGCCTGGGCGGCCTCGCGGATGGCGGCCAGGCCGGCCTTGTCCACCAGCCGGGCCTTGAGCATCGCGTCCTCCAGGCAGCTGGAGCCCGGCACGGGCGAGCTGGTCAGGCGCAGCGAACCTTCCTGGAAGTACACGTGGGCCTCATCGCCGGCGTCGTTGGCCACCTTGAGGGTGCCGGTGCGCCGGTTGGCGGCCAGCGCCTGGAAGAGCGAGGCCAGGTCAAGGATGTCGAGACCCGTGGCGCTGCCCTGGCGGGCCCCGCCGGATCTGAGCACCTGGACCGATTCGTCAGCCATTGCCTCCCCCCGAAGCCCAGTATGGTAGCCCGGCCGCGGCCGGACGCAACTGCCTTCAGCCCGGGCCGGCCGCCTCGGGGGCGGCCGTCCCGGTCCCGAAGACCCGGCCCATGAAGCGGTGCAGGCTGTCCATGTAGAGGTAGAAGACCGGCGTGACGTAAAGGGTCAGACTCTGCGAGAAGAGCAGCCCGCCGACCACCGCCAGGCCCAGTGGCCGCCGGGCCTCGGCGCCGGCACCGAAGCCCAGGGCGATGGGCAGCCCGGCCATCAGCGCGCACATGGTGGTCATCATGATCGGCCGGAAGCGGACCATGCAGGCCTCATGGATGGCCTCGAGGGGCGGCCGGCCGCGGCGCTCGGCCTCCACCGCGAAGTCCACCATCATGATGCCGTTCTTCTTGACCAGCCCCACCAGCATGATGATGCCCACGAAGGCGTAGATGGACAGGTCCGCGCGGAAGACCAGCAGAGTCAGCAGCGCGCCGAAGCCGGCGAAGGGCAGCGCCGATAGGATCGAGATGGGGTGCCAGTAGCTCTCGTAGAGGATGCCCAGGACCACGTAGATGACCAGCACGGCGAGCGCCAGCAGCCAACCCATGCCGCGCAGGGAGTCCTGGAAGGCCTGGGCGGTGCCCTGGAAGCTGCCGCTGAGCGTGTCGGGGAGAGCCTCGCGGGCCGCCGCCTGTACCGCGGCGGTGGCCGCGCCCAGCGACACGCCCGGCTGGAGGTTGAAGGAGATGGTCACGGAGGGCAGCTGGCCGGTGTGGTTGATGGACAGCGGCCCCACGCTCTCCTTCAGGGCGGCCACCGCCTTCAGGGGCACCAACTGCCCGGCCGAGGAGCGCACGTACAGCCAGCCGAGCGCCTCCGGACCGCGCTGGTACTCGGGCAGCAGCTCCATGATCACCGGGTAGTCGTCGTTGGCCGCATAGATGGTCGAGACCTGCCGGGAGCCGTAGGCGTAGGACAGCGCCGTCTCGATCTGCGCCGCGGAAAGCCCCAGGGCCGCGGCCTGGTCGCGGTCGATGATCACGGTCAGCTCGCTGTTCTTGAGCTGCATGTCGCTGGTCACGTCCTGGAGCTCCTGCATCCCGCGCATCCGGGCGATGAGTTTCTCGGCGCCGGAGTAGAGCTCCGCGGTGTCCGGGCCCAGCAGGGTGTACTGGTACTGGCCCTTGGACATGCGCCCGCCCACCGGGATGGTCACCGGGTTCTGGAGGTAGGCCTTGATGCCCGGCACGGCCCCGAGCTTCGGGCGCAGTTCCTGGATGATCCGGTCGGCGCTGCGCACGCGGTCGTGGCGGGGCTTCAGGGCGATGAACATGCGCCCGTTGTTGCCGCCGCCGCCGGGCCCGCCCGGGCCGGCGCTGGACATGAAGCAGAGCACGTCCGGGTCCTGCCGGACCACCTCGGCGAGCTGCTGCTGGTGCTCGAGCATCGAGATGTAGCTGACGCCCTCCGGCCCCTCGGTCTGGACCATGATCTGGTCGCGGTCCTCGCTGGGCACGAAGCCCTTGGGCACGACCATGAACAGCCACACCGTGCCGGCCAGGATGGCCAGCGACACCAGCAGCGTGGCCAGGCGGTGGCGCAGCACCGGATAGAGCGATCGGCCGTAGAGGTCCCGGCACCAGTTGAAGACCTGCTCCGACCAGATGAAGAGCCGCCCGTGCTGCACCTCGGCCGGCGGCTTCAGGAACCGGCTGCAGAGCATGGGCGTCAGGGTCAGGGAGACGAAGCCGGAGATGAGCACGGCCACGCCGATGGTCACGGCGAACTCCCGGAACAGCCGCCCGATCAGCCCGCCCATGAAGAGCACCGGAATGAAGACCGCCGAGAGCGACAGGGTCATGGACACGATGGTGAAGCCGACCTCCTGGGCTCCGTCCAGCGCCGCCTGCCAGCGGGGCTTGCCCATCTCCATGTGCCGGAAGATGTTCTCGAGCATGACGATGGCATCGTCGACCACGAAGCCCACCGACAGGGTCAGGGCCATCAGCGACAGGTTGTCCAGGCTGTAGTCCAGCGCGTACATGGCCGCGAAGGTGCCCACGATGGCCATGGGCAGCGCCGCGCTGGGGATGGCCGTGGCCGAGACGTTGCGCAGGAAGATGAAGATGGACATGACCACCAGGGCCATGGTCAGCAGCATGGTGAACTGCACGTCGAAGGCCGACTCCTTGATGACCTCGCTGGAGTCGCGGAACACCCGGTAGCTCACCGAGGCCGGCAGCTTGGCCTTGAAGCTGGGCAGGAGCTCCTTGACCGCCTCGGCCACCGCCACGGTGTTGACCCCGGGCTGGCGCTGGATGGCCAGGACGATGGCCCGGTTCTGCCCCTCGGGGGTGCAGAACCAGGCCGCGGACTTGTCGTTCTCCACCCCGGCGTAGACCCGGCCCAGCTCGCCCAGCCGCACCGGCGCGCCGTTGCGGTAGGTGACCACCACCGGCCGGTAGTCCTCGGCCTCGAGCAGCTGCCCGGTGGCCTTGACCGTGAAGGACCGCTCCGGGCCCCACAGCGTGCCGGTGGGCATGTTGACGTTCGAACGCTCGACTGCCCCGGCGACCTCATCGATGCCGATGCCCCGCGAGGCCAGCTCCCGGGGGTCGAGCTGCACCCGGACGGCGTACTTCTGCGAGCCGAAGACCTGCACCTGGGCCACGCCGCTGACCATGGAGATGCGCTGGGCCATCATGGTCTCGCCGTACTCGTTGAGCTTGGCGAGCGGCAGGGTGGGGCTGGTCAGGGCGATGAACAGGAACGGGAAGTCGGCCGGGTTCGACTTGTTGTAGGACGGCGGCGAGGGCATCTCCGCCGGCAGGCTGCGCAGCGAGCGGGCGATGGCTGCCTGGACGTCCTGGGCGGCGGCGTCGATGTCCCGGGTGAGTGCGAACTGCAGGGATATCTGGGTGCGGCCCTGCGAGCTCGAGGAGGACATCGAGTCGATGCCCGCGATGGTCGAGAACTGCTTCTCGAGCGGCAGCGCCACCGAGGAGGCCATGGTCTCGGGGCTGGCCCCCGGCAGGCTGGCCGACACGTTGATGGTCGGAAAGTCCACGTTGGGCAGGTCGCTGACCGGCAGCTGCCGGTAGGCCATCAGCCCGAAGAGCAGAAACGAGGCCATGACCAGCGAGGTCATGACCGGGCGGCGGATGAAGGTGGCGGCTATGTTCATGCGCCGGGAACTCCGCCCGGGCGGGCGCCGGGCTTGGCGGACTTGGCGGGCTTGGCGGGTTCGCCGGTCTCGCCCTTGCCGGCGCCGCCGGCCTTGGGCATCTCCGGGCTGGCGTCCTTGCCCACCACGCTGACCTTGGCCCCCGGCAGGATCCGGAGCTGGCCGTCGGTCACCACCCGCTCACCGGCCGCCAGGCCCCGGGAGATGACGCTCTCCGTGCCCAGCTCCCGGTCGACGGTCACCGGACGGTTCTCGGCCGTGCCGTCGTCCTTGATCACGAAGACGTACTGGCCCTTCTGGCCGTTCTGGACCGCCGCGCTGGGCACCACCACCGCGTCGGGTTCGCTGCGGAGGACGATCCGAACGGTTACGAACTGCCCCGGCCAGAGCCGCTCTCCCTGGTTGTCGAAGACCGCCGTCAGCCGGATCGTTCCGGTTGTCCGGTCCACGGCGTTGTCCACGAAGGTGAGCTCGCCCGTCTCGGTCTCGGGCGCGGGCTGGCCGGGGATGGAGGCGTTGGCCTTCAGGACCCCCTCGGCCATGCGCTTGCGGATCTCGGCCAGGTTCTGCTGGGGCACGGAGAAGCTCACCTGGACCGGGCGGATCTGGTTGATAACCACCAGGGCGGCGTCGCCGGATTTGACCAGGTTGCCGGCATCCACCAGGCAGGCCCCGGCGCGCCCGTCGATCGGCGAGTTGATGGTGCAGTACTCGACGTTCAGCGCGGCGCTCTTGACCGCGGCCTGCGCGGCCTTGAGGTTGGCGTCGGCCTGCTGCATGGCGCTCTTGGTGGTCCCGCCGCTCTCGGTCAGCTCCTTCTGGCGGTTGAACTCGTTCTGGGCGTTCTCCAGCTGGGCGTTGGCGCGATCCAGCTCGGCCTGGAATGGCCGGTCGTCGATCTTGAAGAGGGGCGTGGGCTTGGTCGTCTCGCCGGTCTGGGAATCCTTGCCGCCCTTGGTGACCGCCTGGCCGTCCCGGAAGAGGACCTCCCTGATGACCCCGGTGACCTGCGGCTTGATGGTGACCGTGGCGTTGGCCTCGACCGTCCCGAAGGTGCCGATCTCCACCGGCATGGCCTTCTTCTCGGCAACCGCGGCCTTGACCGGCACGGGCGCGCCGGCGTCCGGCCGTCCCTTGCCCGGGCCTTCGCCGGCCGGGGACCGGGCGGCCCCGGCAGTCAGCAGGACGACCGCGGCCAGCACGGCGCCGGCCGCAACTCTCAACGATGTCAGCATGTGGCGAATCCCCCGCAGCCGGATCGCGATCTGTCCGGCGACTCCCGGATTATACCCCGGAAATGGCCGGTTGCCTGGAAAGTTGCAGGCCGGGCCCGCAGCGGGGCCGCCGCCGGGGGCAGTCCGGCGAAAATGGCCGTGACCGGAACGGGCGTCGGCATATAATCGCCGTCCGGAAAGAAACCGGCACCCGCATCAGGAGGTCCTGTCATCGTGCCCACCTACGAGTACCGCTGCAAGACGTGCCAGCACACCTTCGAGCAGTTCCAGTCCATCACCGCCAAGCCCGTCCGGCGCTGCCCGGAGTGCGGCAAGGGCGTCGAGCGCCTGATCGGCACCGGCGCCGGAATAATCTTCCGGGGCTCCGGTTTCTACTGCACCGACTATCGTTCGGACTCCTATCGGGAGAAGGCCAAGGGCGACAAGGCCCCGGCGGCCGGGGACGCGGGCGGCGGATCCAAGTCCGGCGGCGACGGCGCCAGGGAGACCCCTCCCGCACCGGCGCCGGCCGCCAAGGGCGCGGAGAAGAAGTCCCGCAAGGACGCTAAAGGCAAAGAGTAGCCCCTGCCTGAGTCGGGGGCAGCCAGGCCATGGGAGGAAGCGACATGAATGGCGGTGCATCCAACCTCAGGTGGGCGTTGGGGCTGGCGGCGTCGGCGCTGCTGGGGGCGCTGGCCGCGGCCGTCCTGGTCAGGCGCGAGCCCGCCCCGGCGGACCTGGACCTCTCCCCGCGGACGTCGCACGCCGCCGAGGCCGCCGCCGCATCCGGGGCGCCGGCCGTCCCCACGGCCGGCAAGGAGTTCAGCCGGCCGTTCGTGGCCAGTGCCAGGGCGGTCATGCCCGCGGTGGTCCACATCGAGGTCTTCCAGAAGGCCCAGACCTACCAGAACGAGGACTGGAACCAGTTCGAGGACGACTTCTTCCGGCGCTTCTTCGGCCAGCCCGGCCGGCCGCTGCGCCCCCAGCCCCAGGAACGGGTCCAGCGCGGCCAGGGCTCCGGCGTGATCGTCGACGCGCGCGGCTACATCCTGACCAACAACCACGTGGTCGGGCAGGCCGACCGGATCAGGGTCCAGCTGGCCGACAAGCGCACCTTCGACGCCAAGCTGGTCGGCGCCGACGAACGTTCCGACGTGGCGGTCATCAAGATAGAGGGCAAGGATCTGCCGGCGGCCCGGCTGGGCGACAGCGGCAGGCTCGAGGTCGGCGAGTGGGTGCTGGCCATCGGCAACCCCTTCGGCCTGGATCAGACCGTCACCTCCGGAGTGGTCAGCGCGCTGGGCCGCACCAAGGTGGTCGACATCCAGAACCAGGACTTCATCCAGACCGACGCGGCCATCAACCCCGGCAACTCCGGGGGGCCGCTGGCCAACCTGGACGGGGAGGTGGTCGGCATCAACACCGCCATCTACAGCCGCTCCGGCGGCAGCATGGGCATCGGCTTCGCCATCCCCATCAACATGGCCCGGACGATCATGAGCGACCTGATCGCGCACGGCAAGGTCATCCGCGGCTGGCTGGGCGTGCGCCCCCAGGACGTCACCGAGGACATGGCCAGGGCTCTGAAGCTGCCCAGGCCCTCCGGCGCGCTGGTCGCCGAGGTCTTCCCGGACAGCCCCGGGGCCGAGGCCGGCATCCAGGAGCGCGACGTGATCGTCGGCTTCAACGGCAAGGAGGTCGGCAGCGCCGAGGAGTTCCTCAACGCGGTGGGCTTCGCGGGCGTCGGCCGCACCGTGGAGCTCAAGCTCTACCGCGACGGCAAGCCGCAGACCGTCCAGGCCAAGGTGGCCGAGCGCACCCCGGAGGTGGAGGCCTCCGAGACCGGCACGGAGACGCTCGAGAAGCTGGGCCTGGTCGTCCGCGAGCTGACCCCCGAGATCCGCGAACAGCTGGGCCTGCGCCGGAACGCCGCCGGCGTGGTGGTGGTGGAGGTCAAGCCCAGGAGCCCCGCCGCCAACGCCGGCTTCGAACCCGGAGTGATCATCGAGGAGGTCAACAAGAAGCCGGTCAACAGCGTCCCCGAACTGAAGAAGGCCCTGGGGGCCGACGTCGACACCACGCTGCTCAAGGTCCGCTACCGCGGGCGGGCCGTGTACCTGGCGCTGAAGATGAAGTAGGGGCGCAGCATCCAGCCTTCGCAGCCGAAGCGGCTGCTTCGGCGGAGCGGGCTGTTGCGCCCCTACTCGGCCACCTCGTAGCACATCACCGCGCTCCTGTCCCTGGCGCAGGCCACGTCGGCGGTGAAGACGAGATGCTCGCCGTCGACCCTGGCCGGGACCTCGACCAGGCGCTTGCCGCTGGTGGCCAGGGCCCAGACCTTGAACTTGCCCGGTTCCTTGAGCTTCAGCCGCACCTCGGCCTTGCCGGCCCGGACCAGGTGCGGCAGTTCGCCCCAGTCGAGGAGCGTCTGCCGGGCGCGCTCGGCGTAGCGGATCCTGGTGTTCTGGAGGTCCGTCAGGTGGGTGACGAGCAGCCGCCGGCTCGTCGCGATGGGCGCATCGTCGAGGGCGCTCGCCCAGACGGTGGCCTCGACGTCCTGGACCGCGACCTCGACACCGCTCCTGGTGACGATCTTCGCGCCGGCCGGCGCGAAGCCGCCGGCGGTGCGCGGCGTGTCCAGCGTCATGGTGTCGCGCGGCCCATCGATGGTCAGCTCGCCGGTCTCGCTCTGGAAGACGTTCTTGGCCGGGTCGGTGGGGTTGCCGTCCCTGAGGATGCCGCGCTCGCGGAGCAGCCCGGCGAGCCTGTCGCCGGAGAGCTTGTACGGGTCGCCGGCGTCGGCGGCGGTCTTGGCCTTGGCGTAGGCGCTCGCCGGGGTCGCCCAGCCCAGCGGCAGGACCAGCTCGTCGGCCAGCGGCGCGGCCGGGTCCTTGACCACCCGGGTGCCGACGCGCGCCACCCACGCCGCCCAGCTCCAGCCCGGGGCGACCATCGGGACCTTCGCGGGAGGCCTGGCCAGGTCCTCCGGCGTCATGGCGATGCTCAGGGCGTGCGGAGCCCTCTTCATGTCCCCGCGGAGGAAGAGGCAGAGGCTGGCCCGCTCGGCGGCCTGCCCCAGAGGGTCGGCGGCCATGTCGAAGTAGTTGAGCTTGCCCGGCTTCATGAGGTTGTCGCGGTTGTGGCTGTAGGCGAAGCGCCAGATCACGCCCCAGTCCTGGATGGCGCCCATCGAGCCGGTGAGGATCCCGCCGACCCCGCGGTAGCGCCCCGGCGCCGAGTAGTTGTACTCCGAGAGCGTCCAGGGCCTGTCGAGCAGCCGCGTGAAGGCCACGTGCCGGCCTCCGGAGGCCCCGCCGGCCACCGGGCTGGTGTTGCCGCAGCGGCTGGGCAGCCGCCAGGGCTGCTCCAGGAAGTGCGGGTGGTCCACGTAGAAGTGGTCGTCGACGTAGTCCATGGCGGCGCGCGCGCCCTGCAGAGTGGCCGGGTTGGTCCAGCCGTTGGCGTTGGTGAGGAGCGCCCTGCAGCCGAGCTCCTCGCGCAGGAACTTCGTGGCCCGGGCGACGAAGTCGGCCTCGACCCTCGACAGGAACCGGACCAGGTCGCGGCCGCGGGCATCCTGGTCATAGAAGTTGCCGTCAAGGGCCACCGAGCCGGCGGCGGGGTCCTCACCCTCCTTGAGTACCGCTCCCCAGGCGGCGGCCAGGCCGGCGCGGTCCCGGTACTCGGCGGCGAGCCACCGGTTCCAGGCCTTCCGGTAGTCGGGGATCTCCTTCATCAGGCCCACGTAGTTGCCCAGGTTGCCCTCGTTGATGAGCGAGAGCCAGGCCAGCCCCGGCTCGTCCTTGTAGGCCCGGCCGGTGTGCGGGTTGACGTGGGCCAGGAAGTTCCGGGAGAAGGCCTTCCAGTCCTCCCAGGCCGCCTCGTTGACTGGCACCAGCAGCTTGTAGGCGTTCATCCGGTCGCGCCTGACGGCCTCGACGCCGGGGCAGAAGCGCTCGACGTCGGCCGGCCGCGAGACGAAGAGGTCGGTGGTCACGTAGAGGCCGCGCTTCAGGAAGGCGGCCAGCAGGTAGTCGAGCTGCTCGGCCTTGTCCGGGCTGAGCTTGGTGCGGTCGGCCTTCTCGGTGAGCTCGGCCTCGTAGTGGTGCACCCGGACGGTGTTGTAGCCCAGGCGCGAGAGGCGCTCGGCAAGCCGGTCGGCCTGGTCGCGGGTGATGAAGAGCGCCGAGAAGCAGAAGTTGACCCCGCAGAAGCGCTGGGGCCGCTCGGGCAGCTTCTCGAAGCGGAAGGTGCCGTCCTCCCTGGCCTGGAGCCAGCCGTGCTTGCCGGCCGGCGCGTCGAGCCCGGTGAGCTTCGAGAAGTCGAGGGCCGAGCCCGGTTCGATGTCGAGCGCGAGGTCGAGCGGTATCCAATCGGGTCCGGCGGTGATGGTGACCGGCGCGTCGTGCTCCACGGTGATCCCTCCCGGCGCGGCGAGCTTGAAGGCGAGCTTGACGGGAACGCCCTTCCTGAAGGGCTGCCCTTTCTCGGAGGCGCGGATGATGCGCAGGACGAAGCTCGGCCCCCACTTGCGATTGTCCTGGAGCAGGACCGGCGTCGGCTCCGGGAAGCTGAACTCCAGCTTCTCGCCGGAGGGGAACTCGAGCGCCAGCGACTTGGTCGGGCCGCTCGCCAGGATCATCTCGCCGAAGTCGCGCGGGAAGGTGCCGTTCTTGCTGTCGGTCTTCCAGGAACCGCCGGCCAGCGCGGCTATGGGGAAGTCGGCGTGGACGTGCAGCGAGTTGAGCGCGACGTCCTGCTCCGGGGTGAAGACGTATTCGGCGGAGAGCAGCCCGCCTTCGGCGGCCACTGCCGCCGTGCCCTTGATGACGCCGCCGCCGGGCACCCCCAGCCTCAGGGCGCGGCGGGGAGACTCGGCCGCGTCCTTCGCGTCCGCGACCGCCTCGGCTGAGGCCCACTGCGGGTTGTAGAGCCCGGCGCCCAGGCTGACTACGGCGGTCCGCCCGCGCGAGACGTGGATCCGCCCGTCGGCGCCGACCATCGCGGAGGCGGGCTCGGCACCCGCGGCGCCTCGGCCGGCCAGAACGGCCGCCAGGAAGGCCAGCCCGAGGCCCAGGATCTCACCGAATTTCATGCAGCCGTCCCTCCGCAGGCCCCGCGTCGATGGCGGGCTGGCTGGGATTATCCGCCCGCGGCAGGGGCGGCGCAAGGGCGGAGGCCGCGGCGCAGGACCATTTTCAGGAACTGCAGACAGTGACCGCAGGATCTGAACCACAGAGGACGCGGAGGACACGGAGGACAACCCGGAGCCGCCAGCCGCGGAAGTCTCCTCTGGGCGGGTATTGGCCATGGCCACGCACAACAAGTACCTGCCGTCCTCCGCGTCCTCTGCGTCCTCTTGGTTGGATTTCTACGATTCCTGCGACGGTCGCAGCCGCGGCGCGAGAGCCTTGCGCGGACCGGCGCGACCCGCTACCATTCCCGCGTCAGCCGACAGGAGACCACGCCATGTTCGAAGCGTCCCGCGCCCAGTACGTTGAGCTCCTCGAATCCATCCGCTCGGCCGGCACCTGGAAGGGCGAGCGGGTGCTCTCCTCGCCGCAGGGCGCGACGATCCGGGCGGCCTCGCCGGGCGGAGGCGAGCGCGAGGTGCTCAACTTCTGCGCCAACAACTACCTGGGCCTGGCCAACCACCCGGAGCTGGTCAAGGCGGCCAAGGCGGCGCTGGACCGCTGGGGCTTCGGGCTGTCCTCGGTGCGCTTCATCTGCGGGACCCAGGGCGTCCACAAGCAGCTCGAGGCCGCGGTGGCCCGCTTCCTGGGCTTCGATGACGCCATCCTCTACTCGTCGTGCTTCGACGCCAACGGCGGGCTCTTCGAGACGCTGCTCGACGACCAGTGCGCGATCATCTCCGACGAGCTGAACCACGCCAGCATCATCGACGGCATCCGCCTATGCAAGGCTACCAGGCTGCGCTACAAGCACATGGACATGGCCGACCTGGAGGCCAAGCTCAAGGAGGCCGCGGGCGCCAGGCGCCGGATGGTGGCCACCGACGGCGTCTTCAGCATGGACGGAGACATCGCGCCGTTGGGCGCCATCTGCGACCTGGCCGAGCTGCACGGCGCCATGGTCATGGTCGACGACTCGCACGCCACCGGCTTCATCGGCGATGGCGGCCGCGGGAGCATCGAGCACTGCGGGGTCATGGGCCGGATCGACGTGGTCACGAGCACGCTCGGCAAGGCGCTGGGCGGCGCCTCCGGCGGCTTCACCGCCGCGCGGAAGGAGATCGTCGACCTCCTGCGCCAGCGCTCGCGGCCTTATCTCTTCAGCAACACCGTCGCCCCGGTCGTGGCCGCGGCCTCGCTCCGCGCCGTCGAGCTGATCGCCGGCTCGAACGACCTCCGCCGCAAGCTCGGCGAGAACACCGCGCTCTTCCGCCGGGAGATGACCGCCGCCGGCTTCCAGATCCGCCCGGGCGTCCACCCCATCGTCCCGGTGATGCTCGGCGACGCCAAGCTCGCCGGGCAGATGGCCGAGCGCATGCTCGCGGAAGGCATCTACGTGATCGGCTTCAGCTATCCGGTCGTGCCCCAGGGCGCCGCGCGGATCCGCGTCCAGCTATCGGCCGCCCACGAGACCGAACACGTCAAGCGAGCGGTGGCGGCGTTCGTCAAGGTGGGGAGGGAGTTGGGGGTTATCAAGTAGGCTACCGTCGCGACAGACTAGGATCGGAGCCAGGAATGATCGACGTGAAAGCTCTACTGCTGAAAGCCTTCGTCTACGCCGCAATCCTTGGTGTTTTCGCGACGCCCATCCTCCTCTGGGTCCATCCTCCTTGGCTTGCTTTTACAGCATCGGGAGTGCTATTGTTCTTCGCATTGATCTGTTTCGTGATCTCGCCATCGGGTACCGGGCATGTGCTGGATAGCATCGCGAGTTATCTGATCCTCTCCGTTCTGATTCTGATTGTGGCGTTTTCGGTGGGCAGCATGCTGAGACGCCACCTCAATCCTCCGGTAGCGCCTAAAGGCATCCCGTCGGAAAGGTAGATTCCCTCTTACGGTTTCCGGGAACAGAACTACTCCTCTGCGGCCGTGTAGACATGAATGGAGGGAGCACGGGCAGTGACCAGCGCTGAAATCCTGGCCGGGTTGGCTGCCGGCGGTTCCCGCGCCGAGGAGGCGCTGGGTGCCGCCGCGGCTGCGCACGGCCGGATGGTCTACAACGCCTGCCTGCGCGCGCTCGGCGACGCGCATGCCGCCGAGGACGCCGCCCAGGCCACCTTCCTCGTTCTCCTGAGAAAAGCCCGGTCGCTGCCGCGCGACGCTTCGCTCGGCGGGTGGCTCCACCGCGCGGCGACGCTGGCCGCCGGTGAGTTCCGCCGCGCCGAGGAGCGCCGTCGGCGCCGGGAAGAGGAGGCCGCTGTTATGGCTGCAGAGGAGAGGAACCGCGCCGACCAGCAAGCCTGGGCGCGCATCGGGCCTCGGCTCGACGCCGCGCTCGACCGGCTGCCGTCCGGCGAGCGCGAGGTCCTGGTGCTCACCTACCTGGAGGGCTGCTCGCGCGCGGAGGTCGCCCGGCAGCTGGGCTGCGCCGAGGGCACGGTGGCCAGCCGGCTGGGCCGGGGGCTCTCGCGCCTGCGCGAGCGGCTCGGTGCGGCCGGCGTGGGCTACTCGGCGGTGGCCCTAGGCGAGCTGCTCGCCGCCCACGCGCCCGGCGCGGCGCTGCCGGCAGGACTCACCGCGGCGGTGGCCGCCTCGGCCTCGGGAGCGGCAGCGTCTCCGGCGGTCCTCGCCCTGACGAAAGGAGTCTCGAAGACCATGATCCTCACGAAGATCAAGCTGGTGGCGGTGGTGACCGGTACGGTCCTGGCGGTTGGCGGCGGGGGCGTTTTGACGGCGGTAGGGGTAGGGGCACGGCATGCCGTGCCCCTACAGGCGGCCATCGCGGGGGAAGCCCCGGCAGTCAAGGCCCCGGAGTTGCCGGCGGCGCTCAAGGACGCCCCGGCCAACACCTGGGTGAAGATTCTCGAGATGAAGACCGGCGCCCGCGAGCAGCCGGTCTTCGTGTGGGCGTCAAAGGCCGGAAAGTTCGTGGCCGCCACCGGGGTGCAGCACACCGGCGGCGAGGGCCCGCGCCACTACGACACCGAGGAGTTCGACCTGGCCCAGGCCAAGTGGTTCAACGCCTATCCTCCGGGAATGGAGAAGGACCGGCCCGAGTCCGGGCCGCTCGGCGAGCAGTACGCCAAGGAGCGCTCCAAGCACGGCTACAGCGGCGGCTCGCCCTTCTACAAGGACGGCGAGTTCCTCCGGCCCGGCGCCGGCGGCCAGTGGCACAACGGCAAGACCTACGGCGAGTACTGCTACGTGCCCGAGGGCGGCGCCGGCGGCACGGTCTACGCCTACATGTGGAACAAGACCATCGCCTACGACGTCGCCGGCCGCACCTGGAAGGACCTGGAGGCTAAGCCGCGCGAGAAGTGCCGCCTGTGGGGCTCGATGGCCTACGATCCCATTAACAAGGAAATCCTCCACGCCGGCGGCGAGGGCGGCAGCGCCGACATCTCCACCTGGGTCTTTGACATCGCCAAGAACGAGTGGCGCAAGCTCGAGTTCGGCTCGCCGAAGCTCAAGGAGCTCTTCGCCAAGTCCAAGGACCTGCGCTGGCAGTCCAAGGACCTGCTCGGCCGGACCTCGAGCCGTCACGCGACCGCCGAGACTCCCGCCGAGGCCAAGGTCGATCTCGTCGCCAAGGCCGCGGAACTGGCCGCCGCCGCCGAGAAGTTCGCCGGCGAGGTCGGCGCCGCGGGGCTGGCCGGCAGCGAGAAGACCGTCGGTGAAGTCGCCGTCAAGCGCCTGACCGCCGCGGCCGCGGCCGTGAAAGCCGCCGGGCCGAGCCTTTCCGGAGCGATCACCCCCGAGAAGATCGCCGCGGTGCGCTCGGCGCGCGAGATCTTCGAACAGGCCGTCGACGCGCTCTGGCCAGAGCCTCCGGGCCGGGCGCGCTCGCAGATCGCCTTCGACGCCGCCAACGGCAAGATCGTCCTCTTCGGAGGCGACGGCCTCGACCGGGCGCTCTCCGACACCTGGGTCTACGACTGCAAGACGCGCAGCTGGGAGCAGCGCTTCCCGGCGAAGTGCCCCTCGCCGCGGGCCGGGCACATCACCGGCTGGCTGCCAGGCGCCAAGAAGATCGTCGTCGCCGGCGGCTACAGCCGGACGCCGCTCGCCCAGGAGATCTGGACCTACGACACGGCGGCCAACGCCTGGACGCCGCTCATGAAGGGCGCCGGCCCGAGCGTGAACGCCCGCGAGTTCCAGGTCGGCGCGGTGGCCGAGGGCGACGTCCTGGTCTGCCAGGAGAAGAACACCGTCTGGGCGGCGAAGGTCGACCCGGCCAAGCCCGCCGCCGGCGCCGAGGACGCCTCGGCCGCGCCCTTCTCCGGCAGTTACGTCTGGAACACCATCTCGCCGGAGATCTGGGAGAAGGCCGCGGTCCCTGACCCGGCCGCCGCGAAGAAGTTCCTCGACGACCTGCCGGCCAACCAGTGGACGGCATTCAGGTTCCCCAAGTACGCTCCCGGCGCGACCAACCGCTGGGGCACCTCGGCCTACGACACCGACCGCCACCAGTTCCTGCTCTGGGGCGGCGGCCATGCCACCAGCCACGAGGACGACGTGGCCCACTTCAGCGTGCTCGGCGGCTTCTGGACCATCGGCTACCACCCCGACGACCCCATCGAGAACGTCTACGCCGAGCAGCCCACGCCGCTGTCCTTCCACGACCGCCGGCACGTGCCCATCCACGCCTACAAGGCCTACGCCTACGACCAGACCGCGGGGAAGATGTTCTACTTCGACCGGGCCTACAACCCGCTGGTCCGCGAGTGGGAGCCGGCGCCCTTCCCGGGGCTCGACCACCGCGGGCCGATGAACAGCCACATCAAGGCCACGCCGGCCGGCGCGGTCGTCTACTCCGACAAGGGGCTCTTCCGCTTCGACGCCAAGGAGGGCAAGTGGAACAAGCTGCCCTGGAACGGCCCCAAGGCCACCGGCGCCTGGTGCGACGGACCGTGCATGGTCTACGACTCCAAGCGCAACTGCCTGTGGATGGCCTACGAGAAGGAGATCTTCAAGTACGACTTCGCCTCGGGCACGGCCGAGAAGCTCGCCCCGGCCAAACCCAAGGCTCTCGGCCAGTGGCTGCTGCCCTTCGAGGCCGTGTACCTGCCGGACTCCGACCTGATCCTGAACATGATGCTGGCGGTGCGCCCCGACGGCAAGGCTTCGTGCTACGCCTGGGACCCCAACGACAGCAAGTTCTACTGGCTGGACGTCAAGTTCTCGGAGAACGGCAAGGACCCGGCCTTCAAGGCCAACCCCTTCAACCACTCCGACGCTCTGGCCTACGACCCGGAGCTCAAACTCTGCTTCATCAACAACTCGAGCGGCAGGCGGGTCTGGGCGCTCCGGTTCGACCGCAAGGCGGCCAACCTGGAGGAGATCAAGGACTGACGGCCTAGAACAGGTTCGGCTTTCGGCATTCGGCCTTCGGCTTTCGGTACGGCAGGACAACGGCTCGCCGTCGGTCCGGCTGTTCCGAAAGCCGAAAGCCCAAAGCCGAATGCCGACTCGCGCTCTTGCGTTTCTTTGCGCCTCTTTGCGGCTAATTACGGTTTCTTCAGTTCCTCTTTCGCCTGCGCCGCCCACTGGCTGTCGGGATATCCCTGGATGATCTTGTTGAGGCAGCGCACCGCCTCCTCGGTCATCCCGGCGTTCTTGTAGTTCCGGGCCATCGACAACCACCCCTGGCAGATCTGCTCGGGCGTGCGCACCGGAGGAGGAGGGGACGGGGGCGGGGCAGCTACGACCGCCGGCGGCGCCGGCTCTGGCTTCGGCTCCGGCTTGGGCTGCGCCGGCGGCGGCACCGCGGCGATCAGGGCGATTGCCCCCGGCTCGAACTTCTTCGTGGCCACGTGTCCGAACTCGTAGGCGCCAATGTCGATGGTCCCGACCGGCGCGCGGTCTTCGCCGCGGGCCTTGTCCACGTATTGGGCGACCGGGGCGAGCGCGAAGTCCCCGGCCTTGCCCGGGTCGGTGCCCTTGTCTCGGGCCGGCGAGTTCTCGGCCAGGCGGTAGTCGTACTTGGCGCGGTCCAGTACGGACTTCCCGTCCTGGGTGGCGAGGTTCGCCGCCTCCTCGGCCTTGCCGCCGACGCCCTTGCCCGGACCGATGAAGAGGTTATTGGCCACCACAGCTTTGGTGGCCGAGCGGATGGCCACGAAGGTGCCCTTGCCGAAGTCGTTGACCATGGTGTTGTTGACGACGTAGAGCTCCTGCTCGGGGTTCTTGCCGCCCTCCATGGCGTAGGCGACCAGGCCGGAGTTCTGGGCCTTGGGCCCCTTCTGAATGACGTTGCCAATGATGTACGAGAGCCCGCCGTTGGGCAGGTCGATCTCGTAGCTGGCCGAGCCGTCGGCCTCGTCCATGATCCTGTTGTACACGATGACGTTCTTGAAGGCGCGGCTTTTGACGTTGTGGCCGACCTTGGCACCGTGGCTGTAGGAGTGGCGCAGGGTGAAGCTCCGGCAGTTGCCGATGTACATGTTGTGGCTGTAGCCGTCGCCGTGGCCGTTGCGGAAGAACTCGCAGTACTCGACCACCAGCTCGCAGCCGCCGTGGCCGCCGAGGATTCCGTTTTCGTTGTCGTGGAAGTAGCAGTTGCGGATGACCGTCGGGCCTTCCGACTCGAGCCGGATGCCGGCGCCGTTATCGTCTGAGACCTTGCATCCGGAGAACTCGATGTTCTCGATGACCACGTTGCGGCCGCCGACCACCCAGATGCCCTTGCCGCCCTCGTCCTTGCCGTCGGCCTCGAGGTGGGCCAGCCCCCCGACGCCGCGGATGATCACGTCGCTGACGTGCCAGGAGGCCACGTCGCCCTTGTAGAGCCCGGCGTCGATCTCGACGGTGTCGCCGTTCTTCACCGCGCGGGCGGCAGCGGCGACGGTCTTGAACTGCTTGTCCGGCCCGACCTTGAGGACCCGCTTCGAATAGCCGGGCTCGCCGGCGGCGGCGATGGGCGCGAGGAACAATGCGATCAGCCAGGCCGCTCCGGCGATCAAGGTCAATCGGAACAAGTCGGTGCCCATGACTTCGGAGGAAGCCCTCCCAACGAGCGGCACGGTTGACCGGACAATCGCCTATACCCCTATACACCACTCAGATACGATTGTCTGAAGCTGCATAGCCGCAAAGATGCGCAAGAGGCGCAAGGGGCATGATGGTTCCCAGTTCCCAGTTCCCAGTTCCCAGTTCCTGGTTCCTGGTTCCTGGTTCAAAACCCTTTGCGCATCTTGCGCCTCTTTGCGGCAATCACAGTTTCTCGAGCTTGGGCAGCTCCTTCGGCTCCGGCTCGTCGGCCGGCTTGTCCGCGGGCTTGGGCTCGGCCTTCGGCACCGGCTTCTCTTCCGGCTTCGGCTCGGGCTTGGCCTCCGGCGGGCCGTACTCCTTGGTGAGGCGGATCGCCTCCGGGTCATCCTTGGCCAGGGCCGCGGCCTCGGCAGCGGCCTGGCGGGCCTCGTTCTTCTTGTCCCGGGCCCAGAGCGCGCGGGCCAGGCCCAGCCTTGGCTCGACCTTGGTGGCATCCACCCGCACGGCGTTGGCATACTCCCGCTCGGCCACAGCCATGTCGCCGGCCTTCTCGGCGGCCTCGCCCCAGACCAGGTGCGGCTCGAAGGCGAAGTTGTCCACCTTGATGGCCTGGAAACAGGCCCACTGGGCCAGGTCGAACTTCTTCAGGCCGATGGCCCGCTTGGCCAGGAGCACGGCGGGCTCCAACGCGAACTTGTCGAGCGCCACCTGGTCGCGAAGCACGTCCAAGGCCTTGTCCTTCTCGCCGATGCCGTCGTAGGCCTTGTAGAGGTGCTCGTGGAGACTGAGCTCGCCCTTGCCCAGCCAGCGCGGGTAGATGGCCCGGGCCTTCTCGAGCTGCTCGATGGCCCCCTTCCAATCGCCCTCCTTGACCGCGATGCGGCCGAGGTAGAGGCGGGCGCTGAAGTTGTCCGGGTCGGCGGCCAGGGCCTTGCCGAAGAGCTCCTTGCTCTCGCGGTAGTTCTTGTCCTTCTCGAAGGCCAGCACGCCGAGGACGGCCTGAGCCCGGGCGGCGGCGCCGCCGGCGGCCTCGCCGGCCTTCTTGAGGGCCTCGGCGGCGTACTTCTTGGCCGCGTCGAAGCGCTTGATCTCCGGCGAAGCGTAGGCCGCGGCCAGGGCCACCAGCTTCTCAGGGTCCTCCGGGTGCTCCTTGGCGTCCACCATGAGCTTGGTGAGCTGGACCTGGTCGTACTGCGGGGTCATCCGGATGTTGGCGGCGGCGAAGTCCCTCTGGGCCTTGAGCACCGCGGCCTCGAACTCCTCCATGGACATGCCCAGGGCGGACTTGATGGCCTCCTCGGGCTTCTTCCGGGCGCGCAGGTCGGCGAGCAGCCGCCCCATGCCCTCGGCTCCGCCCTTGGCGTAGATGTAGTCAACTATGCGGCTGGCCTGGTAGTAGGAGAGGATGGCGTTGACCGGGATCTTCGGGCGGCTCATCTGGCGGTTCATGTCCGCCACCTTGATGAGCAGCCCGGACTGCGCCGCGGTGAGGAAGAGGCGGTCCAGGTCGATGCGCGGGGCGGACTCCTCGTAGACGCTCAGGCCCTCGGTCAGCCACCGGGGGATCCGGTAGCCGCTGGCCTGCAGGCTGAAGACGTGCATGAGCTCGTGCTCGGCGACGATCGCCCAGTTGAACTGGGGCACGGACTTGGCCTGCCAGACCCTGGCGTCCACCAGGGTCATGAACCGGCCGAAGCAGGCGCCGTCGGCGCCGATGCCGGGCAGCCCGGCGGTGCGCGCCGAGAAGTCGCCGTGCTTGTTGAAGATCTCGGCCACCAGCGGCCCCTCGGGCTCGAACCTGTAGCGCTCCTTCATCCGCGCGTAGGCCTCCTCCAGCAGCCGGCCGTAGTAGGGCAGCGTCAGGGGGGCGTCCTCCTTCGGCGCGCGGATCACGAAATGCGCGGTGGTCAGGGTCTCGAACCGGGGCTCCTGCCCTTCGGGCGGGGTGAGCTTGTCGATGACCACCAGCATGTTCCGGCAGAAGATGTTGAACTTGTTGAGCTCCCAGGCCTTCTCCAGCAGGGCCTTGGCCTCGGCGGTCTGGCCGCGGCGCGCCAGGGCCATGCCCGCGCCGTAGTGGCCCTGCCAGTCGCGGGGGTCGAGCTCCATGGCCTTGCGGTAGAAGGCCTCGGCCGCCGGGAACTGGCGCTTGCGCTCGCAGCAGCCCGCCAGGGTCAGGTAGAGGCCGGCGAACCCGGGGTTGATCTCCAGCACGCGCTTGGAGGCCGCCTCGAACTCCTTCTCCTGGCCCAGGTCGTAGTGCAGGGCGGCCAGCACCGCCAGCGCGGAGAGGTCGTTGGGGTTGACCGCCAGCGCCGCGTCGATCTCCTTCCTGGCCTTGTCGTGCTCGTCGTCGAAGAGCGACAGGCTGGCGCGCAGCACCCTGGCCGCCGCCATGTTCGGGTTGATTTCCAGGGCGGCGTCGATGGCCTTCTCGGCGGCGGCGGCGTCGTCCTCGCGCGTCCAGGATTTCCAGGCCGAGGCCAGCTTGACGTCGGGGTGGTTCTTGTTGATGGCCAGGGCGCGGGCCAGCTCCTTGTCGGCCTCGCCCCAGGCAAAGCGCTCGGCGAAGAGGTTGTAGGACAGGAGGAAGGGCTCGACCTCGCGCTTGTCGGCCTTCTCGGCCCCGGTCAGGGCGTTGATGGCGCCCTGCGGGTCGCGCTTGGCCATGGCCCGGCCGAGGCAGATGAGCTCCTGCGGATCGGTCACGTCCTTGCCGTCCCGGGTGTAGCCGATCTGCCCGGCCTTCTGGTAGGTCTTGAAGAACCAGTCGCGGGAGAGCTCGGCCAGCGGCCGCTGGTTGGTCAGCTCGTAGAACTCGATGAGGTTGACGCGGGCCTCCGCGGACCGCTCCTTGCTGGCCTCGAAGGCCTTCTGGAAGAGCTCGCCGGCCTCCTGGTACTTGCCGCGGGCCATCAGCGCCTCGCCGCGCAGGTTGAGGGCCTCGGGCGAGGGCTCCTTGGCGTCGGCGTGGAGCGCGGCGGCCTCGTCGTACTTGCCGGTCAGCAGCAGGACGCGCCCGAGGAGCAGCCGGGCGGCGGCCGCCTCGGCCTCGTCCTTGCCCTCCAGGACCTTGCGGAGCTTGGCGTCGGCGTCGGCGTAGCGGCCGGCGTAGTAGTTCTCGCGGGCCCATTCCATGTCGGCCGAGGCGGCCCGGGCCGTCGGGACGGCCGGGAGCAGGGCGATGACCAGCGGCAGGGCATGGATGATTCTGAGGCTGAGCATCTTGGTTCGTCTCCAGTCGGTTGCGGGGTCGTTCCGGTCCGGCCGGGTCATTATGGCCCCCCGGTCCCGGGCTGCAAGCGTGGGGAGTATGAACCGTCCAGCCTGCGAAAGGTTCCGGAAAAACCCGGAGGCGGCCTGCCCCCGGCCGCGGGCCGCCGGACCGGCCGCACACCGTGGCCTCCAGGCGTCGCACTTGCGCGCCGGCGGCCGGCGCCGAGAATGGCCGGGGTTCGGCACCCGGAGGGCATCCGCCCATGGCCTACCTGGTCAGCGTCGGCATCATGTTCTTCTTCCTGCTCACGCCCTTCTTCGTGGTCTCGATGTTCCTGACCATGACCCGGGAGCGCACCGAGGCCGAGCGCCGGGGACTGGCCGTGCGGGTAACCCTGGCCATCGTGGCGGTCTGCGCGGTGCTCTACTTCTTCGGGAACCTGATCTTCTCGCTCTTCGGCATCACCGTGGACGCCTTCCGGGTGGGCGCCGGCGGACTGCTCTTCCTGACCGCGGTGAGCCTGGTCCGGGGCAGCGACGCGCCGGCGGCCGCCGACGCGGAGGGCGACATCGCCGTGGTGCCCCTGGCCATCCCCATGACCGTGGGGCCGGCCACCACCGGAGCCCTGCTGGTCATGGGCGCGCAGGCCGAGGACAACTTCCAGCGCTTCGCCGGCTTCGGCGCGCTGGCCGCCGCGGTGGTGGCGGTGGGCGCGCTGCTCTTCCTGGCCTCCTCGGTGGAGCGGCTGATCGGCCGCAAGGGCATCACCATACTCACCAAGCTGACCGGCCTGGTGCTGGCGGCGCTGGCCGCCCAGATGACCTTCGCCGGGGCAAGAAACCTGCTCAACCCGCCCCCGGGCTGAGCTTACAGGAACGGTGCGACGGATACCAACCACAGAGTAGACTGAGGACATAGAGGACGGCAAACGTCATTGGTCTGCGGCAACAGGGCCGTCGCGCCCAGGGCTCCCGTCACGGACAAGAGAACCGCGTCGCCCTCGGTGTCCTCTGCGTCCTCTGTGGTGAAGGCCGCCGTGCGGCTACTTCGCGCCCTTGAGCGCCTCGTCCAGGATGGCCTTCATCCGCCGGCCGTATTCCATGTACTTGTCGTAGCCGGACAGCGGGCGGCCGCCGGTCTCGCCGAGGTGCACCACCTTGGCGATGTGCGGCTCGATGGACATCCAGCCGCTGTAGCCGCTCGCGACCAGGTCCTTCACCACCCGCCGCGTCTCGCCGGCGCCCTCGCCGGGGTAGCAGAAGGCGGTCTTGCCGTCGGGTCCCGGCTTGGCATCCTTGATGTGCACGTGGACGATGCGGGCCTTGGAGACCTGGTAGAAGGCCCAGGTCTTGCCCTCGACGCAGTCCTCGTTCTTCCCGGTGTGGGCCACGGGGTTCCCCGTGTCGAAGGCCACCTTGAAGGCCGGCGAGTCGACGGCCGCGAGCAGCTCCCCGAGCATCTCCGGGCTCTCGCCGCCGTAGCCGGAGCAGTTCTCGTGGGCCAGGATCACGCCGCCGTCGGCGGCCATCCTGGAGAGCTCCTTGAGGCGCCGGACCGCCTCCTTGAGCCAGTCGGCCTTGGACAGGCCGTCGTTGGGGTAGCTCATCACCCGGATGTACTTCGTGCCCAGCTCGCGCATCCGCGGGATGGAGCGGCGCAGGCTCTCGACGTCCTGCTCGAAGGGGTTGGTGATCTTCCGGGCCCAGTTGGCGATGGGCGAGCCGAAGCAGCAGATGCCCATCTTGGCGGCGGCCAGTTCGGTCCTGCACTGGGCGTAGGCCGCGGCGTCGATCTCCGTGAAGTTCTTGGCGGCCGGCCCCTCGCCGACCATGCGGACCTCGATCGAGTCCCAGCCCAGCTCCTGGTGGGCGCGGATCTGCTCGGCCAGGGTCGGCCCGGCCTCGTCGGCGAACCCGGAAAGCTTGATGGTCATCTGCGGCTGCTCCTCTCCCGTCTCTCCAAGGGGGCGGCGGCGGGGGCCGCCCCGGACCCGGGCCATGGTATGATCCGGGCAAGCAGGTTTCAAGCGAGGAGACTTGCAAAGGCTCCCGGACCGGGCTAGACTGGGCCGGCGAAGGCAGTCCGGCAGCGGGGCTGCTCCTATCCGCCCGGCGGACCGCCCCTGTCCCGTGCGCGGAGGCGTCAGGTGCCTGGTGGTGCTCGCAGTCTTCAAAACTGTGGCAGGGTCGCAAGGCTCTGGGTGGGTTCGATTCCCATACGCCTCCGCCATCTCTCTGGCCGGATCATAGCGAGGAACTGATGGCCGAGCCCTCCGGCGCGCTGCTCCGCGCCATTCCCGCCGTGTCCGAGGTCCTCGATTCAGGGCCCGGCCGGGCGCTCGCCGCCGAGTTCGGCCCGGGCGCGGTCAGGTTCGAGCTGCGCGCGCTCCTCGAACTGGTGCGCTCCGAGATCCGCGGCGGCCGGCGCCAGTCGGTCCCCCCGCCGGCCGCTCTGGCCGAGGAGCTCCGCGGGCGGCTGGTGCGCCTGGCCCGCCCCGAGGGCCGGCGGGCGATCAATGCCACCGGCATCCTGCTGCACACCGGGCTGGGGCGGGCGCCGCTGTGCTCCGAGGCGACCGCGGCCCTCTCCGGCCTGGGGGGCTACTCGCTGCTCCAGGCCGATCCGCAGAGCGGGGAGCGCTCGCTGCGCGAGGAGAAGGTCGAACGCCTGCTCGTCGAGCTCACCGGCTGCGAGGCGGCCACGGTGGTCAACAACAACGCCGCGGCCACCATGCTGGTGCTCTCGGCGCTGGCCGCCGGGCGCGAGGCCATCATCAGCCGCGGGCAGCTCATCGAGATCGGCGGCGCCTTCCGCCTGCCCGACGTGCTGGCCCGCAGCGGCGCGATCATGCGCGAGGTGGGCACCACCAACCGCACCCATCTGCGCGACTACGAGGCTGCGCTCTCCCCCGCCACCGGCGCGATCATCCACGTGCACACCTCCAACTACCGGGTGCGCGGCTTCGCCGGCACCCCGGACATCGCCGAACTCTGCACCCTCGGCCGCCGCGCCGGCGTGCCGGTGATCGACGACCTGGGCAGCGGCGCGCTGGTGCCGCTCTCGACCTTCGGCCTCCCGGACGAGCCGCTGGTGTCCGCCTCCCTGGCCGCCGGCGCCAACGTCGCCTGCTTCAGCGGCGACAAGCTGATCTGCGGACCGCAGTCCGGCATCATCTGCGGCCGGAAGGCCGCCGTGGAGCGCATCCGCAAGGACCCGTTCGCGCGCATGTTCCGGGTGGACAAGCTGACCATCGCCGCCCTGGAGGCCACGCTGCTCCACTTCCTGGACGGCGAGTCCTGGAAGTGCCGCCTGCCGCTCTACCGGATGATGGCCCGCCCCATGGACGAGCTCCGCGCCCAGGCCGACGGGCTGGCCGCGGCGCTGGCCGGCCTGCCCGCCGTCGCCGCCGAGGCCGTCGAGGAGACCGCCTACCTGGGCAGCGGCTCGCTGCCCGACCAGGGGCTGCCGACGTTGGCCCTGGCCCTCCGCCCCGAGGGCCTCTCGGCCGGAGCGCTGGCCGTGCGGCTCCGGACCGGGCTCCCTTCGGTCTTCGGCCGCATCCGGGACGGGCGGCTCCTGCTCGACATGCGCACGGTCTTCCCGGAGGAGGCCGGCGACCTGGCCGCGGCGCTGCGGAGGGCGCTGGGGGCTCCATAGGCTGAGACGAGGAGGCCAACACACAACACGCAACATGCAACACGCAACACGCAGAGCAAATCAGGGATTCAAACCAATGGTGAAAAATGAGCGGCCAACGGGCGAGGCCGAGATGCGTAGGCCCCTTCCGCCGATTCATTGCGTGTTGAGTGTTGCGTGTTGCATGTTGCGTGTTGCCGCCAGCATTCATCGGCGCGGCGCACCATGAAGATCGAGACCCAGCGGCCCGAGATCTTCCCGGTGATGGTCGGCACCGCCGGCCACGTGGACCACGGCAAGACCGCGCTGGTCGAGCACCTCACCGGCTGCAACACGGACACGCTGCCCGAGGAGAAGGCCCGGGGCATCTCCATCGACCTGGGCTTCGCGCCCTGCCGGCTGTCGGCCAACCGGGTGGCCGGGCTGGTCGACGTGCCCGGGCACGAGGACTTCATCCGCAACATGGTGGCCGGCGCGGCCTCCATCGACGTGCTCATGCTGGTGGTGGCCGCCGACGACGGCATCATGCCCCAGACCGACGAGCACATGAGGATCGTCAAGCTCCTGCGCACCCCGCGGGTCTTCGCGGTGATCACCAAGACCGACCTGGTCGACGCCGCGCGGCTCGGGCAGGTCCGCTCCGATCTGGGCGCCTTCCTGGCCCGCGCCGGCTTCCCCGACGCGCCGGTGCTGGCGGCGTCCAACAAGACCTTCGACGGCCTGGCCGAGGTCCGCGAGAAGCTGCGGGAGATGGTCGAGGGGGCCCGGCGCGAGCCGGACCGCCGCGCCTTCCGGATGAACGTGGCCCGGGTCTTCTCGGTCAAGGGCTACGGCACGGTGGTCACGGGCGTGCCGATCTCCGGACGGCTGGGCGTCGAGGAGCCCCTCGAGCTCCTGCCGGCCGGCAAGGCCTCCTCGGTGCGGGCATTGCAGAGCTACAAGTTCGACGCCGACTTCGCCCAGGCGGGCGCGTGCGCCGCGCTGGCCGTGCGCGGCATCGAGGCCGCCGAGGTCGCCCGGGGCATGACCGTGGCCGCCCCCGGCGTCTACCGCCCGACGACCACGGCGCTGGCCTGGGTCGAGAACGCCAGCGACGCGCTGGTCCTCAAGCGCCGCGCCGAGGTGCGCTTCCACTCCGGGACCGCCGCGGTGCTGGCCAAGGCGCGGCTGCTCGACGCCGACGAACTGATCCCCGGCGCGAGCGGCTTCGTCCACCTCGAGCTCGAGGCGCCCGTGGTGCTGGCCGCCGGCGACCGCTTCGTGGTCCGCTCGCTGACGCCGGTGGGCACGCTCGGCGGCGGTGCGGTGCTCTCCGCCGAGGCGCCCGGCACGCGCCGGACGGAGCCGGGGCTGCTCGAAAGGCTGGCGGCCGCGCGCCGCCAGGCCGAGGCCGGCGACCTGCTGGGCGCCGAGTTGCTGGCCGGGCCGCGCGCGGTCCTCAGGCGCGAGGAACTCGTCCGACTGACCCAGATGCCCCCGGCCGCGGCCGAGCCGCTCATCGCCGCCAAGGAGCAGTCCGGGGAACTCGCCAACCTGGGGGGCGGCGGCTGGCTGCTCCGCGCCAGGCTGGCCGAGGTCCTGGAGACGGCCCGGAAGGCACTGGCGCGGGACCACGCCGAGCACAAGTACGCCTGGGGCATGGAGCCGACGCGGTTCTGCGGCCTCTTCGGCCTGCCGGGAAGCTGCTTCCCCCGGCTCGCCGAGCTGCTCGCGGCCGGCGGGCAGGTTGCGGTCCGCAACGGCCGGATGGCCCTGGCCGGGTGGGCCCCGGCGATCAGCGCCGCCCAGATGCGGCTGCGCGAGGCGGTGCTCGAGCGCCTGACCGCCGCCGGGGTCAACGCTCCGGCCCGCGGGGACCTGCTCAAGGAACTGCGGGCCGGCGAGCCCGACCTGCGCCTGGTGCTGCGCCTGCTGGTGGAGGAGGGGCTGGTCGCGGTCCTGGGCAGCAACCTGGCCTTGCGCTCGGTGGTCGATGACTGTAGAAAGAAGCTCCTGGAGCTCCTGGCACGCTCCCCGGTGGTGGACCTGCCCGCCTTCCGGAAGGCGACGGGCCTGAGCCGCAACCTGGCGGTGTCCGTGCTGGAGCACTTCGACGGAGAGGGCCTGACCCGCCGGGTGGACGCCGGGCGGGTGCTGGCCAGGCCGGAGGCGGGGAAGTCGCGATGAGAGACAGGCTGCTGCGGCTGCTCTTCCTGGCGCTGTCCCTGTCGCTCCTGGCCTGGGGCGCCTTCCGCGAGCTCCACCGCGTCTGGAAGCTGGACGCTCCCGCCTCATCGACCGCCGTCAACGGCCCGGACTTCACCGCCGGCGCCACCTACGAGGCTTTCATGCTCAGGGACGGCCGGCTCTACGACGCCAGGGGGCTGGCTCCGGAGTCGGCCAGCATCAAAGACTGCAAGACCTGAGGCCAGTGACGTCGGCCGCGCGGCGCGCGGCCAGAGAACGCGGCCCGGGAGGGCCAATGGCTGAGCGCACCGGCTTTCTGAAACTGGTCCGAACCTACACGGGGCTGGCCTCCGCCCTGGCCTTCAACCTCGGCACCTTCGGAGTCACCGTCTCGAAGTCGGTGTGCTCGCCGGGTTTCAACTGCCACGGCTGCCCATGGTCCTCGATGGCCTGCCCGGTCGGGGTGATGGCCTACGGCGCGGCGGTCCGGACCTTCCCGGCGCTGGCCGTCGGCACGGTGCTGGCCGTGGGCGCGGTCCTCGGCCGGCTGGTCTGCGGCTTCGCCTGCCCCTTCGGCTGGCTCCAGGACCTGCTCCACCGCATCCCCACCCGCAAATTCGGGCTGCCGCGATGGACCCGCTGGACCAAGTATGCGGCGCTGGCGCTCCTCGTGGTGATCCTGCCGCTGGCGCTCGGCTTCCGCTATTCGGGGATGCTCAAGGTCAACAAGCCCCAGCCCGAGAAGAACGCCTCCGGCGGCCTCGACGTGACCGTGAAGGTCACCAACTACAGCACCGAACCCCTGGCCGGACCGGCCCTCGACGTGGTCTTCCGCGACAACGCCACCAAGCAGGAGGTCTTCCGCGAGCGCCGCGAGTTCCCGGCGATCGCCGTTGCGCCCGGCGAGTCCGTCGCGCTGCCCGGGTTCACGGTGCCCAACATGCTGAACTCGGCCGACCTGGTGGTCACCTCGCCGCAGAGCGAGACGAAGCTCGGCTACCACTACGAGCTCTACTACTGCCGGCTGTGTCCCAACGGGACGCTCAGCGCGGCGCTGCCGGCGGCGCTGGGCGCCAGTGACCGGACCCTGCTGGCCTCGTACTGGGGCAGCCCGCTGCGCTACTCGATCCTGGCCTTCTTCCTGATCTTCATGGTGTTGGTCTCGCGCGCTTTCTGCCGGACCTTCTGCCCCCTGGGGGCCATCTACGGCCTGTGCAGCCGGCTGGCCCTGGTGCGCATCAAGACGGACCTCCGGGAGTGCGTCGAGTGCCGCCTGTGCGACAAGGCCTGCCCGGTGGACCTGGACGTCAGGAAGGAAGCCGGCGGCCCGGAGTGCATCGCCTGCGGAGACTGCATCCGGGCCTGCCCCAAGGGGGGCATCCGCCGGCAGGTTGGGCTCTAGTGCTCGGATGAGCAAGCGCGATCAGCAAGCGGGAGCGTCTGACGCTACTCCGCAGGCACCGGTCTTCGAGCGGCTGGAAGAGTCCATTCTCGAGGAGATCGCCTGGGCCGAGGCCGCGCGAGAGCGGGGCGAGAAGCTCGTCGGCATCTACTGCGAGTACGCCCCGCGGGAGTTGATCCTCGCGGCCGGGGCCTGGCCGGTCTGCCTCTGCGGTTTCACCCCCGAGATGGTCGCCCCGGCCGAGGAGGACCTGCCCGCCAACCTCTGCCCGCTGATCAAGTCGAGCTACGGCTACATCAAGGAGCGGGCGTGCCCATTCTTCGAGGCGGCCTCGGCCATCGTGGCCGAGACCACCTGCGACGGCAAGAAGAAGATGTTCGAGATGATCGCCGGGCGCCACCCCACCTTCGTGCTCGAGCTCACCCAGAAGCCGGACGAACCCCGGGCCTTCGAGCACTGGCTCGGCGAGGTCCGCGAGCTGCGGCGCTTCCTGGAGCGGACCCTGGAGACGGAGATCACCGACGCGCGGCTGCGCACGGCCATCGCCCGGATGAACCGCCGGCGCCAGCAACTGCTTTCGCTCTACGACTTCACCCGCGCCGACGAGGTCTACCTGACCGGCACCGAGCGCCTGCTCGTCAACCAGCGCATGGCCTGCACCCCGCTCGAGGACGAGCTGCTCGCCGCGGTGCGCGCGGAACTGGAGCGCCGCCGCGCCGCCGGCCGGACGGCTGCCCCGCCCGGCGCCGTGCGGGTGCTCCTGACCGGGACGCCGGTCGGCCCGGGCGTGGACAAGGTCCTTCGCCTGGCCGAGGAGTCCGGTGGCATCGTGGTGGTCCAGGAGTCCTGCTCCGGCGCCAAGCCCCTGGTCGAGGACGTCGACGGAGCCGGCGATCCGCTGGAGGCCATAGCCCGCAAGTACTTCAGCCTGCCCTGCCCGTGCTTCAGCCCCAACCCCGGACGCTTCGCGCTGCTCGACCGGCTGGTCGCCGAGTTCCGGCCTGCGGCGGTGATCGACCTGGTCTGGATGGCCTGCCACACCTACAATATCGAGAGCGCGCAGGTGCGGAGCTGGGCGCAGGGCAGGGGGCTGCCCTTCCTCAAGGTCGAGACCGACTACTCCGGGTCGGATACCGAGCAGCTGCGCACCCGGATAGGGTCGCTGATGGAGATGGCCCGCGGCCGGCAGGGCCGCTGACGAAGAGGTCCTGACGAGATGGCTGAAGCGCTCTTTCTCGGTGTGGATGTCGGTTCCACGACCGCCAAGGCCGTGCTGCTCGACGCCGCCGGCGCCGAGCTCGGCACGGCCATGTGCCCCACCGGCCACGACCCGCGGGCGGCGGCCGCGCGGCTCCGCGGGGAGCTGCTGTCCGGCCACCCCGGAGCCGGACAGGTCCGGACGGTGGCCACCGGCTACGGCCGGGCCCTG
>JAKLDR010000059.1 GCA_022703445.1 Planctomycetota bacterium | reverse complement strand
CCGGAGGCGGTGAGCTCCTGGAGCTTCGTGCTGCTCGACCCGGCGCGGCTGCTGGGGGCGGCCTGCGAGGACCGCGACGTCCTGCGCGTCGCACCGCTGGGCGGCCCGGGCTTCGCCAACATAGTTAAACCGGCGGCCAGCCCCGAGCTGGTCGGAGCGGTGCGGCACCTGGTCGCGGAGCTGGAGGCCGCGCGCTCCGGCGAGCGGCCCGGCCACCGCGCGGTGGTCCGCGGGTTGGTGTTGGCCATCATGGGCATGCTCCACCGCCTGCCGGGCGCCGAGCCGGAGGCGGCTCCGCGGGAGCGCTCGGCGGCCGCCGAGGCCATCGCCCCGGCGCTGGACCACCTCTCCAGGCGCTATGCCGATCCGGTGGGCATGGGCGAGCTCGCCGAGCTCTGCGCCACGAGCGAGAGCAATCTGCGCCGGATGTTCCGGAAGGCCACCGGCCGCAGCCCGCGGGACTACCTCACCTATCTGCGGGTGCAGGTGGCCGCCGCGCTCCTGGACAGCACCGATCTGCGGGTCCTGGACGTGGCCGCCCGGGTGGGCTACCCGACGCTCTCGAGCTTCAACCGGCACTTCGGGCGGGTGATGAAGCGCGCGCCGCGCCAGTGGCGGAACCGGGCGGCCGGGGACTGACGCGGCTCGTCAGCGGGGCCCGGGGAGCTCGAAGACCCGACCCTCCTCGCGCGAGCGGTCGGCCAGGAAGCCCATCAGGTGGCCGTTGACCGAGTCGTCGATGCTCGTGCAGGAGATGGAGCGCGGCTCGTCGCGCATGAAGCGGACGAAGTCGGCTACCAGGCGCATGTCGCCGCCGCCGTGGCCGCCGAACGCCCCGGTCGTGTCGCCGGACACCTTGAGGTCCACGGTCTCCTCGGAGTACTCCGGGCCGCCGGGGGCCGGGGTGATCCTGCGCACCACGAAGCTCTCCGCGTCCATGCTGCCCTGGATCTCGCCGGTCGTGCCGATCAGGTGGATGGTCCGGTCGGCCTTGGAGCAGCCGCCGATCATGTTGAGCGTGGCCGTCGAGCCGTCGGCGAAGTCCACGGCCACCGACTGGTGGTCGACCACGTCGTTGCCGCACTTCCAGGCGCAGCGGCCGTAGGGCGACTCGTCGCGCATGTGCTGGTACATCCGCTCGGGCGTGGGGTTCTTCTCGTCCTCCAGGGCCGCCCAGGCGTAGAAGCGCCAGCGCCGGGGGTGGTCGAGGTAGTGCTTCCGGGCGGAGTACAGGCACTCCGGCTCGATGGGGCAGTCGAGCAGGCAGCGGGTCCCGGAGCGGGCGGGGGCCTTCTCCGGGCGGAACTGGAAGTTCGAGCCGAAGGACGCCACACGCACCGGCCGCACCCCGCTCTTCATCCAGGCCATGAGGTCCAGGTCGTGGCAGCTCTTGGCCATCAGCATGGTGGCGTGGCACTCGGCGCGCCTGGCCCATTTGCCGCGCACGTAGCCCACGGCCACGTGGTGGTAGCTGACGTGCTCGGTGTACTGGGCGTTGATGACCTCGCCGATGGTCCCGGCGGCCAGGCGCTCGCGGATCGCCGCGTAGAACGGCGCGTAGCGCAGCACGTGGCAGATCATGACCTTGCGGCCCCCGCGGCGGGCGGCCCCGGCCAGCTCCCACATCTCGGCCTCGTTCACCGCGAAGGGCTTCTCCAGGAGCATGTCGTAGCCGGCCGCCAGGAGCGGCAGGCTGGTGGGCACGTGCTGGTGGTCCATGGTGCCGTTGATGACCGCGTCGGCGATCTTCCCCCGGGCGGCGAGCGCCTCGGCGGAATCGAAGCAGTTCTCCGCCGGGAAGCCGAACTCGGCCTGCGCGTCGCGCCGGCGGTACTCGGTGGGGTCGGCCACGCCCACGATCCTGAGCTCCTCGGGGTGCTTCCTGGCGTAGGACGCGTAGAGCATGGCGCGGTGGCCGGCGCCGACGATCACGGCGGTGACGGGAGGCTTGGCGGCAGGCATGGGTGGCTTCTCGCTTTCTCTCCGGATGCGCGCCCATTCTAGCCGCCTCCCGCAAGGCGGCAAGCGACGGGTGGGGAACGTCAGGAGCCGGCTTGACGCGGGTTTGGGGCCGCGTACACTGCGGGCAGCAGCGAGGATGCGGCACCTCGGTTTGGAACTTGGGAGGACCGTCCGGAGAATACGGAAGGGAGAAACCATGGCCGAGGACAAGGAACAGGAGAAGTTGGTCGAGGCGGTCTATGCCTACGCGGCCGAGTTGGCCGGCCAGGGCAAGAGCCGCAGGCAGATCCAGCAGGCCCTGACCGAGAAGGGCCTGGACGCCGCGGCCGCGGAGACCGTGGCCGGCAACATCATGCAGGCCAAGGCCACGGAGTCGCGCAAGGCCGGTGTGCGCAACCTGATAGTCGGCGGACTGTGGTGCGGCGGCGGCACCCTGGTGACCATCCTGACCTTCGCCATGGCCTCCGGCGGCGGTGGCGGCACCTACGTCGTGGCCTGGGGCGCGATCCTCTTCGGCGGCATCCAGATGATTCGGGGGCTCTTTCAGATGATGGCGGGGTAGGGGGGCGAGTCATGGCCGACGACAAGAAGCCGGAGGTCCCGGGAGGTGGGCTCTATTTCGTCACCGCGGGGCTGATGGCCGCCGTGCTCTGGGCCTGGTACCTGCTCGAGCGCTTCACCAACCTCCGCGTGGTCCGGGAGGGAGGGACGGCCCAGACCGAGCCGGTACACATAGCCGTCGCGTTCATCGCCACCCCGATCCTCCTGATCGGAGCCTTGGTGCTCTGGCGACGCGCGGTGGGCATCGCCGAGAACGGCGTGCCGGCCGAGGCGGTGATTCGGTCGATTGGCGGGGAGGTCCAGGGCTACCGGGACGTGAGCTTCGACTATGAGTTCGAGGGGCGGAGCTACTCGAAGAAGATGAGCGTGGTCGGCATCGTGGTAGAGAAGCTCGCCCCCGGCCAGACCCTACGCATAGTCGTCGACCGGCGCAGCCCGGATCGTGTGGCAGTCAGTAACGTGCAAAGGCCGCCAGCCGACTGAGCGCGGTCCACGCCTCCTGCGGCTCGATGCCGAGATCGGCACATGAAGAAGGGCCCGGCTTTCGCCGGGCCCCTTCTTCACGTCGACTGTCCGGGCGCCGGTTTCAGGCCTGCGCCGGAGCCGCCGCCTTGGCGTCCTCGAGGCTCTCGGCCTCGCGCCGCAGCAGCTGCTTCCACTTCTTGTCGGCCTCGGCCTGGAGTTCGTCGATGATGTGCTTGTTCTTGTCGTTGAAGAGGTGCTTGAAGCGCCCCTGGCCCTTGAGCCAGTCGGTGATGGGCAGCTGGGTCTTGGGCTTGTAGTTGATCTTGTAGAGCCCCTTCTCGACCTCGAAGAGCGGCCAGAAGTTGGCCTCGACCGCCAGCCGGGCGTACTCCACGCCCTGGTCAACGCCGATGCGCCAGCCGCGGTGGCAGGGGGCCAGGACGTTGATGAAGGCCGGCCCGCCGCAGTGCAGGCCCTTGTAGATCTTGTCGCCGAGGTCGCGGATGTTGTGGACCGACGCCTGGGCCACGTAGGGGATGTCGTGGGCCACCAGGCATGCCGTCAGGTCCTTGCGGTGCTGCTCCTTGCCGGGCTTGGCGGTGCCGGCGAAGCTGGTGTTGGTCTCGGCGCCCTTCGGCGTGGCGCTGGAGCGCTGGATGCCGGTGTTCATGTAGCCTTCGTTGTCGTAGCAGATGTAGAGCATCTCGTGGCCGCGCTCCATGGCCCCGGACAGCGACTGGAAGCCGATGTCATAGGTGCCGCCGTCGCCGCCCATGGCCAGGAACTTGAACTTCTCCTTGACCTTGCCGCGCTTGGCCAGCACCCGGTAGGCCGCTTCGGCGCCGGAGAGCGTCGCCGCCGAGTTCTCGAAGGCGCAGTGGATGTTAGAGCACTTCCAGGCGCTGAACGGGTAGATGGTGGTGACCACCTCCATGCAGCCGGTGGCGATGGAGGTGACCAGCTTCTCGTCGTCCTCGACCATCTTCAGGGCCAGCCGGATCATGAAGGGCGCGGTGCAGCCCGAGCAGGCCCGGTGGCCCGGGGCGAGCATTTCCGGCTTGTGGGAGAGCTTCTTGAGGTTGAGTGCCATCTTCGCCATCCTTCCAGCCGCTCCAGGCGGCTAAACGTAGTTGTATCCGTACCAGGGCAGCTCGAGCGGCAGCGCCGCGCCGAGCAGCCGGCCCAGTTCCCCGCGCCCCTCCAGGAGCGCCTTCTCGGTGCGCCCGGGCGTGCCGAAGACCACGCGCAGGGCGTCGGCCTCGGCCAGCTCCAGGCACTCGGCGTCCAGGCAGAACGCCGTTCTCCCCGGGCCGGGCTCCTTGGCGGAGAGCTTGCCGGCGCGGGCTCCGGCCCGCTCCAGAAGCAGCTCCGCCGTCCTGCCCAGCAACTGGGGGAGGTTGACCAGCTTCACGGTTCCGCCGATTCCCGGGGCGGCCTTGGCCTCCAGGCCCCGCGCGGCGAGCTCCGCGCCCAGCGCCGCGTCCCGGGCGGGGACGTGGACGGTCAGGGCCGGCAGCTCGCAGGCCGCCGCCATGGCCGGCAGGGCCTCGGCCACCGCCGATCGGCAGCCGGCGTACTCGCCCAGGAGCATGGCCGTACCCGGCGCGTCCTTCATGGCCGGCAGCCGCGCCGCCGCGTAGGCCACCAGCTCGCCGCCGCGGCGGATGCAGAAGAGCCGCGCCGGCCGGTTCATGCACCAGCGGCCGGCCAGGATGTCGGCCCACTCCGAAGGTGCGCGCAGGAAGCGCACCGGCTCGGCCCGGTAGAGCGCGGCCAGGGCCGGGGCGTCGCCGGGCGCCGCCTGGGCGACCGAGACCCCGGAGCGCCAGCCGGCGGCCGTCCCGGCACGGAAGGAGAACTCCCGGGCCCTTCCGACCGCTCCGGCGCCGTTGCGGGTGTAGAGACCGCGACCGCCCGAGATCAGGGCGAAATCCACCCCGTCGCCGCGCATGGCCGCCAGGCAGTCCAGGAACAGCCTGGTGCCCAGCCCCTTGCCCTGCGCATCGGCCCGGGTGCAGACCGCGCCCACGCAGCCGACGGTCACCCGCGTCCCGAGCATCAGGACGTCGTGTTTCCGGTAGCCGCAGTGCGCCAGCAGCTGGCCGCCCTCGGCCACGACCCGCAGGCGCGGGGCATTGTCCCTGTTGAGGTAGTAGGCGAACTCCCGCCCCATGTCCCCGCCGTCGGCGCGGAACACGGCGTTGCAGAGCGCCACCAGCTGGGGCAGCTCTTCGGGCCGGAGGGGGCGGGGGCCTTCCACGGGAGGCGTCCTGGCGCCGCGGCTACTCGCGGAGCCCGACGTAGTTCTCGACGGTCTCTATCCGGCCGCCGGAGGCCAGCTTCTTGAGGCCCTCGAAGATCCCGCGGATCTGGGTGACGTTGATGTCCCGTCCGCCGATGCCGTAGATGTGGCTGACCATGGGGACCTTGAGCCCGGCGCCGTAGGCCGCGCCGCGGATCTCGTTGAACACCGGCCCGCCCTCCAGGCCGAAGGAGAAGCTGCGGTCCATCACCGAGACGGCCTTGCAGCGGCCGAGCGTCGCGCAGAGCTCCTTGCCGGGGAAGGGGCGGAAGCAGCGGATCTTGACGAGGCCGGCCTTGACGCCCTCGTCGCGCAGCTCGTCGATGGCCGCCTTGGCGGTGCCGGCGGTCGAGCCGAGGGCCACCACGGCCAGCTCGGCGTCGTCCATGCGGTAGTTCTCGAGCAGGTCGTAGCTCCGGCCGGTGATCTGGCCGTACTCGCGGCCCACCTTCTTGATGACCTCCGGGGCGTTGAGGAAGCCCTGGACCTCCTGGCGCTTGTGCTCGAAGAGCCAGTCGGGCAGGTCCAGCGGCCCGTAGGTCACCGGGTGCTGGGCGTTGAGCAGGTAGTTCTCGGGCTTGTACTCGCCCACGAACTTGCGGACCACCCCGTCGTCGGCAATGATTTCGACCCGCTCCATGGTGTGGCTGATGATGAAGCCGTCGAAGGTGACCATGACCGGCAGCATCACCGACTTGTCCTCGGCGATGCGGAAGGCCTGGATCATGTTGTCGTAGGCCTCCTGGCTGTCCTCGGAGTACAGCTGGATCCAGCCCAGGTCGCGGCAGCCCATGGTGTCGGAGTGGTCGCAGTGGATGTTCAGCGGCCCGCTGATCGCGCGGTTCACGACCGGCATCACGATGGGCAGGCGCAGGGAGCTGGCGATGGCCACGATCTCCCACATCAGCGCCAGGCCGTTGGCGCTGGTGGCGGTGACCGCGCGGGCGCCGGCGGCCGAGGCGCCGACCGTGGCGCTCATGGCGCTGTGCTCGCTCTCCACGTTGATGAGCTCGGTGTCGACGGCCCCGTTGGCCACGTACTCGGCGAACTTGTGCATCAGTTCGGTCTGGGGGGTGATGGGGAAGACCGCGGCGACGTCGGGGTTGACCTGCTTGAGGGCCTCGGCGGCGGCCTCGTTGCCGCTCAGGCCCATGATCTCGTGGGGCGTGAACTTGGAGCCCGCCCCCTTGCTGACTGCGGTGGTGGACACTTGCGCGCCTCCTTACTTCTTCTCGGCCTTGGCGGCCTCGGTTTCCAGGATCATGGTGATGGCCTTCTCGCCCTTCACCGGGCACATCTTGGCGCACAGGCCGCAGCCCTTGCAGTGATAGTAGTCGAAGCCGCTGAACTTCTCGTCCTTGACCACTATCGAACTGTCCGGGCAGAACGCCCAGCACTGCAGGCAGTGGATGCAGCGGTCGGCGTGCCACACCGGCCGGTAGGTCCGCCAGGACCCGGTGTTGTACTGCTCGCTGGTGCCCGGCTCGACCAGGCCGCCGATGGCCACGTCGCGCCAGCCCTTGACCTTCTTGACCTCAGCCATGAATCGCCTCTCCGTTCTAGTTCCGAATCCGTCGGACCCGGCTACCCGGCCTTGACCTCTTCGAAGGCGCGCTTCAGCGCGCGGTTGTTGCCGTCGACCACCTTCTGGCCGAACTTGCGGCCGAACTTCTTCTCGATGTCGTGGGCGAAGGAGTCGATGGGCAGAAGCCCGGTGATCTTCATGAGCGCCCCGATCATGGGCACGTTGGGGATGGCCCGGCCGATCTCGTCGAGGCCGATCTTGTTGGCGTCGACCACGAAGACCTTCTGGCCGGTCTTGAGCTTGAGGCTCTTCCTGACCTCGGCGGCGCCCTTGGCGGTGTTGATCAGCACCGGGCAGCCCTCGGCCAGCAGGTCGCAGACGTCGACGACGTCCAGCAGGGTGTCGTCGAAGACCGCCACCGCGTCGCAGCTCTCCAGGGAGCTGTGGATGGTGATGGGCGCGTCGGAGATGCGGGTGTACCCGCGGACGGGCGCGCCCATGCGCTCCGGCCCGTACTCCGGGAATCCCTGGCTGTACTTGCCCTGGGCCAGGGCCACGTCCGCGACCATGGTCGCCGCGGTCTTGGCTCCCTGGCCTCCCCGCCCGTGCCAACAGATGCCGTAGATTTTGGCTGCCATCAGGTTCTGACCTCCGAATCGTCCCGGGCCTGCGGTCGGGTCTCCTGCGTAGGATCGCCTCGCAGGCAAAACATGCCCGCGTCAATCTTAGTGACGGGTTTGCGGGGTGTCAAGGACGATCGAGGCGCTGCTTGCGCAAAGCCCCGGCCGGGCGATAATCGTCCGGCGATGCTCCGGGGGCCACGATGAGCAGGAAGGGGAGCCCGGCCATGTACGCCATCCGTCCGTTCCTCTCGGCCGTCCTCGCGGCCGGGGCGCTGACCATCGCCGCCGGAGGGGCGGCCGCAGGGGAGGGGCCGGAGCCTCCGGCCGGGGCCGCCCCGGCGCCCCAGGCCGTCGAGATCCCCATGCGCGACGGCAAGAAGCTCGCCGCCGACCTCTACCTCCCGGCCGGCGCCGGCCCGGAGCGGCGCTTCCCGGCCGTCCTCATCCAGACGCCCTACAACCGCGCCGCCTACTCGCGGCCGGGGAACGAGCACGCCGGCCGGACCTTCGCGGACCGCGAGCACTACGCCTACGTGGTGGTCGACTGGCGGGGCTACTACGGGTCGAAGGACGCCGGGGGCGGGCTGATGCCCGGCCGGCTGCGCGGGCTCGACGGGTTCGACGCGGTCGAGTGGATCGCGCAGCAGGACTGGTCCGACGGCAAGGTCGGCACCTGGGGCGCCAGCGCCCTGGGCAAGGTCCAGTACGACACCGCGGTGACGCATCCCCCGCACCTGGTCTGCTGCGTGCCGCTGGTGGCCAGCTACGGCCAGGCTTACGAGGACTTCTACGGCGGCGGCGTCTTCAGGAAGGCCTACGCCGACAACATGGAGCTGGTCGGCTGGGGCGCCATCGCCGGGTTCGCCAAGGCCCACCCGCTCCGCGACAGCGTCTGGAAGCTGGCCGAGCGCGCGCCCGAGTTCGGCAAGATCGACGTGCCCGTGCTGCTCGTCACCGGCTGGTCGGACCACGGCCTGGACCAGCAGCTGGAGACCTTCCGGCGGCTGCGCGCGGAGGGCGGGGAGAAGGCCCGGAAGGGGTCCCGGCTGTTCATCGGCCCGTGGGAGCACGCCGGGGTCGACGCCGGCGCCCTCGGCGAGCTCAAGTTCCCGCAGGCCGAGGGCGCCGCGACCAGGGCGGCCGGCCAGTTCTTCGACTACTGGCTCCGCGGCCGGAAGGACAACGGCCTGGACAAGGTCCCGGCCGTCCGCTGGTACCAGACCGGCGCGGACCGCTGGGCGGAGGCCCCCGCCTGGCCGCCGGCCGGCCGGACCGAGAGGCCGCTGTATCTCTCGGCCGACCGGGCGCTGTCCGGCGAGAGGCCCGCCGGCGAGGCCGCCGCCGAGGAACTGGCCTACGACCCGGCCGACCCGTCGCCCACCGTCGGCGGCGCCAACTTCGCCCTCAAGGTCAGGGCGCTGGCCGCCCCGAACCAGGCCCTGGCCGGCCCCTTCGACCAGCGCGCCAAGGTCGAGGGCCGGAAGGACTGCCTGGTCTTCACGACCGCGCCGCTGGAGGAGGATCTGGCCTTCGCCGGCGGCGTTCGGGCGAGGCTCTTCGTCTCGACGGTCCGCGCCGACATGGACTTCGCCGTGCGGCTCTGCGATGTCTGGCCCGACGGGCGCTCGATGCTGGTGACCGACGGCATCCGGCGGCTGTCGCTGCGCGAGTCTTTCGACAGGGCCTCCGCGGTGAAGCCCGGCCAGGTCTACGAGCTCGCCGTGGCGCTGCCCGCCGCCGCGCACACCTTCCTGAAGGGCCACCGCGTCCGCGCGGTGATCACCGCCTCGAACCACCCGCGCTTCGCGCTCAACCCCGACGCCGTCAAGGATGGGGTCAGCGGGGAAGGGGAGGTGCCGTTCGCCCCGGCGCCGGCCGTGCAGCTCTGGCGCGGCGGAGAGCGCCCCTCGGCGCTGGTGCTGCCGGTGATGCTGGATGGGAAGAAGGCGGAGTGAAGGCCTGACTCAATAGCTCCTGCGCCCTTGGGCGCCAAGAGCGGTTTCATGATGTTGTCTGGCATCGGAGGGGCCTGGATGGATCCGGCGGACGGGATGAAATCATTGCCCTCGCCTCGCTCCGGCCACCTGTGCCGCATCGTTGCCGTGGCCCTGATTGCAGTCGGGCTGCTATCGGTCCTCGTTTTCCCGGGCACCAGGGAGATCGCGCTTTTCAACCTTCAGCAGGTGGTCCCGGCGCGCGAGGGATCCACCTACTACAGCGTCTGGCACATACCCAAGAGCTACGAAGGCTGTTTCCAGGACCACATCCAGCTTCCCAGGTGGCGCCTGTGGAAGGGCGAATACGAACGCCGCAGGGGCGACTGGCGAATCCATGCGGCCAGGGGATGCCGGCCATCGTGGGCGTGGGAGGGAGGCCGGTCTGCCGGCCGGGCCGGCAATCCCTGGGCACGCGTCGAGGAGTCCGAGCGGGAACTGTCCGAGGCTGCCCGGCTCGCCCCCGACCGGCCGGAACTTCACTGTGCCATCGCCATGATGATCATGAATCGGGAGGAACTGAGGCCAGCAGGACGCTGGGAATACCGGGACAATGTGCGGATTCCGAAGCCGGACTGGAGGTCGGGGAGTGTGTCGCCGGCCCGGCTCGAACGGATCTGGCGGGAGTTGGACGAGGCCAAACGACTCGACCCGGGCAACGGCTTCCCCCTGATCGTGGAAGCGGCGGCCCGGTTCGCAGTGGGAGAGGATTCGGAGGCTCTCGCGGCGCTGAACAAGGCCAAGGTCTGTGCCACCGTGCAGGACTACTGGCCGAGGCTTTGGCGGAACTACTCCTCCTTCCTGGAGAGCCTTGGCGTGCCAACAGTGGAGGCCGCGATTGGAGACAGGCCGAGCTTCTCGGCTTGGCAATATGTTCTGTTGAGCACCCGCGATGTGCTGGTGGCCAAGGCGAATGCAGAGGTGGCGTCCGGCCAGCACCACCAAGTCGCGAAGCTCGTCAGCCTGGCGGCCGTGGTCGGGGATGCCGTGGAGTCCGGCACGGGGTCGCCTCCGGGGATGCTGTTGTGCCTGCGGCAACTAACCGTGGCAGGCTCGGCGCAGTCGGAAGAAGCTCAGTTGGCGGCGAGCCTGGCCTACTTGTGGGAGCACGGGGAGTCTGCCCTGGCTGACCGGGCGCAGGCGCTAGCGGTGGGCTGGGAGGCCCACAGCCAGGCCCGGCAAGCCGCCTCCCAGCGGGAGACACTCCTGGCCTTCCGCAGTACCGGCGTCCTGATTGCCTCTGCGGTGGTACTGCTCCTCGCCATCGGGGTGACTGCCCTGTGGCTGCTGTCCACCTTCTGGCCTTCCGGTGACCGCCCGGAGGTGTGTGGTTGGCGCCGGCTGACCCTGCACGCCTTCTGTCTGCTGACAGCACCCCTGACTGCGGCCTCTGCGGAAGCGGCGAGTTTCAGCTTCCAGATAGATATCATGTACAAAGGGGAGCCTCCCTACGAGCCTCCTGCCTTGGTGATGTGTGCTTCGCCTCTGCTGCTGTTGTTCCTGGGAACCTTGATGGTCTCGATCACCAGAAAGGACCTCTCCCGGGATATGAGGTGGCGTGGGGAGTGGTCAGGTTCCAAAGAGTGGTTGCTCCGGGGTCTGGCCGTCTTCCGACAGTTCGTCCTGGTTCGGGCCGTCGTCTACTTCGCCTTCGCCTACATCGCGTTGGTCTGGGCGGCCCACTTCGTCCGCCAAGCGGCTGCGGCTCAGAGCCTGGGATGAGCACCTTGCCGGGCTCGAGGGCTGGGGTTGGTGCGCAGAAGGGGAGGTCCGTTCCCTGGTGGTTCTGGGCGGCAGTCATGATCCCGGTACTCGTGGCCGCCGGCGGGTTCTGGTTCCTCACGAGGACCGAGTCCGGCCGGTTGCTGTGGCTGGATTGGCAGTATCGGATCCCGTGGATTCACGTGAGACTGCCGGTGTCCGGGCAGCCACCGTCAAGTGCTTGGGGTTCCAAGGAGGTCATGAGCGTCCAGATCGACAAAGATGGCCAGTACAGCTTGGGACAGGATTTGACCGACCTTGGCAAGATTGAGGCCCAGTGCAGAGCGTGGTCTGCTGCTCACATCGATGCCGACGGGCGATCTCTGCTAACAGTGCGTATCATAGCAGACAGGCGGTGCCGAGCTTCGCACGTCGTCAAGGTGATAGAAACGGCGAGGCGGGGCGGAGCCTGGAGATTCGGCCTTCTGGCAATGAGTAGCCAACCGCCGGAGTCGGGCGCGGGCAGATCGCATGTCCGGATCGACCTGTGGTACTCAGGCAGGGCTACCGACGTCGAGGAAGTTTTCCCCGCTCCGGACTGGTCCGTCCAGGACTTGGTCCGGGAGTTGGACCGGTTCGAGTCCGCCGGCGTCACCAACTACTGCGTCGGCAAGTACAAGCTGGACTGACTCCACGTCCTCGTCCTCGTTCTCGTTCTCGTTCTCGTTCTCAGCGAGGCGGAGCCGAGCGGTTCTCGTACTCGGGTCCCGAGGGATGTCGAGAACGAGAACGAGAACGAGGACGAGAACGACTGTGGGGTGTCCCCCCGCCCTCCGTTTTCCCTTGCCCCCGCCTCCGCGCCGGATGTATAATCCCCGCATGGCCACCAAGAACCTCAACCTCAAGGACATCAAGCTGCTGGTCCTGGACGTCGACGGCGTCCTGACCGACGGCCGGCTCTACTTCAGCGCCCGCGGCGAGGAGATGAAGGTCTTCGACGCCCGGGACGGCGCGGGCATAAAGTACCTGCTGCGCGCCGGCGTCGACTGCGCCTTCCTGACCGGCCGGGAGGGCTCCGTGGCCCTGGCCCGCGCCCGCGAGCTGGGCGTCAAGCACGTGATCGGCGGCGCCAAGGAGAAGGAGCCGGTCCTGCGCGGGCTGCTGGAGTCCATGAAGCTCGCCCCGGCGCAGGCCGCCTTCGTGGGCGACGACCTGGTCGACCTGCCGCCCATGCGCATCGCCGGGTGGTCGGCCTGCCCGGCCGACGCCGCGGCCGAGGTCCGCGAGGCCGCCGCCTACGTGGCTTCGGCCGCCGGCGGACACGGCGCGGTCCGCGAGATCATCGAGCACCTCCTGAAGGAGCAGGGCCGTTGGGCGGAGATAATGGCCCGCTACCGCCCGCAGTGAGCCCGGGACGCGGCGGGCGGCTGCTCGGCGCGCTCGGCGCCCTGGTGGGCGTCGGGCTGGTCGCGGTCCTGGCCTGGCGCGTCGGCTCGGCCTGGCTCGGCGGCGCGCCCGATGGCGGCGACGCGCCCGAACCCCGGGCGCCGGTCAAGAGCCCCAGGCCGGTCGGCGTGCAGCACTCCGGGGCGAGCACCGACGGCGAGATCCGGGTCTACGACGAGAAGACCGGCCGGCTCTCGCTCACCCTGCGCTTCGGCAAGTCGGTGCTCAAGGACCGGATCCTGACCCTCGAGAAGCTCGAGCTCCGGCGCGTCCTGGACGGCGAGAAGGGCGTGCTGGTGGCCAAGTCGGCCGGCGGGGTCTACTACCAGGACACCGGCTCGGGGACGCTCTCCGGCGACGTGCTGGTCCAGCGCACCCCGCCCGGCGCGGCCGCGCCGGACCTGGAGCTGCGGTCCGCGTCGCTGGCCTGGGACCACGCCGCCGGGGTGCTGTCCACCGCGGACCGCGCCGAGGCGACCTGGACCGACCCGCAGACCCGCCGGAAGGTGACCGTCGCCGGCACCGGCCTGCGCGCCGAGCGCTGGGCCGAGACCGTGCGCCTGGCCCGCGACGTCTGCGTGACCCTGACCGAGTCGGCCCTGCCGAGGCTGCCGCTCTCCGGCAAGGGGGCCAGGGGCGGCGGGGCCGGCAAGGCCGCCGCCGAAGCCGGCCCGGCGGTCACGGTCGTCACCTGCTCGGGCCCGGCGACCTTCGACAACCGCGTCGACCTGGGCTGCCGCCGCGTGCTCTTCGTGCGCGAGGTCAAGGCCGTCCGCCAGGAGGCGCAGATGACCTGCAACCGCCTGGAGATCCTGCTGGCCCCGGACGGCGGCTCGGGCCGCGAGGGTGCCGACGTCTCCGCCGTCGACCGGGCCTGCGCGGGCGGCTCGGCCGCGGCGGTCGTGGTGCGCGGGGTGATCGGGGCGCTCGCCGCGCAGCCGGCCCCCCGCCGCGAGCCCTCCGCCAAAGAGGGGCCCGACGGCCGGGACATCCTGGCCCGGCAGGAGATGGTCGACTCGGTGCTGGCCACCGGCGCGGTGGTCATCTCCGGGCCGGAGGGCCTGGCCCGCGGCGAGCTGGCCTTCTTCGACCGGCCCGGCGGCTGCGTGTGGCTCGACGGCGGGGCCAACGAGCCGGCCGAGGTGATGCGCGGCGAGAACCAGCTGGTCTCCCAGAGCTTCCATTTCAACCTGCGCACCGAGGAGATGACCAGCGAGGGCCGCGGCCGCGCCACGGTCATCCACAAGGGCGACGTGAAGCTGCCGGGGAAGCCGTGAGGCGAGGCGGAACTGCGAACCGCAGAATGACGAATAATGAATTTCGAATCATGAAGGAGCCGGGGAGCGGGCGAGCCGGACTTCGGAGTTCGGCATTCGGCATTCGACACTCTGCGGTTCGATGTTCGGCTCTGGTCATGTTCTGGCTGTTTTCCTGCGCGTCTCTGTGCCTCTGCGGTGAAGCCCCGGGCGCCGACCCCGGCGCCGAGCCGCCGCTCTCGGTCAGCGCCGACCGGGCCGTCTCGCAGCGCGCCGGGAAGGACGCCGAGGGCCGCGACCTGACCCGGGCGCGCTTCACCGGCAACGTCGTCGCCGTCCGCGGGGACGTGACCCTGAAGTGCGCCGAGCTCGAGGTGCTCTTCGCCCGGGACGCGCGCGACGCCGAGCGGGGCGAGGCGGCCGAGCGGGGCAGGGCGCGCCAGGCGCGGGCCTCCGGCTCGGTGGTCGTGACCATGCCCGGCCGGCGGGCGGTGGCCGACGAGGCCGTCTACGACGTGGCCGCCGAACGCATCACCCTGTCGGGGAAGACCCGCCCGGTGATCTATCACGAGGGCGACGCCGTGGCGGCGGAGAGCTTCGTGCTGCACCGCACGGAGCGGGTGGCCGAGGCCCGCGGCCGGACCAGCGCCATGATCGCCCCGCGCAAGGCCGGGGCGGAGGCCGACGCCAACGCCGCCGCCGGCGACGCGAAGGCCGAGCCGCTCAAGGCCGGCCCCTCCGCCGGGAGGAAGACCCGCATCGACTCGACCGACGGAGCGGTTTACCGCGACGCGGAGCGCGAGCTCTTCATGAGGGGCGAGGTCGTGGTCCAGCAGGAGGGATTCCGGCTGCGCTGCGGGCGTCTCTGGGCGTGCTTCGAGCGCCGGCCGGAGAAGCCCGCGGAGGGGCCCGGGCAGGACGTCGTCCCGGGCGCCGGCGCGCTCAGCCGCCTGGTAGCCGCCGGCGGCGTCCGCCTGGAGACCGAGGCACGCACGGCCGAGTCGGAGCTGGCCGAGTACGACGCCGCCAAGCGGACGGTGACCCTGGCCGGCGAGCACGGCCAGCCCGAAATCCGCGAGGGCGGCAGTCGTCTGACCGCCCCGCAGATCGTCTACCACCTGGCCGAGGACCGCGTGGAACCGCGCGGCGGGCCGTTCAAGGCGGTCATCGAGGGTCGAGGCGGAGACCTGCCCGGCAGACGGTAGAGGCGGCCGCCGCGGGCCTCGTACTTCTCAAATCTGCGATCATCAATCGGCAATCGAAATATCCGTGGGTCCAGCGGCCCGGGGGCCTCACGGCGATTTCAGATTGCCGCTTGCGGATTTGCGGTTGCAGAAGTGCGGGGGCGGCTGCCGCGGGCTTCGCACTTCATAAATCTGCAATCTTCAATCGTCAATCGTCAATATCCGTGAGCCCAGCGGTCCAACGGCGATTTCAGATTGCCGATTGCAGAAGTGCGGGGGCGGCGCGGTTGCGGTGGGGTGGTGATGCAGGCGTATGGTGCTGTGTCACCGGGATCTATGGACATCAATGTTTCTCGTTAGCCTTTGGTTTCGGATCGCGTGCCCCGTCTTGCGCAGGGAGGCGCCTCCCAAGCGCGTTCAGCTGCGCGAGCACTGCCCGGCTGCCCTCGCTCGCCACCTCCTCGCAGGCCGCCTCCAGAAGGGTGCGCTCCAGAAGCAGTGGCTTGCCTTTGGCCGTGACCATCAGCACATCGAGAGGGATGGGCTCTCCGCTGGCGTTCTTGTCGCGCAACTCCACCACCTCAGCCCAGGCCACCGACCGCCGGAAGTGTGGCAAGAGGGGCCACGTGGTGACGATCACGAGCTGATCGACGGAAGCCCGGTAGTATTGCCGGTGCCATGCGCAGACAGTCAGCAGCATGGTGCAGGCCAGGATGAATCCCTCGATGATCGCAGTGGGGATCCAGTTGCCCAGGAAGTCGTGCCGCGTCCAGGCCAGAAAGCCGGCGGCGGCCAGCAGGCCGGCGGCTGGCAGTCCGAGCCGCAGCTTCAGGGGCGGGGGCTTCTGGCTTACGATGACGGATCCGTCGGCTTCACGGCGTACGACGGTGCCGCAGAGTTCCCGGACGGCCTCCTTCCCGCCACGTTCATGGGCCGCTAGGACTTCATCTACGGCCCGTTTGGCGGCCTCTTCCGCGGCGCGGTCCTGCTGGGCTGGCGACTGCTGAATCAGCCTGGTGATGACCCAGCCGGCCGCGCCCGCCAGCACGGTCACTAGCGCATACCCGTACTGGCCAACGATCAACATCGTGGCCGACAGGGCCAGCATCGCCAGGGAGATGGCCAGTTGCCCCACGGGCCAGGGGGATTTCTCCTGATCATCCATCACGGCAGCCTCCGGTGTCCTTCTTTCTTTGGCGCCCTCTCGGGAATCCGTTCTTTCATGGGCCGGTACGCCGCCATCGGCCGCCAGGTGCGGAGGGGGTTGCTGGTCTGGTCTGGTCTGTGGGCTCCGTCATACATCCTCCGCCCTCAGCTTACCCCGCCCGGCGGGGCTGCGCAAGGGAACTGCCGAGGCTACTTGGGGGCGGCCGTCGCGTGCTGCTTCTCGATGTTGGCCGCCTGCCATTCGCCGAAGCGCTGGCCGTAGAAGTGCCCGCGGTAGTGCCAGAAGGCCGCCTCCGAGCTAATGGCCGCAGCGTAGGTCCTCTCCGCCAGGTTCACGGTGAAGGCTCCCCAGGCGTACTTGCCGTAGCCGGCCGGCTTCATCCCCAGGGCAGCGAAGCGCTCCGGGTCCGCGCCCTCGAAGAGCTTCGGTTCGGCGCGCATGAGAGCCAGGAGCGCCGCCTTGGCCCTGGGCGCCTGGCGCTCCCAACGCGCCTCCAGGTCGTCGCCGTAGATGTCCAGCGTCGTCCAGCCCAGCAGGAAGTCGAGCAGTTCGCCGGGGTTGAAGCCCAAGCGGAGCGTTCCGCCCACGCCGACGACCGCCTCGACCTGGGTGTAGTAGTACGGCCGGTCCGAGACGGTCAGAAGGGGAATGAAGGGGAAGATCGCGTTGTAGGTCTTGTCGCGGTCCACGGCGGCGCGGTCGAATCTCCCCTCGCAGTACTCCAGGTTGAAGCCTTCGGCTGAGGTCAGGGGAAAGCGGATCTTGTCGGATGGCCACGGGAGCGGCACGGGACTGGCCATGTCCAGCACCTGGCCGGCCCGCTCCGAGAAGGGTTGCGTCAGGTGGAATCCCGTGCCTCCGCGGAAGCCGGCGAAGTCGGAGTTGAAGAGGGCGCCGACCTGAACTGGGCCCACCCGGGCCTTGGCCCCGCCTCCCGTCCCGACCGAGGCGCTGAATACGTCCTTGGCGTCCCGCCAGCGGTCGGTGAAGTATCCGCGCGGGCCGCAGCCGGCCGCCAGGGCGGGAGCCAGGACCAGGAGCGAAAGCGCGAGGCGGCGCATCGGGCTCTACCTCCTGAACTCATTCTCCCCGCCCCCCAGCCGCTGCGCAAGGGCTGGCAGGCGGGGTCCCCGGCGGATTTCCTGCATAAATCCGGCGGGGACCTGCGTGTAACGGGCGGGGGAAACCTCGAGGGGGGCAGGGCGCCGGTGGGAGGGAGTCAAATGAAAGGCGCGAAGTCAGGCATCAGGTGGGGTGTTTCGCTGCTGGCCGCCGGACTGCTGGGCGGCCTGGTCTTCTCCTTGGCCGGCCGGCCCGCCGGCTCGTCCCCGGGCCGCTTCGATTTCGACCTGGCCCAGACGGTCTCGCAGGCGGCGGAGGGCGGCGGCGACGCCGGGGCCTCGGCCGCCGGGCGCGACAAGGGCTTCAGCCGGCCGTTCATCGCCAGCGCCAGGGCGGTCATGCCCGCGGTGGTGCACATCGAGGTCACCCAGAGGGCCGCGGCGGCCGGCAACGAGGACTGGAACCAGTTCGAGGACGACTTCCTGAAGCGCTTCTTCGGGCAGCCCGGCGGGCCCGGCCGCCCGATGCGCCCGGCTCCGGAGGAGCGCCTGCGGCGCGGGCAGGGCTCCGGGGTGATCGTCGATCACCGCGGCTACATCCTGACCAACAACCACGTGGTCGGCCACGCCGACAGGATCCGGGTGCAGCTGGCCGACAAGCGCTCCTTCGACGCCAAGCTGGTGGGCGCCGACGAGCGCTCGGACGTCGCCGTCATCAAGATCGACGGCCAGGATCTCCCGGTGGCCAGGCTCGGCGACAGCGCCAAGCTCGAGATCGGCGAGTGGGTGCTGGCCATCGGCAACCCCTTCGGCCTGGACCAGACGGTCACCGCCGGGCTGGTCAGCGCCATGGGGCGCAGCCGGGTGGTGGACATCCAGAACGAGGACTTCATCCAGACCGACGCGGCGATCAACCCCGGCAACTCCGGAGGGCCGCTGGCCAACCTGGACGGCGAGGTGGTGGGCGTCAACACCGCCATCTACAGCCGATCGGGCGGCAACATGGGCATCGGCTTCGCCATCCCCATCAACATGGCCCGGACGATCATGCGCGACCTGATCGAGCGCGGCAAGGTGACCCGGGGCTGGCTCGGCGTGCGCCCGCAGGACGTCACCGAGGACATGGCCAAGGCGCTCAAGCTGCCCAGGCCCGAGGGCGCGCTGGTGGCCGAGGTGCTCGAGAAGGGCCCGGCGTCCAGGGCCGGCATCCGCGAGCGGGACGTCATCGTCGCCTTCGACGGCAAGGATGTCCGCAGCGCCAAGGACCTGGTCAACGCCGTGGGCTTCACGGCCGTGGACAAGGCCGTGGCCGTCAAGCTCTACCGCGACGGCAAGCTCGAGACCGTCGAGGTGAAGGTCGCCGAGCGCAGCGCCGGGGCGGACGCCGCCGAGAACGGCAACGAGATGATCGAGAAGCTGGGCCTGGGGGTCAGGGACCTCGACCCGGAGCTCCGCCAGCAGTTGGGCCTGAAGAAGAACGCCGTCGGCGTGGCGGTTGTCGAGGTCCGGCCGGACAGCCCCGCCGACCGCGCGGGGGTGGAGGCCGGCATGCTCATCGAGGAGGTCAATAAGACCCGGGTGGCCGGCGTCGCCGAGTTCAAGAAGGCGCTGGGGGCCGAGTCCGAGACCGTGCTCCTGAAGGTCCGCCACCGCGGGGGCGTGTCCTACCTGGCGCTTAAAGCCAAGTAGCGCGCCGGAGGGCGCGCCGCAGCCGGGGGAGAGGGGCGGGTCTGCCCCGTCCCTCTCTCTACTCGCGCGCCCCGTCCTGGCTGCGGGCGCGCGGCCCGCGGAACCAGGCCTCGGTCAGCGCCTCGGAGATGTTGCGCGCCTTGGCGAAGCGCGGGTCGTCCGGGTTCTCGCGCGCGAAGCGCACGTACCAGTCGATGGACTTCTTGACGTTTTCCTTCTCGTTCTTCCGCCAGTAGACCGAGCGGTGCTCGGGCCAGTGGGTCTCGGCCAGGCGGCAGTGGCACTCGGCCAGCATGAACATGGCGTCGGCCGCCGCCGGGGTCTTGGGGTGCTCCCGGATCAGGCGCTCGCACACCTGCGCCGCCTGCCAGAAGCGCGAGCGCCTCTGATGGAACTCGGCGGGGCCAGCGGCGGTCTCGTAGCTGGAGAGGGCCAGGCCGCCGCCCCAGTCCAGGCCGGTCATGAAGGCGAACCGGGACTTCTCGCTGCGGAACAACTCGGCCAGGTCGCGGAGTTTGCCGGCGTCGGGCGCCTCGAGCAGCTTGGCCGCCGCGGCGGCGAACTCGGCGCGCGCCGCGGCGAGCTCGGCCAGTGCGGCCAGCGGCTGACCCGGCCCGTCATCCTCGTTGCCCTCGTCCCCTTCGTTCTCGTCCTCGTTCTCGTTCTCGTCCTCGTCCTCGCCCACCTCGGCCGCCGGCGCCCCGACCTTCTTCCCGGCCTCCGGGAGCTTCGGGACCTTCCCGAAGGCCTCCGCGGCCTCCCGGTGGCGGCCCTCGCGCAGGAGCTTCAGGGCCTCGAGGTAGAGCGTCAGGGCGGTCAGCTCGGGGTCGGACAGGAGGAGCTTCTCGGCCGGCTGCGGGTCCCGGGCCAGCGCCGCGCGCAGATCGGCCAGGGACTTGGCGTCCATGGCGGAGTCCATGATGAAAAGCAGGCGCTCCCGGGCGTTCCAGTCCAGGTCGCCGTCGGGCAGGCGGAGCCTCAGCCGCAGGCAGGCCTCCTGCAGCCGCCCCCTGGTCTCCAGCGCCCGGGCCAGCCGGTAGTTGGCGTCGTCGGCGCCGTCGAAGTCCGGGTGGTCCTTCAGGAACTGCGGCCAGTCCCGGATCTCCCGGTCGGGGTCGGCGATGGTCAGCGGCTTGGGCTTCCGGTTGGGGGTGCGGTAGGCCTTGCGCCCGGCGATCAGGCAGTAGCGCGAGTGGGGCGCGTAGAAGCCGTCCGGGAAGCCCCGCAGGTATTCCTCGAAGCCTCCCTGGCCGTAGAGCGCCTTGCCCGCCAGGGGGCTCCGGGGATGCTCCCGGCGCAGGTCGTCGAACTTCTCGGCGACGTACAGCCCCAGGTCGGACCTGCGGAAGTCGGCCCGCGCGGCGTCGGGCAGCTTGCCGGCCAGCTCCGTCAGGCGGTCGCGGACGTGCTCGGAGTCCAGCAGGTCCAGGTCGGCCTGCAGCGCCTCGCGGTAGCGCGCGAGGGCCCCGGCCGGGTGGCCGCCGGCCAGCAGCTCCTCGGCCAGCTCGTTGGCCGCTTCGGCGGCGGCGATCCTTCGCCGGCGGTCGGCGCTCTTGAGCTCGGCGAGCGGCCGCAGCTTACCGAGCAGGTCCTCGGCGCTCTGGCGGGCTTCCTCCTCCTTGCCCTTGGCGGCCTCCTCCAGCGCCGGGATGGCCTCGGCCCCGAGGAGCAGGAGGCCCGTGCGGGCGGCCTCCCGTTCGGCCCCGTCATCGGCGGCGAGCCGGGCGGCCAGCGCCCGCGCCCGGGCCGCGGTGGTCTCCTCGCCGGCGGGGCACGCGCCGCCCGCGGCCAGGACCGCCATAGTCAGCAGCGCCGCGCCGGCGGCCAGGACGGATCTTCCAGACATGAGCTGGCCTATCTCCTGACTATCACCACGGTTCCGGCGATGTAGTCGTGCAGGGCTCGCCGCTTTCGGTTGAAGAGCATCACCACCACCTCGCTCCAGAACCAGACCATCTGCACGCCGTCAACCCAGGCGAGCTGGGTTTGCTTGTGGGCTTCGATGTTCCCCCAGCGTGCTTGCCATCCCACCCCACTGAACTGTTCGTCGGGGATGGCCTGCAGCGCCATCGCAAGAGCCACCATGGCCAGCACCGAGAAGCCGATGTCGCCCGAGCTCCGCAGCCAGGCATGTTTCCAGCCGATGGCAGAGCCATCCGGCCGCACGACCCGCAGCCCGGTCGCCAGCTTGCCCAGGGTGCGTCCGAACTTGGCATGGCAGCCGACCGTGTAGGCCGTGCCGATGATTGCCATGCCAATCTGCCCACACAGTGTCCAGCCGCACGAGATATGCGCTATGCCGTTGTAGGCGAGGATAACGGGGATGAACACCAAGGCGTCTATGAGTATGGCGCCCAGTCGTCTCCAGAATCCGCCATACTTGAGGTCGCTCGTTGGCTCATCGACCGGGGCGTTCACATACGACGGCTGTCTGTTCTCCCGCATCCTGAGCAGCAAGGCCGCAAACAGGATGACCAGGATGGACAGCATAACGGCGCTCATGGCGAATCCCCGGCGAGGTCCGCGTTGTTACTTCCGGGAGGCACAGGGGCCCGTCGGCCGATGCCGGCACGGGGCTGCCCAGCCCGGCCTCCCCGTTATTTTTCGGCCCTCTTGGCCTTGGCGTCCTCCAGGTGCTTGGCGGCGTCCTTCATTTCCTTGCCGAACCGGACGTAGGACGGGTCTCCCTCGATCTTGCGGATGACCTCGTCCCAGCGGTTGTTGAGCTCGTCGTTGCGGATGGACTTGAGGATGCGCTCCTCCTCGGCGGCGACGACCTCGATCTGCTTGATGGCGTCGTCGCAGACCACGATCAACTTCTTGGCCTGGTCGGCGACCTTGGTCTCCGGGTACTTGTTGGTGATGGTCACCAGGTAGCTCTTGGCGATGGTCCAGAGCTTGGCGTCCATGGCCTTGATGGCCTTGTCGAGCAAGTCCTTGGCTGCCTTCTCCTTCTCGGCGTCGCCGATGGCCTTCTGCATCGAGGTCAGCTGCACGCTGGCCGCCTGGATGGCCTCGTCCAGGGCGGTGCCGGTGGCCCACTCCTGCTGCAGGGACTCCAGGGTGGTCTTGCCCTGGCGGATGGCCTCGGCCAGCGCCGCAGCGTCGTCCTTGACCCCCTGGGCGCGCTTGACCACGCCGTCGATCTGCTTGCGGCCGTCGGCCAGCCGCGTCATGTACTGGGCCTCCAGGGCGTCGAGCTTCTTGAGCTGCTCGACGGCCTCGGGGTGCCGGGCGCGGAAGCCCTTGGCCCGCTCCGGGGCCTCCTTCCAGTTCTTGTCCTCGAAGAGCTTGGCGACCGCGGCGTACTCGGTCTCCAGGTCCTTGGCGGCGGTGGCCGAACTGGCCGCGAAGGTCAGGACGCACTCCTTGGGAGCCGCGCCCAGGGTGGGCTCCTTGGCCAGCTGCACGGTCAGCACCCGCTTGGTGCCGAAGGCCTCCATCTTGACGGGCGTCGGCTGCGCGAAGGAGAGCGCCAGCACCGTGCCGCCCCGGGCGGAGTGGAGCACCAGCTCCGTCACGCCGGGGTTGTCGCCCTGGGCCAGCGGCTTCAGGCCGCCGACGGCGTAGGCTTCGATCTTCGCGGCGAAGGCCGGCAGCACCTCGAGGCGCAGGGCCAGCGCGTCCAGGGTCAGGCCCGCGGGGTTGTCGGTGCCGAAGAGCTGGCGCAGGCGCACCCCGTCGGCGCCGGGGCTGGCGGCGATCTCGTAGTAGAAGTTCTGGTTGGACGAGTAGTCGAAGAGGCTGCCCCGGAAGACGGTCTCGTTGCCCTGCTTGCGCGGGTAGCCGGCGGCGATGCGGGCCAGCTCCTGGTCCTCGGTCAGGCCGCCGGGCCAGTCGGCCACGATCAGCCCGGTCAGCGCGCGCTCGCCGCCGCGCTCCAGGTCCAGCCTCCCCGAGGCGTCGAAGACCGCGCGGACGCCGCCGAAGCCCACCGTCTCCTCGGCGCGGGAGGCCTTGTCGAGAGGGATCTTCTCCAGGGCCACGTCGTCGAAGTAGACGCTGCCGGTCTTGCCGTAGGCGAAGCAGGCCAGCTTGAGGGTGCCGGCCCAGGCCGGCGGGCGGGTGTCGAGCCGGACTTCGGTCCAGTCCGGGTGCGGCCCGGAGATGTGGGCGTACTCGCGGAGCTCGCGGCCGTCCGGCCCGACCCAGGTCAGGCGCAGGCCGTAGATGCCCTGGGCGCCGGGGCTCTGCACCCAGACCGCGGCGCTGTAGCCGGTGTCCTGCCGGACCTCGAGCGCCCGGGTCTGCTGGCAGGCCATCAGCGTGTCGGCGCGCACGGCGGTGTCGCGCTGGAACTTGAGGGAGTACTTGTCGGGCTGGGGCTCGCCCTTGGGGGCGGTCTCCCGGCCCTTCTCCTTGTCGACCATGATCTGGTTGCGGGGGTCGCGGTTGTCGGTGATGGTCCAGTCCTTGGGGGCGCCGTCCGGCCCGGTGCCGCCGCTGAAGGGGCCGTTGAGCACCTCGGTGCTGGTGGGCGGCGGCGGCGGGGTGGTCCCGTTCCGGAAGTGGTCGACCAGCCAGTAGACGCCCCAGCCGGCGCCGCCGATGAGCGCCAGCGCCGCCACGAACTTGAGGAAGCCCGCCCCCGCGCCCGAGGACTGCTTGGCCGCGGCCAGCTCCTTGCCGAGCTTGTCGCTGTCGAGCACCACCGTCCCGAAGACCGCGTCCTCCTCGGTGGGCGCGCCCAGGTTCTTGAAGGCGATTTCGGTCGAGCCGATGCGGATGCGCGAGTTGTGGGCCAGCGGGCTCTTGACGATCTTCTCGCCGTTGACCTTGGTGCCGTTGGTCGAGCCCAGGTCGCTGATCACGTAGCCGATGGCCTCCTTGGTGACCTCGGCGTGGTAGTTGCTTGCGGCCTCGTCCTCGATGGCCAGCTTGTTGGATGCGTGCCGGCCGATGGTCACGGGCTCCAGGCCCAGCTCGGCGCTCTTGCCCTTGGAGGTGCCCTCGAGGACTTCCAGGACGAAGCGCGGCGCGGCGGGGTCGGCGGGCTTGCCGCCGGCGGCCGGTGCCGCGGCTGGCGCTGCGGCCGGGGCTACCGCGATCGGCCCAAGATCCTTGTCGGACAGCGGCTTGCACTCCACCGTGGCCCCGAGTTCCTCGCCGGAGACCTGCACCGGAGCGTCGAAGACGATGCGGTAGTCGCCGACGGTGATGACGTCGCCGGGCTTGAGGGTCTGGCCCGACACGCGGACGCCGTTGACGTGGGTGCCGTTGCGGCTGCCCAAGTCCACCAGCCGGTAGCTGTCGCCGGCCTTCTCGATGCGGAAGTGCTGGCGGCTGGCCTGCTCGTCCTTCATCGGGATGATGTTGGCGGAACTGCGCCCGAAGGTGGTGACGTCGTCCTTGATCTCGTGGACGAGTTCGGCGCCCTTGCCATCGCGGATGATCAGCTTGGCCATCTCGGGGGTTCTCCTGTGTCCGGACGCCGCGGCGGCTGCGCTCCCGGCCCGGGGCATAAACCGCGGCTCCCATCGGACCGCGGCATTCTAGCCCGTTGCCGCCGGGCGCGCAAGGTGCGTGCCGCCTTCTTGACATTCCCGGGTGGCCGTCTATCATGATGGCCGTCCGGGCGGCAGGGGGACGGTTTTCGGGAAAGGGGGCAGCGGCATGGCTTCGGTGGTGCTCTCCTTCGGCGGCAAGGAAATCAAGTCCTACGACCTGACCAAGCCGGCCACCGTGATCGGGCGCGACCCCGGCGCGGACATCGTCATCGACAACCTGGGCGTCTCCCGCGCGCACTGCCAGTTCCTGAGGCGCGGCGAGACCTTCCTGCTCCAGGACATGAACAGCTCCAACGGCACCTATGTGAACGGGCAGAAGGTCGGCGAACACAACCTCAACGACGGCGATCGCGTGGTGGTCGGCAAGTACACCCTGATCTTCCGCAACGCGCAGCAGGCCGTCGCTCCGGCTCCGGCCGCCGCCGGCGACAAGATCGTGCCCGACAGCCTCAACACCTACATGATGGACGGCAACAAGATCCGCGAGAAGATGGAGGAGATGCGCCGGGCCGAGCAGTCCAAGGGCGCCCCGGCGGCCCCCGCCGCGGAGCCGCCCCCGGCCCCCGCCGCGCCCGCCGCGGCCGCGGCGCCGGTCCCCGAGCCCCCGCCCACCCGGACCGCCCCGGTGGCCGCGCCGTCCCCGGCCCGCGCGGAGGGCGGCGAGCGCCACACCAAGATCGTGATGAGCTCCGGGGCGCACGCCGGGCTGTCCACCTCCACGCTGAAGAAGTACCTGTACTTCTCGCTGGCGGTGAACGTCCTGCTGGCCGCGGCGCTGGCCGTGCTGTACTACTTCTACCTCACGAACCGCTGAGCCGCACCTCCAGGGATCGGGCCGACCGGTGCGACTGCGGGGCTGGCTGACCGTGGCGTCCGGGCTGGCCCTGGGCCTGCTCGTCGCCTTCCAGTCATCGCGCCTGCTGCAGACGGCCAGGCGGGACTCGGCCCGCGATGCCGCCCGGGGTCTCTCCGAGGCCCTGCGCTGCCGGCTGGAACTCAGCCGGATCATGCTGGACCTCAACTCCGCATCCATGGAATCCGCGCTCCGCGAGCTGGGGCGCTGGCCCCAGCGCCTCGAATCGGCGGCCATCTTCCAGGGCTCGGGCGCCCATCCCGGCCTGCGCGCGTCCTCCGGCGAGGCCGCCGCGCGGGCCGTCTCCGGCGGGGGCCTGGCCGAGATGGAGGCGGTCGCCACCGAGGACCTGCCCATCGTCCGGGACCTGCCCGGCGAACGCTTCCTGGCCATGACCCGGATGCGCGTCGGCCAGGCCGATCTGTCCCTGGTCATGGTCCTGGCACCCGGCGGCTTCCGGCCGGAGATCGAGAGCCTCTGGGGCTCGCTGTCCGTGTGCCTGATGGCGCTGGCGGCGGCCGCCATGCTGCTGGTCTGGCTGGGCATGGGCGAGCTCCTGTCCGCCAGGCGGCGGAACCCGCCCGCGGCGTAGACGCCCAGGCCTCCGGGCGCGCTCCGGATCCCCGACAGTACGGGCAGGTTTGCCTCAACTGCCAGGTCCGAGCGTCCGATAAATATTGTGAACCGTCCGGGCCGGACAGGCCCGATTAGGAGGTCCGTCATGATGGGATGCCGCAGCTTCAGTTCCCTCTGTGCCCTGGCCCTGCTGGCCGCCACGGCGGCCTCGGGGTGCTTCGGGTCCGGTGCGAAGGCCGGCAAGTCCGGCGCCGACGCCTCGCGGGGCGTGGTGGTCGACCCCGCCAGGCCGGCGGCCCCGGCTCCGGCGCCCGGGACGCAGCCGGCCCAGAGCGCTCCGGTCGGCGCCGATCCGGCCGTCCCTCCGCGCGACCCGAACATCGGGCCGGCGCTGCCGAAGGTCAACGAGCTCTACCGCATCCGCACCGACGACATGCTGGAGATCGGGGTGTGGGGCGAGGAGGACATGAAGCGCAGCGTCAAGGTCGGCCCCGACGGGCGCGTCTCCTACTTCCAGGCCACCGAGCTGATGGCCGCCGGGCTCACCCTCAGCGAACTCCGGGCGGCAGTGCTGGAGCAGCTCAAGCCGTACTTCAAGCGCCCGGTGGTCTACGTCAACCTGGTCGACTCGGCCGGGCTCTTCGTCACCGTGACCGGTCAGGTCGGCAGGCCGGGGATCTACAAGATCACCAACGAGACCAGGGTGCTGGACGTCATCACCCAGGCCGGAGGCATCCCGCTGGGCGCGTCCCGCTACGGCTTCGGGGTTGTGGACACCGAGATCGCCGACCTGAGCCGGGCCTACCTGCTGCGCGGCGAGCGCTTCGAGCCGGTGGACTTCACCAAGCTCTTCGGCGACAAGGACAAGGTCGATCCCCGCGAGCTGCTGGCCAACAACGTCCGGGTGATGGCCAACGACCACATCTACATCCCGTCGGCCATCAAGCTCGACAACAAGATCTACGTGCTCGGGCAGGTCGGCTCCCCGGGGCTGATCCAGTTCAGCAAGGACATCACCTTCCTGGAGGCCATCGCTCGCTGCGGCGACGTGCCCGAAGCCGCCTGGGAGCGCAAGTCGTTCGTCGTGCGCGGTCGGCTGACCAACCCGGAGATCATCGAGGTCAACACCCGCGAGATCCGGACCGGCAAGAGCCCGGACTTCTACCTGAAGGCCGGCGACGTGGTCTTCGTGCCCCAGACCCCGCTCACCAAGGCGGCCCATGTCCTCGGACAGATGTCGGCGATTATCGGCGGCATGAACACCGTCGACGCGGCCTACAAGAAACAGAACCCGGGCTGGTTCGAGCGCTGAGCGCACCCACGTATCCACCCACGGGGCCGGTCCCGAATGCGGGATCGGCCCCGCTGTTTATCGGGTGTCTGTGGCGGCCTGGAGTCTCGCGGCCAACCGCCACTCGGCGGCCAGCAGGAGCAGCGCCAGCGCGAATAGCCAGGGAGCCAGCGCCCGGTCGCCGGTGACCGACAAGGGCCGGGGCGCGGAGGCCGCCTTGCGGATCTCCCGGCCGGCCACCCGGCAGGATGTCTCCCCGTCGCTGAGCACGCCCTCCGGTCCGGTCGCCCGGCCGAGGGCCCTCAGCCGGTCGCTACTCTCCGCCAGCCGGGCCAGGAAGACCGGGAAGCTCGCGTGCTTGACCCACTCGGTGGCCTCGGGATCGAAGCCCAGCACGCAGGCCGAACCGTCGGCCGAGAGGACGATCTGGGGCCTTTCCGGCGTGCCCAGCAGCACCCGGCCCCCGCGCGCCTCGAGCTTGCGGACGGAGGCCGCGTGGAAAGACAGGGCCCCCGCGCCTGGGAAGAAGTCGGGGTCGCCATCGCCCAGGCGGAGCTCGGCGGGCGCGGCCTCGCCGCCGGCGCGGACCCCGGACCACTCCCCGGCGGGCGGGTCGATCACGAACGTGAACCTGCCTCCTGCCCGCGGCCACTGCCCGCAGGCCACCAGCAGTCCGACGGGGGCGGCGGCCTCGGTTGCGGAGGCTGCCGGCTCGGCGAAGCCCAGGGCTCGCAGCGCGCGCGCGAAGGACGGCGCCGGGCGGCCGGCGAAGACGGGCCGCGGCGGCGGCTCGGCGCTGAGGCGGACAACGTTGTCGGCCTCCAGGTCGTCGCTCGGCAGGCGCAGTTCGATCTGCTCGGTGGTGTTGGCTGGGAGCTGCAGCGTGAAAGCCGCCCGCCCGCCGGCCTCGATAGTCGCCTCGCGGGTGTCGGGTTCCTTCACTGAGGGGGGGAGGGTGAGCGTCAGCCGGGCATTCTCGGGAGCGGCCGAGGCGTTGCGGACTGCGGCGAAGACCTTTCCGCCCTCGACGGCCGCGGCGACGATCCCCAGGTTGCGGACCGGTTGTCCCACGCGGATGGTCACGAGGTTGTCCGCGGGGAGATTGTCCAACGGAGTGAGGTCGTCGGAGGCCACCACGATCAGCGCGTCCGGCCCGCCGGCGGCCCGGGCGGCGGCCACCGCGCCGGCCAAGTCGCCGGAGGCGGGGACCGGCCGGATGTCGTCCAGCCTTCCGAACGGCACGTTGTCACCGCCGCCGGTGAGGATCCTGGGCCGCGGGGCGGTGGCCACGGCCGCCGCCAGCCTGTACTGGGGACGCTCCGGGCCGGCGAGCTCGGCGATGAGTCGCTCCCTGGCCTGGCGGAAGCGGGAGCCCGCCCCCATGCTGGCGGAGTTGTCGAGCACGATGACCACCGGCCGGGCACCGGCGGGTCTGCCGCCGACCCTCGGCCCGGCCGCGCCGAGCACGACCGCTGCGGCGGCCGCCAGCTGCAGGACCAGCGCCCAGTCGATGAGCACCCGGCGCCGGCCCTCGGGCCTGGCCGCTCCGGCCGCCGCCTTCCAGGGGATCAGGCTGGGCACCACCACCACGCGCGGCCGGCGGTCGAGGACCCTCAGCAGCACGATCAGCGGCAGGGCCAGAAGCCCCCAGAGGGCCGGGGCCAGCGCGAAGCTCACGGCCGGCCCCCATTGGCGCCGGCGGCGCCATCCGCCTTCTCGCGCCGGAGCAGCACGAGGTTCCGGATGTAGATCAGCGAACTGGGCGCGTAGCCGGCGATGAACACCGGGTCGCGGATGTAGGCCGCGTAGGCCAGGATCATCAGCCCGCCGAACAGACTGAGATACCAGAAGGCCCGGGGGATGACGCAGCGCCCGGCCTTCTCGCTGGTCAGCCACTGCACCAGGAAGCGCGCCGAGAAGGCGATCTGCCCGCCGAAGCCCAGCAGCAGCCAGAGCAGCCGCCCCGGCGACGCCGGGCGGGAGAAGGCCAGGACCACCGAGCCGCCGGACCCTCTGTCGCCGGCCCCGGGCGAGGGCAGCCCCTGCAGCCGGTAGACCCCGGGCGTCGGGATGTCGACGTGCCCCAGGGTCCATCCGCGTCCGCGGGCCAGCACCTTGCAGATCCAGTCCGTCCAGGACGGCTCGACCAGGGGCACCAGCTCCCCGCGGATGTTGGCGCGCAGGTTGGGGGTCAGCTCCAGGTCCAGCCGCGGGAGGTCCCGGCGGCCGCCCGGGACCGGCCGCGGCGAAATGACCTGCTCGGCGATGACCATGTGCCGGCCGGCCTCGGGGAACTCCAGCATGGCCGAGCCGGGCATGACCGCGCGGGCCGGCTCCGCCGGCGCGCCGGCGCCGCGGAAGATCATGGCCACGCCCAGGACGATGCCCGCGGAGACCAGGACCATCAGCCCGGCTTCCTTCAGTGCCGGCATCCCAGGCCTCACCGGCCGACCTCCTCGGCCCGGCAGGAGATCTGCCGGCTGATCAGCCAGCGCACGCCGAGCAGGTCGGCCAGGCCGGCCCAGGCCCGGTTCCAGACCCCGTACTTGGACCGGCCGGCGGGGCGGGGACGGTGGCGGACGGGCATCTGGACGACCCGGGCTCCGGCCGTCGCGGCGAGCGCCGGCAGGAAGCGGTGCATGCCCCGGAAGACCGGGATGCGCCGGAGGAACTCGGCGCGGAAGAGCTTGAGGGGGCAGCCGGTGTCGGCCACGCGGTCGCCGATGAGCAGGCGGCGCGCGGTGCGGCCGACCAGGCTGGAGATCCGCCGCAGCCAGCCGTCCCGGCGCTCCCGCCGCCAGCCGCAGACCGCGTCGCAGTCGCCGGCATCCAGGC
>JAKLDR010000058.1 GCA_022703445.1 Planctomycetota bacterium | reverse complement strand
TGCCGGCGTTGTCGACCACGCGCACGTCGCAGCTCAGGGCGTTGGGGATGACCAGCCGTCCGAAGCCGTCAAGCTCGAAGCGCGGCGAGCGGCAGACGCAGCAGGAGCTGTTGTTCCAGCCGCTGAAGGGCGCCAGGCCCGGGTAGACGCGCTCGACGCCCTCGTAGTCGCCGAGCTCTCTCCCCGGCTTGCCAGCGGCCATGCCGCCGCCGGCAGCCTTGAACTTGATGACGCTGCCGGACATCCCGCCGAAGGCCGGGTCCTTCTCGAAGCCGGCCGGGCGCTTGTAGTCCGGCGGGAAAACCTGAATGCCGACATAGACGTTGCCGGCGCGGTCGACCTTGAGCCCGCCACAGCGGTCGAGCACCTGGCCGACGATGGCGCTGCGGATCCCGGCCTTGTAGACGCCCGGGGCCTGTTTCTCATTGACCGCGCCCTTGCCGCGTGGGCCCTCCACCGCCTTGCCGGCCGCGTCGTAGGCCATGACATAGTACACGCACCAGTCGAGCATGCTCAGCGAGTAGAGCCGCCCGTCGGCGGTCGCGCACGAACCCTTGGAGCAGAACCCGGCCCCGAAGCGCGCGAAGACGCAGCCGAAGACCGACGTGCCGGTCTCGGCGAAGGGTGCGGGTTTGAGGTCCCGGGTGAGGCGCTCGTAGGGTCCGGACCAGCTCGGACCCTTCTGGACGAAGACGTGGCCGGCGGGGCTGATGGCCACGTCGGTGACGTTCATCGGGTCGGGCGCGCCGTTCTTGACCGCGCCGTTGTACTTCCCGGTCAGCCCGTTGAAGCGGTAGGTCTTGGCCCAGCCATTGTTGACGTAGAGGTCGTCGGTCTCCGGGTCGACGGTCAGCCGGTCGACGATGGGCAGCCCCAGCGGGTCGCGCTTGCTGAGGTCCTCGACGATCTTGAGCTCGGCGCCGGCGTCCTCGATGCGCAGGAGTTCGGTGTAGGTCTCGCCGATGTTGGGCGCCATCCACAGCTGCGGCTTCTCGCCGGAGAAGTCACCGGCGAGCATGGCGTAGCCGCACTTGAAGCCGAGCGAGGCCTGGGGCTTGGCGCCCTCCTCGCAGGCGGCGTAGCGCGCGAGCGTCCCGCCGGCCTTGCCGCTCGAGACCACGTAGAGCGCGCCGCTCTTCGGCGAGACCACCAGGCGCAGCGCCCCCGGCACGGACATGGCCGCGAGCTCCTTGCCCGCGCCGTCGAACTTGCGGACCTTGCCGGCGGCCAGGTCGCAGACGTAGACATTGCCGGCGGCGTCGAGGGCGATGTCGCGGAGCGCGGTCTTGGCCATCTTCGGAGCCCAGCCGCCGTCCAGGGCCTGCTTGTAGTCGTCGGGGAGCGCGGCGGCGGCGAACTTCTCGGCGCCGGAGCCGGGCTTGTCGATCGCGAGCTTCAGGATGCAGCCGTCGGGCCAGTCGGCGCTGACCCGCTGACCCTTGGGAGGGGCCGCGCCCACGCCGGCGGCGAAGAGCGCCTTGCCGTCGGCGGCCATGGCGACCGCCGCCGAGCCAATCAGCCGCGGGCCCTTGCCGGGCCATAGAGGCTCCTCGAAGACCCGGCCGGCCGGGCCGCCGTCGGCGGACCGCAGCCGGTAGACGAAGCGCAGTTGGTCATCGTACAGGACCAGCGCGCCGTCCGGAGTCACGCCGGCCAGCCGCAGGGTTGCGTCCGTCGGGTAGAGGTGCGGCCAGGTGCTCTGGAAGTTCCGCGGGATCATCTGGCCGCCGGCATCGACGGCCTTGAATACCTCGGCCTCCTCCTTCTTCATCCCGGCGCGGAAGGGCATCAGGCTGCGCAGGTAGTTGCCCTTCCGGTCGTAGACGCGCAGGTCGAAGGGCCAGCCGCCGTGGCCGTCGATGCTCTGGTTGAGGACGAAGAGGTTCCCCTGGCCGTCGACGACCATGCCGCGCACGGTGTCCAGGATGTACGGCGAGGCGCCGACAAAGCCGTCGAAGGCCGGCCTCATTCCGGCGCGCACCCTGAACTTAAAGGGAGCGCCGCCCGCAGGCTTCCCGAAGTCGTCGCGACCGTCCCACTCGAGGTTCTGGGCGAGTCCCGCGACGAGCGGCGCCGGCGGAGGGTTCTTGCCGCCGAGGACTCCGGCGGCCAGGTGACAGACGATCTTCCCGTCGGCGCCGAGCACCGCGACCTCCACGTCGGTCGGCGCGGAGACGGTGAAGGCCAGCTTCACCCTGTCGCCCTGCTTGGCGGCCGAGGGCTTGGCCGCAAAGGAGACGTCGCCGGCCCTGGCGCTCCCCGCGCTTAGGGCGACAAGAGCCATCCCGACGATCGGCAGGCATCTCATGAACATCCTCCTTCAACCCTTGATTGCCGCGAAACGCAGCCTGGTGGGAATTGACAGGTGCAACGCCGGCAGCTCCGGGTGCGCCCGGCGCTGCTCGAGCTGGGCCAGCGCCGTGCGGGCAAGCAGGGCGCGGCTCCAGGTCACGGCCGGAGGCACCGGGCCGGAGCCGAAGAGCGGCGCGTAGAACGAGTCGTAGCCCTCGTCGGTGCACCAGCCGACCATTTCGAAGTCCCTGCCGGGGACCAGCCCCAGCCCTGCCGCCGCGCGGGCCAGCGCCTCGGTCTTGTCCTGCCACATGGCCAGGATCGCCTTGGGCCGGTCCGGGCGCGAGAGCAGCCGGCGGGCCTCCTCGGTGAGCTCGCCGACGTCGAGCGTCTCCGTCTCGAAGGTCAGTTCCGGACACAGGCGCTGGCCAACCGCGGCCAGGCCGGCCACCGCGCCGGCGAAGCGCCCGGCGGTGTGCATGTTCCTGCGCTCGGGCTTCGAGCCGAACCAGGCGATGCGCTCATGTCCGCGATCGGCGAGATAGAGCGCGGCGGCCATGCTTCCGCGAAAGTCGTCCTGGCAGACGGTGTCGAGCTCCCTTTCGAGCGCCCAGTTCTCGGCGACGATCGCGGGCAGCCCGGCACGGCGGATCTCGGCGAGCAGGTCGGGGCTGGTGTCGCTGAGCACCGCGCCCCAGGCCCGCGCGGCGGCCAGCTGCTCCATGACCTTCGCGGCCGGACTCCCGCCGGCGCCCACCGCCAGGAGCGGGCGGCCCATGGCCAGCGCTGCCCGCTGGAACTCGGCGGCCAGTCCGGCATCGAGCTGATTCCAGTCCTCGCGCGCGGTGCGCAACACCAGCGCCACCGGACAGCCGCGGTCGGGGTCATTGGCCCGGGCCAGCACCCGGTAGCCGCGTCGCGGCTCGGCGACAATCAGGCCCTCCCCGGCAAGCTCCTTGAGCGCACGGTGGACGGTGTCGCAGGCCAACCCGCGGTCGCGGCTCAGGCTGCGAACGCTGGGCAGGTGCTGGCCCGCTCCCAGCTGCCCGGAGCCGATCTCGCTCCTGAGCGACTCCACGAGATCACGCGAGGACTTGCGCTCCTGCGCCTTGTCAGACTTGGTGTTCAATCCCCACCTCCTGTATGGCATCTGTGCTGTCATACACCGATGAGCCGCTACGAATGACTCATTTCCATGAAATATTTCTGTACTGGTCTGTACTGATACTTGTGCGTGAGCTTACAGCCAATCCCGAACACCTGAACTGGCGGCCTCGCGGTCACGCAACTCGCGGGGCGCGGCCGTCACTGAGCCCCGCCGGCCCCACCCGGCGCAACGGGACTGGCCTCCCGGAGGGAGGTCAGCATCCCGGTGCGCCAGCCGTCGATCTCCACGCCGACTTCGATCATGAGCGGGGGCAGCGGCTTTTGGCCGTCGCGGTAGGGGGCGGGGTCGCGGAGCCTGACGCTCAGGCTCACGTCGGCGGTGCCGCCGGCCGGAATCGCCCCGGAGACCTCGGGGAGCTCCCAGTTGGCCGCGGCCCGCGGGTCGATGGTCACGGTGTACTTCGCGGCCTTCTCGCCGGCGCCGAGCTTGAACTCGGTCTTGACCGCCCCGCCGGCGCGGACATCCCGGGGCAGGGCGATGCCGCGCAGGTACGGCCGGACCACCTTGCGCACCGCGTCGAAGTCGTCCTCGGGGATCGCGGCCTTGAGCCACTCGGCGCCGGGTACGCCGTCCTTCTTGACGATCTCGAAGGCGTCGATCTCCTTGCCGGCCGCGGAGATCGCACGGGCAGCCAGGCGGTTGCCGTCCACCGTGAGCGCCAGGAAGTGGTGCTCAACCTTCCCGACCGCCAGGGCCGAGTCGCGGGTCAGGGCATGGAACGGCGCCCCGCCGCCGGCGGTGACGATGTAGGTGATGGGCCGGGCCTCGTTGACTCCCTTGGTGAACACCGGCCGGAAGCGCTGGTAGCCGTGGGTGTGCGCCGAGAAGACCAGGTCCACGCCGTGCTTGCGGAAGACCGGCAGGTAGTCGGCGCGCCCCCAGCGGGTGCTGTGGGAGCCCACGTCGTACGCCGAGATGTGCCCGAAGACGATCTTCCAGGTCGCCCGGGAGGCCGCCAGGTCGCGCTCGCACCATTCGAGCATCTCCGGCTTCCCGCTGATCGAGTCGAGGCACACGAAGTGCGCATCGCCGCGGTCGAAGGAGTACCACAGCCCCTTGCCGCCGGGCGGCACGGCGAAGAACTTGCGGGAGTCGCCGTCGTGGTTGCCCAGGGACGGAAAGAGCGGCACGTCGCGGATCACCTCGCGCAGCGGGGCGAAGAACTCCTTCTCCCACTCGGGATACGTGCCGTTCGTGACCATGTCGCCGGTGTGGATGATGAACTCGGGCTTCTGCGCGGCGAAGCCGGACGTCACCCGGCGGTGCGCCTCCGGGTCGCTGCGGTTGTCGCCGTAGGCGATGAAGGTGAAGGGGCCGGGCTTCTCCGGGAACGTCCGGAAGGTCCCGCCGGCCCGGACCGCGCCGGAGGACACCTCGTAGCGGTAGGCCGTGCCCGGCGCGAGCCCGGTCAGGACCGCCTGGTAGATGTAGGCCCGGAACTCCTCGGTGGGCTTGGCGTCGGCCGCGGCGTCGGCGGGCCGCTGCCCGCCCGGCCAGTCCTTCCAGAGCACCTCGCGGGGCTCGCCGGGCGCGAACTCGCGGTCGAGCTTCTCGCCCGTTCCGCAGCGCAGCTTGAAGTCGGCCTTCTCGCGGCACGACCACTTGACGGTCATCTCGGTCTTGCCGGGGTTCTGGACGTAAGGCTCGACGGCGAACTCGGCCGGGGCGGCGGCCCGCGCCGCCCAGCAGAAGGCCAGCAGGCCGAGGCCGGCCGCCCTGAGATGAGCCCTGGTCAGCATGTTCATCCTCCCGGCGGGCCGCCCCGGCGCCGCCCCTCCATGATAGCCGTCCGAACGGGGATTTCCTTCCCCGGAAGGCGCCCGGCCCGGCTGCGAACCGGTTGCAAACCCCGTCATGGCGCTTACCATAGCGGCCATGTCATCGCTCGCCAATCTCGCCAAACTCGCCGGGCTGCTCGGGACCAAGGTCCTGGCCGGCGGGGACATCGCCGGCGCGTGCGCCCGGTTCGCCGAGAAGAAGAACCGCGAGCACGCCAAGGCCTTCGCGGCCGTGCCCTTCGCCCAGCGCATCGTCTTCGTGCCCCAGTGCCTGCGGGCCACCGGGCGCTGCCGCGCCGAGGAGAAGGGCGCCGAGTACGTCTGCACGCGCTGCGGCGGCTGCAGCGTGGCGGCCATCGCCCGGCGCGCCATGGAACTCGGCTACATGGGGCTGAAGATCCTCAAGGGCGGCAGCGCCGTCGCCCGCCACGTCGAGAAGCTGAAGCCCAAGGCGGTCCTGGGGCTGGCCTGCCAGTACGAGGGGGCGCTGGGCATCTTCGAGTGCGAGCGCCTGGGCGTGGCCGTCCAGTTCGTGCCCCTGCTCCGCGACGGCTGCGCCGACACCGACGTGGAGGTCGAGGCGGTCATCAGGGTCCTGGAGATGTCCGCGCCGGAGCCGGCCGGCAAGAAGGCCAAGCCGAAGCGCTGAGGCGCCTCGGCGGATAGGAGTCCGCCATGTACGTCGCCGATTCTGCAACCATCGAGGCCCAGGAGCTCAACCTCGGCGGAGCCAAGGGTTCGTCCATCAAGTGGCTGGTGGGCCCCAAGCAGAACGCCCACAACTTCGCCATGCGCATCGTGACCGTGGCGCCCGGCGGGCGCACGCCGGAGCACGAGCACGCCTGGGAGCACCAGTGGTACGTGCTCTCCGGCGAGGGCGAGGCGGTCGACGCCTACGGACAGCGCTGGCCGGTCTGGCCGGGCTCCTGCGCCTACGTGCCGGACGGCGAGAAGCACTGCCTGGTGAACACCGGCACGGAGCCGCTCTCCATCATCTGCATGGTCCGCTGCACGCCGGAGAGCGCGCCGGGCTACCAGTCGCCGAAGAGCTGCGGCTGAGTTCACCGCAGAGGCGCGGGGGACGCGGAGTGGGCGCGGAGAACGGCACAGGAGACGGTCCCAGTGAGGTTCGGCGGGCCACCTGTTGTGCCGAAGGTTCACCCGCCGAAGCCTCGGCGAAGGCGGGCCGAAAGCCCAAAGCCAGAAGCCGGCCGTCTGTCATTCGCTCCCTCCTCCGCATAGTCGGGATACTGGCCTGCATGTACATCGCGCTGGCCGCCGCGGCCTGCTCCTGGCAGGCGAAGATGGTGTACTTCCCCCAGCCCGATCTGGAGTGCACCCCGGCGGACGCCGGAGCCCCCTACGAGGACGTCGCCCTCCAGGCCGCCGACGGCGTCCGGCTCCACGCCTGGTTCGTGCCTGCCGCCGGCCAGCCGCGCGGGACCATGCTCTACTGCCACGGCAACGCCGGCAACATCTCCCACCGCGTCGGGCTGGTCGCGGTCTTCCGGCAGATGGGCTTCAACGTGCTGATCTTCGACTACCGCGGCTACGGCCGGAGCGAGGGGAAGCCCTCCGAGGCCGGCACCTATCTCGACGCCCGCGCCGCCTGGGACCACCTGGTGTCCGTCCGCGGCGCGAAGCCCGAGAGCATCGTCGTCTTCGGCAAGTCGCTCGGCGGCGGGGTGGCGACGAACCTGGCCGCCGAGCGCCGGCCGGGCGCGCTCATCCTCCAGTCGACCTTCACCTCCGTCCCCGACGTCGGGGCCGACCACATCTGGTGGCTGCCGGTGCGCCTGATCTGCCGGATAAAGTACCCCAGCCTGAAGACCCTGCCGACGGTGAAGTGCCCGGTCCTGGTGGTCCACAGCCGCGGCGACGAGGTCAACTATTTCCCCCACGGCCAGAAGCTCTTCGCCGCCGCCAACGAGCCCAAGGAGTTCCTGGAGATCCAGGGCAACCACAACGGCGGTTGGCGGCGGAGCGGCCGGACCTACACGGACGGCATCCGGAAGTTCCTGGACAAGCACCTGACGCCGGCGGGGCCGCCCAAGCCGTGAAGGGCTTCGAGAAGCAGAGCGGCCACCGCAAATTCCTGAACTGCAACTGGAGAGTTTCATGGTATAGTTGGGCTACTCCCGGGGATCGCGGCTGAAAGTCGATATTCCAGTCATCGCAGGAACCACGCTGGTGTCGGGAAAAGGCGGCTCGCATGGATCGACAGACCAGCCCATTGCATGACCAGACACCACAGAGGCGCTTGCCAGCCCGGAGGCGCCTGCTCGAGAAGAAGCGCTCACCTTGGCTGCAGAGGCTGGTCTACTTCCTGCTGGCGCTGGCCCTGTGTCTCTTGGGCCCCTTGGCGTCGGCTACCGCCAGCTACGCTCTTTGGGGCATATTGTTCGGCCTGCTGTTGGCCGCATGGGTGATAAACCGCCTGAACACAGTGAAGGCCGATCCAACCCATGCTGAAGCGCCGCCTGCCGGGGAGTCTCGAACGCAAGGCTTGCCCGACAGCGCCACAACCTTGACCGAGGCGGACGCGAAGGTTCTGGCCGAGGTGGAGAAACTGGGCAACAGGAAGGCTGACTGGCAGGGCAGCATCCTCGTCCTGGTCATCTCGGTGGCCGCCTTCTTCGGACTCGGGCTGCTCCAGAACCCACTGCTGGACATCGCGGTGATCGTCGGGGTGCTCCTCCTCCACGAACTCGGGCACTACGTGGGGATGAGGCTCTTCGGCTTCAAGGATGTGCGAATGTTCTTCATCCCGTTCTTCGGAGCGGCGGTCTCGGGAGTCAACCGCGGCGTGCCTAGCTACAAGCGGGCGCTGGTGACTCTCCTCGGCCCTGTGCCGGGACTCGTGCTCGCCGTAGCTCTCGGCCTCGCCAGCATGTTCTTCCCGGTGGCGATTCTCTGGCATATCGCCGTGCTGTTCTTCGTGATCAACGCCTTCAACCTCCTGCCCTTCCTCCCGCTGGACGGCGGAAGGCTGATCCACGAGGTGCTGCTGCAGCGCAACCGGCACGTCGAGGCGGCCTTCCGGGTGCTGAGCGGCGGGGCGCTCGCGGCCTACGGGTATTACGCCACCGCGTGGGTGCTGGCTGGCCTCGGGGTGCTGGTGATCCTGTCGGCCAGCCTGTCCTTCCGGCTGGCCGGGGTTGCGGCTAAGGTGCGCCGGGCCCTGGCCGTAGAACCCGCGGGCCCGGTCACGGGGCTGGCTCCGGAGCAGGCCGCCTGCGTGGTCACCGCCGTACGGCGCGCGTTCCCGACGTTGCACAAGCCCGGAGACCTGGCTGTACAAGTCGAGGCCGTGTGGGATCGGTTGACCAACCGCCCGCCAGGCTGGCTCGCGACACTGGGATTCCTGGCCTTATATGGGATGTGTTTCCTGATGTGCGCTGTCATGTTCGCCGGAACGATCTATGCCGCAAGGAAGGCCCCTGCGATTCAGGCGCCGGAGGACGTCAAGGCTGGGCACCAGACTGCTCCAGGCGACCGGCCGCGCGAATAGGGAGCAGGCGGAAGGAGGCGGCTGTGGACCATGACAAGGACAAGGTCCGCGATGTTGTGTCGGCACCGTATGCACTCACAGGGATGCCAGGCAAGGGGCAATAGACACGCTCGTCGTCAGGATCTACTTGTTTGACTCTTGGACTCCGGGTGGCGCTGGTTGCCCTGTCCAATCATAGCAGTGAATCACCAGCCAGCACTTGCCCGTGGGCCGATGGATAAAGAGTTGAACCCCTGTCTTCCCAGGGGAATAGGGGAGCAGACCGAGCTCCATGCCGCTGTCTGGGATCGTCTGGTTTTCCTGCCGGAGGTGCTGCAGACCACGAACCCACGGACTCCCGGTCAGGGCCTGCAACTGCGCTCGGCTGGACCTGAGGAAGTCGTCCAATGTTCCCGCTGGAAGCGCCATGCATCCGACGACAAAGTTGCCTTCGTCAAAGATATCCACAACTGTGCCGGCAGGAAAGGACAGGCCGCTAGCCCCGGTGGCAAAGTCATAGCGTTCCTGCGTCAGAGGATCCATGGGATTGCCCACGACGCCCAAGGGAGTGGGCTTGCTTGGCCCCATGACTTCGAGGAAATCGCGGCAACAGAAGTACACGAAGCCGCCCATGATCAGGAGCGTCCCCGTCAGGGCAATGCCCACTCCAAGGAGAATCTTGGTGCCGCTTTTCACCGCAACAAAACCTTCCTCCGCGGCACCCGGGACAGCAACTGCGCCTGTGCCAGATGTTACTGCCGTTTCGGAAACTCGCTATCCACGCCTGATCTTCGCGAACCTTCTCTTCCCCGTCTGCAGCACCGCCCCGTCGGCCGGCTCGACCTCGGCCTTCCAGTCGGCGAGCTTCTGGCCGTCGAGGCTGACGCCGCCGCCCTCGACGAGGCGCCGGGCCTCGGACTTGCTCGTCGCGTGGCCGGCCTGCAGGAGGAGGTCGAGCACGGTGAGCTTCGGCGTCGCGAGCTTCACCTCGGGCATGTCCGTCGGGGCGCCCTTGTCGGAGAAGACCTTCTTGAACTCGGCGGCCGCGGCGGCGGCGGCCTCCGGCCCGTGGTAGCGCGCCACGATCTCGGCGCCCAGGCGCTTCTTGGCCTCCATCGGGTGGCCGGCCAGGAGCGCCCCGATCTCGGCTTCGGGCACGGCGGTTAGCAGCGTGAAGTAGTCCTTCATCAGCGCGTCCGGCAGGCTCATCAGCTTGCCGAACTTCTCGTTGGGCGGGTCCTTGATGCCCACGTAGTTGCCCAGGGACTTCGACATCTTCTTCTCGCCATCCAGGCCCACCAGGAGCGGCATGGAGAGCGTCACCTGCGGCTCCTGGCCGGCGTCGCGCTGCAGGTCGCGGCCGGCGAGCAGGTTGAAGGTCTGGTCGGTGCCGCCAAGCTCCACGTCGGCGCGGACCTCGACGGAGTCCTTGGCCTGCATCAGCGGGTAGAGCATCTCGTGGACGCCGATGGGCGCCTGCGCCGCGTAGCGCTTGGCGAAGTCGTCGCGCTCCAGCATCCGGGCGACCGTGGAACTCCCGGCGAGCTTCAGGACGTCGGCGAAGCTCATCTTCCCGAACCACTCGCCGTTGCGACGGATCTCCAGCCGGTCGACGTCGAGCACGGCCCGGACCTGCTCGAGGTAGGTCTGGAGGTTGGCCTCGATCTGTTCCCCGGTCAGCTGCGGGCGGGTCTTGCTCTGGCCGGAGGGGTCGCCGACCATGGCGGTGTAGTCGCCGATGATCAGCACCGCCTGGTGGCCGAGGTCCTGGAACTGCCGGAGCTTCCCCAGCACCACGGTGTGTCCGAGGTGGATGTCCGGCGAGGTGGGATCGAGGCCGAGCTTCACCCGCAGCGGCCGGTTCCCCTTGACCGCGCGGGCCACCTTGGCCTCCAACTCGGCCCCGGTGTGGATCTCCACCGCCCCGCGGCGGATGAGTTCGAGCTGCTTCCTGACGTCGGTTTCCAAGCGAGGACTCCTCAGCTATGCCCGGCGCAAGCGTAGCCGGCGGGCGGGCAAAATCAAGCCCGGCGGCCGGAGCGGTCCCGCCCGGATGAATTTGACTCCCCCCCTGCCGGCGTTAATCTAGGGATGCGCGATGTGGTCGCGCACCAGAGGGACCCGAGACCCGATGCCCGATTCGCTCTTCGGCCGCCAGGACAAGAAGCCCGCCCGCCGCAAGGCCAAGGGGCGGAAGGCTGTTCGGAGTTCCGAGTCCCGAGTTCCGGGTTCACAGGACCCGGAGCCCGCAACCCGCAACCCGCCCCTCGCCAGCATCGCTCGGGGCCCTGAGCCTGTCGAAGGGCAACCCGCAACCGTCCTTTCCGCCCCCCTCGCCGACCGGATGCGCCCGCGCTCCTTCGCCGAGTTCGTCGGCCAGGACGAGATCGTCGGCCCGGGAACGGTGCTCCGCCAGGCGGTGGCCCGGGGCGAGCTCACCTCGCTGATCCTCTGGGGCCCGCCGGGCACCGGCAAGACCACGCTGGCCCGGTTGCTCGCCGCCGAGACCGGCCACCACTTCACCGCTTTCAGCGCGGTGACCAGCGGCGTCGCCGAGGTCCGCGCGATCATCGAGGAGGCCCGGCACCGCCGGCGGTTCGAGAACCAGGGCACGGTGCTCTTCGTCGACGAGATCCACCGCTTCAACCGCTCCCAGCAGGACGCCTTCCTGCCGCACGTCGAGGGCGGCACGGTCATCCTCGTCGGCGCGACGACCGAGAACCCGTCGTTCGAGGTGAACTCGGCGCTGCTCTCGCGATGCCGGGTCTTCGTCCTGAAGCAGCTGGCGGCGGAAGCGATAGCCGGAATACTCAGGCGGGCGCTGGCCGACCGCGAGAAGGGCCTCGGCGCGCTCCGGGTCGAGGCCGAGGACGCGGCGCTCGAGCTCATCGCCGGCCTGGCCGGCGGCGACGCGCGCGTGGCCTTGAACGCCCTCGAGCTCGCAGCCCTGGCCGCCGCGCCGGACGCGGACGGCCGGCGGGTCATCACCCTGGCCGCCGCCAAGGACGCCATGCAGCGGCGCACGCTGCTCTACGACAAGGACCGCGAGGAGCACTACAACATCATCAGCGCGCTGCACAAGTCGCTGCGCGGCTCGGACCCCCAGGCCGGGCTCTACTGGCTGGGGCGGATGATCTACGCCGGGGAGGACCCGCTCTACGTCGCGCGGCGCCTGGTGCGCTTCGCCTCCGAGGACGTGGGCATGGCCGATCCCCAGGCCCTGGTCGTGGCCATCGCCGCGCGCGACGCGGTCGACTTCATGGGCATGCCCGAGTGCGACAACGCCCTGGCCCAGGCGGTGGTGTACCTGGCCACCGCGCCCAAGAGCAACGCGCTCTACACCGCCATGGGCGGGGTGAAGCGCGAGATCGAGCGCTCCGGGGCGCTGCCCGTGCCGCTGCACATCAGGAACGCCCCGACCGGCCTGATGAAGGACCTCGGCTACGGGCACGGCTACCAGTACGACCACGACTCGGCCGACGCATTCTCCGGGCAGGAGCACCTGCCGGAAGAGATCTCCGGCCGCGAGTACTACCGCCCCGGCGGCTTCGGCTTCGAGCGCGAGGTCCGCAAGCGCATGGACTACTGGGCGCGGCTGAAGGCCGAACGGCTGGCGTCAGGTGTCAGGTGTCAGGTGTCGGGCGACAGGAAACAGGAGTCACCGAGCGCCCCCACGCCTCCTCCACCGACACCGGAAACCCGAAACCTGAAACCTGCCCCCCCGGAGCCCGCCCCGTGAACATTCCCTGCCCGTCCTGCGGCGGTGCGGCCGCCTTCGAACCCGGCGACGGCCGGCCGGCGGTCTGCGGGACCTGCGGGCACCGCTTCCACCCCGGAGCCGACCGGCGCGTGGTGCCCAAGGACGGGAGCCGCCCGGGCAGCGTCCGCACCACGGCGGCGCCGGGCGCCGGGGTGGCCCCCGGACAGCGCCTGGGCCGGTACGAGATCATCGAGGAGATCGGCCGCGGCGGCATGGCCGTGGTCTTCAGGGCCCGGGACGTCGCCGCGGGCAGCCTGGTGGCCATCAAACTGCTGCCCCCCGCGCAGGACGCTTCCGAGGAGCACGTCCGGGCCTTCCTGCACGAGGCGGAGACCGCCGGACGGCTCAGCCACCCGGGCATCGCCGCGATCCGCGAGATCGGCTGCCACCAGGGCCGGCACTTCTTCGCCATGGAGTACGTCGACGGCCTGCAGCTCTCCTCGATCATCGCCGCGGGCAAGCTGCTGCCCGAGGAGGCCGCGCGCATCGTGGCCGAGGCCGCCCGGGCCGCCGGGGCCGCCCACCGCTCGGGGGTCTTCCACCGCGACCTCAAGCCCCACAACCTGATGGTCCGCAGCGACGGGCGGCCGGTCATCCTGGACTTCGGCCTGTCGGCCCTGCTCGGCGACCGACCCGAGGCCGACGGGCAGATCGTGGGCACGCCGGCCTACATGTCGCCGGAGCAGGCCCGCGGCCGCGCGCAGCTCGGCCCGACCGGCGACATCTACAGCCTGGGCGCGGTGCTCTACGAGGCGGTGACCGGCCAGCCGCCCTACGGCGGGGTGGACGCCGCGGCCATCGTGGCCCGGGTGCGCTCCGGACCGCCCCCGCCGCCGCGGACCTTCGCGCCGGGACTCTCGCCGCGCCTGGAGGGCATCATCCTCAAGGCCATGGACCGCAGCCCGGCGAAGCGCTACGCCACCGCGGAGGAACTGGCCGACGACCTCGACCGCTACCGCGCCGGCGACTCGGTCCGGGCCGACAAGCCCGGCGCCGCCGTGGCCCTGCGCTCCGGCTACTGGAAGGCCGCCCGGCGCGCCAGGCGCTGGGTCCTCCCGGCGGTCTGCGTGCTGGTCGGGCTGGCGGTGCTGGCCTACATCGCCACCATGATCATCCTGGGCCGGCTGGCGCCGCGCTGAGAGCCCGTCCGGAGACCCGGGCGGGGCTCCGGTGGGATCAGGGCGCCTCCCCGCGGACCTCGGCGAACAGCTCGGCTCCGGCGGCGCGCCCGACCCTGACCCGGTAGAGGCCGCGCGCGCGGACCGCCAGTTCCCCCGTCGCGCGCAGGGCGGTGCGCACGTAGCGCGCGCTGTAGCCGGCCGGCAGCCCCGCCAGGCGCCCCTTCTCGGCCAGCACCTCCTCGTCCCGCCCGACGCAGGCCGAGGCGAAGGCCGCGGCCAGCTCCTGCCCGAGGGTCTTGAGCTCTCCGGCCCGGGCCAGGCCCTCCGCCGCCGGAACCCTCCCGGGCAGCTCCGCAGCCGGCGTGCCCCGCCGCGGGGAGAAGCGGAAGACGTGCAGCCGGGAGAACCCGGCCCGCCGGCAGAGCTCCAGGGTCCGCGCGAAGGCCCGGCGGTCCTCGCCCGGGAAGCCGACGATCACGTCGGTCGTGACCGCCGGCAGGTCGAGCCGCCCGCGCAGCCGTTCGACCGCCGCCAGGAAGTCGCCGGAGCGGCCCCGCCGGTTCATGGCCCGCAGCACGACGTCGTCGCCGCTCTGGAGCGGCAGGTGGAAGTGCGGGCAGACCCGCGGCTCACCGGCGGCCAGCTCCAGCAGGCGCGCGGAGAGCTCGCCGGCCTCCAGCGACGACAGGCGCACCCGCGCACGGGGCGCGGCCGCGAGCACCGCCTCGACGACGTCGGCCAGCTCCAGGCCCCTGCCCAGGTCGCGGCCGTACCAGCCCAGATGCGTCCCGCAGAGGACCAACTCGCGGCGGCCGTCGGCGGCGAGCCTCGCGGCCTCCGCGGCGATCTCGGCGGGAGGCCGGCTCCGCGGCCGCCCGCGCAGCGCGGGGACCACGCAGTAGCTGCAGCCCGCCGCGCAGCCGTCCTGGACCTTGAGGAAGGCGCGCGAGTGGCCGTCGAAGCGGCTGATGCCGGCGGGTTCGCCGCAGGGCTGAGGAGAGGGCCGAGAGCCGTCCGTTCCCGGCGCCTCCGCGGCGGGCCCCGGCCAGGCCGCCTTCTCGTCCTGGGCGAGCGCCAGGTCGGCGCCGCTCCGCGCCAGGGCCTCCTCCCGGCCGAGGTGGCTGACCAGGCACCCGGCCAGGACCAGCCGGCCGCCCGGGCTGGCGCGCCGGAGCTCCCTGGCGGCGTCCAGGCTCCTGCGCTCGGCCGCGGCGGTCACCGCGCAGCTGTTGACCAGGGAGAGTCCGGCCGGCTCGCCGTCCGCCGCCGAGCGCAGCCCGGCGGCCTCCAGGCGCTCGGCCAGGGTCTGGCCCTCGTACTGGTTGACCTTGCAGCCCAGGTTGGCGATGCGATAGGTCCGCGGGGAGTCCGGCGGGGTCAGCATCCGGTCGGCGGCGGCGCGGCCTGGGCCAGCCCCTCGCAGAGGGCGGCCGCCGCCAGCGCCACCGCGGCGGTCTCCACGCGCAGCACGCTCGGGCCGAGGGTCACCCGGCGCAGGCGCTCCGGCCCGGCGGCGGCCTCGACGGCGGCCAGGTCCCCGGCGGTCAGTCCGCCCTCCGGACCGACCAGCGCCAGCACCGGCCCGCCGGGAGCCAGCCCGGCCAGGGCCTGGCGCAGGGGCAGGCCGCCCCCGGGCTCCAGGATCAGCACGCGCCCGAACTCCCCGCAGCGCGCGGCGACGCCGGCGGCGTCCAGGGGCTCGCCGACCTCCATGAGGCTGGCCTGCCGGGACTGCTTGGCGGCCGCCTCGGCCAGGCGCCGCCAGCGCTCCACGGCGTGGTCCGAGCCGCCGCGCGGACTGCGGCCCCAGGCCGCCGGCCAGAGCTCGGCGACGCCCAGCTCCGCGCACTTCTCGACCAGCCAGGACATGCGCTTGGGCTTGGGAACGGCCGTGGCCACGGTCAGGCGCCAGGACCGCCCGGCCCCGGACGGGAGTTCCGCCAGCACGCGGCAGAGCGCCCGGCCGCCATCGGCGCCGGCGAGCTCCGCCCGCCAGGCCCGGCCGCGGCCGTCGAAGAGCTCCAGCCGGTCGCCGGGCTCGGCCCGGCGGACGGCCAGCAGGTGCCGGCTCTCCCTTTCAGGCAGGGCCAGCACGTCGCCGGCCTCGGCGGGAGGAGCTTCGGCCAGGTAGCGTCCCTGGTTGCGCATGACCGGGATGGTACGCCACCGGGGGGCGGCGCGCAACAGTGCGCGCGGCGCTTTGCCTCGGCCCGCGGGGCGCGCCGCGCTCCCCGAAGTTCTTGCAACGCTTCCGGGACGGCATAGACTGGCGGCATGGACGACAAGAGCGCAGGCCAGCCGCAGCCGCCCGCCGGGAAAGGGCTGGCCGCCGGCAGGCTGCTGCTGCCCGTGGGGCTGATCGCCGGAACCGTCGCCGGAGCCCAGCTCATGGCCAGGTTCAGCGGCTTCTCGACGGTCGCCGCCTGGCTGATCGGGGGGCCGCTCGGCGCCCTGGTCGGCATCATGGCCGCCTTCGCCGTCCTGGTCGCCGCCAATGCGGCGCTGCGGATCATGCGGAGGCGGTGACCGGCCCGGGCCCGCCGCCTTGACAAAGGCCCCAGGGGACTTAGACTTCCCCCTGCCGCCGCAGGCCGCCTGCACCGATCGGGCGGCGTCGGCAGCCGGTCCGGAAAGGGGTCGAGCATGAAGGTCTACGTCGACGGCAAGTACTACGACAAGGAAGACGCCAAGATATCGGTCTTCGACCACGGGCTGCTCTACGGCGACGGGGTCTTCGAGGGCATCCGGGCCTACAAAGGCAAGATCTTCAAGTGCGACGAGCACATCCGCCGCCTTTACGACTCGGCCCGGGCCATCTGGCTGACCGTGCCGATGAGCGAGGAGCAGATGGCCGTGGCCCTGCACGCCACGCTGGAGGTCAACAAGCTCAAGGACGCCTACATCCGCCTGGTGGTCACCCGCGGCAAGGGCGACCTGGGCCTCGACCCCCGCAAATGCCCCAAGGCCACGGTGATCATCATCGCCGACTCCATCGCGCTCTACCCCGAGGAGTTCTACGAGAAGGGCCTGGAGGTCATCACCACCGCCACCCGGCGCATCCCGCCGGACTGCCTCTCCCCGCGGGTCAAGAGTCTCAACTACCTCAACAACATCATGGCCAAGATCGAGGGCATCCAGGCCGGCTGCATGGAGGTGATCATGCTCAACCGGTCGGGATACGTGGCCGAGTGCTCCGCGGACAACATCTTCATGCTGCGCGACGGCCGCCTGTTCACCCCGCCGCTCGAGGCCGGGGCGCTCGGCGGCATCACCCGCAACACCGTCCTGGAGCTGGCCCGCGGCGCCGGCTACGAGACCCAGGAGCCCAACCTCACCCTCTACGACCTCTACACCGCCGACGAGGTCTTCCTGACCGGCACGGCCGCCGAGGTCATGCCCGTGGTCAAGATCGACGGCCGGGTCATCGCCGACGGCAAGCCCGGCCAGGCCACCCGCGACCTCCGCAAGCGCTTCATGAAGCTGGTCGGAAGGTAGCCGGGGACCCCAGGGAGGGCGCCCATGCCCCGCGTCCGCATCAAGACCGGTCCCAACCAGGGACAGATCTACACCATCGGGGAAGAGAGCATCTCGATGGGCCGGGACACGGCCTGCACCATCCAGATCCTGGACAAGGGCGCCAGCCGCCAGCACGCCGAGATCTTCCGCATCGGCGAGATGTGCTTCATCCGCGACCTGCAGAGCCGCAACGGCACCTTCGTCAACGACGAGAAGGTGGCCGAGGAGCTGCTCCGCGAGGGCGACCGCGTCCAGATCGGCTCGACCGTGCTGGTCTTCGAGAGCTCCGCGCAGGTCAAGGGCGAGACCAAGGGCATCCACTTCACCGAGGCCGGCGAGGAGAACTTCGGCCAGACCCTGGAGCTGCGCCTGGACGACCTGGCCGGCTTCGAGGAGGACGGCAAGCCCGACAGCCGGGACACCGCCAACTTCCGGGCGCTCTTCCAGCTCGGCAAGATCATCGCCGCGGAGCGCGACGAGCAGCAGCTCATGGACAAGATCCTTAAGTTCCTGGCCAGTCAGCTGCCGGCCGACAACCTCTACCTCTTCGTCCGCGACGAGCAGACCAACAACCTGGTGGCCAAGGCCCGGCTCGACCTGGAGGCCGCCGCCAGCGCCCCGGTCAGCCGGACCATCATCCGCCGCTGCATCCAGGAGCAGCGCTCGATCATGACCTCCGACGCCGCCGCCGACGCCCGCTTCAAGACCGGCGACAGCATCATCATCAACCGGATCCGCTCGGTGATGTGCGTGCCGCTGGTCAGCCAGGAGCGCATCCGCGGGGTGCTCTACCTCTCCGGCTCGCGCGCCGGCCAGGGCTTCGTCGAGGAGGACCTGGAACTGGCCACCGCGGTCGGCACCCAGGCCGGCGTGGCCCTGGAGAACCTCTACGCCACCCGGCGCCAGCGCGAGACCATGATGAGCGCCATCCGCACGCTCACCGCCGTGGCCGAGATGCGCGATCCGGCCTCCGTCGGGCACGCCGAGCGGGTGGCCGGCTACGCCATGGCCGTGGCCGAGACCATGGCCCTGCCCGAACGCCAGCGCACCGCGGTGCAGCTGGCCGCGCTGCTCCACGACATCGGCAAGGCGGCGCTCTCCGAGGAGCTCGGCCGCAAGGGCACCCGCCTGGACCTGAGCCCGGCGGCCATCGAGACCGAGCACGTCCGCCTGGGTGTGGAGCTCGCCGGCCACATCGTCGGCGCCGAGAACGTCCTGCCGGCCATCGCGACGCACCACGAACGCCACGACGGCTCCGGCTTCCCCAAGAAGCTCAAGGGCGAGGCCATCCCGGTGGAGGGCCGGATCGTCGGCCTGGCCAACGTCTTCGACCGCCTGCTCACCGCCGGCGGACCGGACGGCCACGGGCTGCCCATGAAGGACGCGCTCATGGCCGCCGGCAAACTGGGCGAGAAGGAGTTCGACCCGGAGGTGGTCAAGGCCCTGCTGGTGAGCTACCGCAACGGCACGCTCTTCAAGGCCAAGACCATTTTCGGCACCGCCGACCGGCCAGCCGAGCTCCCCGCGGCGGCGGCGCCCGCGGCCCCGGCCGAGGCCGCCCCGGCGGCGGCCGAGCAGCCCCCCTCGCCGGACCCGGCCGAGGACACCGACGGCTCCGGGAGCGGGCGGGCTTGAGCCCGGCTCAGTCCAATCCGCTTTCAGCTGAGGCCCGGCGCGAGCTCCTGGCCATCGCCCGCGCGGCCCTGGCGGCCGCGGTCCGCGGCGAACCCGCGCCGCCGGTCGCCGGCCGCTCGCCGGAGCTGGCCGCGCCCTGCGGCTGCTTCGTGACCTACAAGAACGGCGGGCGCCTGCGCGGCTGCATCGGCTGCTTCACCTCCGACCGGCCGCTGGCCGAGACCGTGGCCGAGTACGCCCGGATCAGCGCCACCCAGGACTGGCGCTTCGCCGGCGACCCCATCACCCCCGCCGAGCTCGACGACATCGACGTCGAGATATCGGTGCTCTCGCCGCTGGTGCCCATCGGGAACCCGCTCGACCTGGAGCTCGGCGTGCACGGCATCTACATCCGGCGCGGCGGACGCTCCGGCTGCTTCCTGCCCCAGGTGGCCACGGAACACGGCATGAGCAAGGAGCAGTTCCTCTCGGAGTGCTGCGCCGGCAAGGCCGGCCTGGCCCCCGACGCGTGGCGCGACCCGAAGACCTCGGTCTCGGTCTTCACCGCCGAGATCGTCGAGGAGCCCCGGGAGACGCGCCCGCGGTGAGCCCCCCCCCGGCCGACCGGTTCGGCCCCGGATCGGACCCGTCCCGGGCCGCCAGGCTGGCCGGCATGTCGCGCGGCTGGCTGATCTTCCTGACCATAACCGTCCTGGGCGCGCTGGTCCTGCCGCTGGCCTGGGAGCACCCGAGCTTGAGCCGCCGCGAGAAGATATTCATCATCGCCCTGGGCTGCCTGCAGACCCTGGCGGCCGTGGTGGTCTTCGCCTTCTTCGTGGTCTGGGTGGTCGGCTGGTTCAGGGCCCAGCTGGCGGGGTAGGACGAGCCCGGAAGTCGGAGCGGGCTCCCAGGCCGGACCGGCTCAGACCGGCCAGCGGTCGGGCGTCGCGCCGTGCGGGATCACCGCGATGTCCCCGCGCCCCTCGACCTGGCCGCGGGCCTGCGCGGCCGGAGCCACCAGCGCCAGACGGAAGCGGCCGTCGCCGATGATCCGCCGCGCCGCCGCGTTGGCGGCCTCCAGGGACATCCCGGGGATGGAGCGCCAATCGGCCTCCAGCCGCTCCGGGTCGAGGCCGGCGCGCAGTCCGCCGGCGGCGAAGTCCAGGATGGTCCGGGGATTATTGAGGCGCAGCGGCAGCTTCCCGTGGCTGTGGCAGCGGGCCAGGTCCAGCTCCTCGGCGGTGAAGCCGCCCTCGCGGATCTCGGCGAGCACCCGGTCGATCAGCTCCAGCATGGCCCGGAGGTTCCCGACCTGGGTGAAGGAGCTGATGACGAAGGGCACCGCCTGCCGGCGCTCGGGCAGGCTCGAGCCGATCCCGTAGGTGTGGCCCATGGCCTCGCGGACCCGGTCCATCAGCCGCGAGGTGAAGCCCCCGCCGCCGATCATGAAGTTGGCCAGCCGCAGGGCGGTGCGCTCCGGGTCCCCGGCGCGCACGCCAGCGCGGGACAGCCCGAAGAAGGCCTGGTCGATCCTGGGATGGTCGATCAGCCAGACCGGGGCGGCCGAGGGCCTGGCCTCCGGCTCGGCCGGCAGCGCCGCGCCGCGGTCGGGCAGGGCGGTGATGACCCGGCGGGCCAGGGCGGCGCCATCCTCCGGCGAGATGTCGCCACCGACCAGCAAGTAGACCTCGCCGCGCCGGCCGAGCGCCCCGGCGGCCAGCTCCGCGGCCCCCCGGTAGTCGATCTGGGCGTAGGACTTCTCGAATGACGGATGGGCCGAGGGATGGCCGAAACCCAGCGCCTGCACCGGGCAAAGCCGGCGGATGACCGAGGACGGCTGGGCCCAGTCCTCGCGCGCGGCGGCCAGCCGGGCCTTGACCAGGCGCTTCCACTCGGAGCGGTGCAGCCCGGGGGCGGTCACCGCGGAAAGGAAGAGGTCCGAGACGGCGCCGAGGTCCTCGGTCAGGCACTCGAACCCGGCCGCCCAGTGATCGGCCCGCGCGGCGAAGGCCACCTCGGCGGCCATGCCCTCCAGGCGCCGGCGCCAGTCGCTGGGGTCGGTGCCGGCCGGCCCCTCGTCGAGCAGCGCGGCGGCCAGCTCGGCCAGGCCGGGCAGCCGCCGGGGATCGCAGAGCCGCCCGCCGGGGCACTGCAGCTCGAGGAAGACCACGGGCACGTCCCGCCGGGACTGGACCAGGATGGTCTGCCCGCCGGGCTCGCGGAAGACCTCGACGCGGGGCAGCGAGGCGCCGCTCACCGCCGCACCACCCTCATGAACAGCCCGGCCAGCGGCATCCACCAGCGGGACTTCTCCGGGACCACCTCGAGCTCCAGGGTGTTCTCCGGGGCGAAGAGCCGCGCGGCCAGGTCCCGGATCCGCGCCGGGGTCACCGCCGCGAGGTCCTCGAGGGCCTGCTCGTACTTGCGGTAGCCGCCCTCCACCAGCTCTGAGTTGCCCAGGCCCATCATCCGCTCCATGACCGAGTAGTTGGCCCGGGCCAGGCGCATCCGGAAGCGCTTGATCCGCTTGGCGAATTCCTCCCGCGGGGGGCCGTCGGCGGCGAAGCGGTCGCAGATTTCCCGGAGCTCGGCCAGGCGGGCGCCGTGCCGGCCGGGAGGCAGGAAGGCCCCGTAGAAGACCAGGGCGCCGCCGTGGAACAGCTTCAGGCACTCGCCGCCGGCGTGGACACACAGCCGCCGGCGCTTGACCAGGCGCTCCTGGACCGGAGAACTCTCTCCGTCGGCCAGGAGGGCGGTGAGCAGGTCGAGCGCGGCGTGGTCCTCCTCGGCCGACGGCTTCAGGCGGTGGACGCGGGCCACCGCCGGAACCTCGAAGGACAGCTTCAGCCGCATGCGGCCGGCCGGGACCTCGAAGCGCGGCACCGCCGCCCGGGCGCCGGCGGCCTCCGGGGGATCCCGCCACTCTCCGAAGTGCCGGCGCATCAGCTCCTCGACATCCGCGCGGCGCACGTCGCCGGCGATTACCGCGAAGGCGTTGCCCGGGCGGTACTGCCGGCGCCGGAAGGCCTCCAGGTCGGCGACGGTCGTGGCGGCCAGGTCCTCGGTGCGCCCCAGCGGATCGAGGCCGTAGGGATGCCCCCGGCCGATCTCGCGCATGAGCTGGCGGAAGGCCCGCGACATGGGCTGGTTCTCGTACATGCGCAGCTCTTCGAGCACCACCTTGCGCTCGACCTCGACGTGCTCGGCGGTGAGCTTCAGGCGCATGAAGCGGTCGGCCTCCAGGGCCAGGATCTCGTCCAGGGCGCCGGCCGGGAAGGTCTCGTAGTAGATCGTCGGGTCGATGCTGGTGCCCGCGTTGCAGTCGCCGCCGACCCGGGTGATGCGCGCGGTGTGCTCCTTGGGACCGAAGCGCTCGGACCCGCGGAACATCATGTGCTCGAAGAAGTGGGCTATGCCGCGGCGGTCGGAGGGCTCGTCGCAGACCCCGGCCCGCACGCACATGCCGAACGCCGCCACCGGTGAGGCGTGATCCTCGGCCACGATCACGCGCAGTCCGTTTTCCAGGGTGAAATCCACGGCTGGTTGCATGGGCGACAATGTAACCAGTGGAGCGTCCAATTGCAACGGCCGGAAAGCGCAGGCTTGACAGTGCGCAGGCATCGTGATAAAATCAGGGTCGAGATCGCGGGGGAGACGCAAGTGACTAGAATAGGGATGTTTGCGTGTTGTTGTGCCGTCCTGCTGGCGTCTTCGCTGACGCCGTCCCTGGCCGGCACCCCGGAGGAAGCTCCTGCCAGGGATGTGCTCTGCCGGATCAACGACGAGCCTATCACCTTGAAAGACTTTGAGTTGGCTCTCTTCTGGAACGAGCGCACCCTGGTGCAGAAGGACGTGCTCGACTTCCTCATCCAGGAGCGCGTGGTCCTGCAGGAAGTCGCCAACAAGGGCGTCATCGTCAAGGCGTCGGACGTCGACGAGTTCATGGCCGACCTGGACCGGAACATCCGGGCCGTGGACAAGACCAAGACCCTCGGGGACTACCTGGCCTCCCAGGGCATGGACATGGAGTTCTTCCGCCGCAAGACCGAGTCCACGCTTGGGCTGTGCCGGCTGGCTGGCGGGCAGGGCCGGGCCTACGAGGCCACCCAGAAGCCGGACGTCCGGGCCAAGATGAACGACTTGGTCGCCAGGCTCATGGCGACCGCCAGGATCGAGACCAACCCGGACAAGCTCGACGCCGGAGTCGCCGCCACGGTGGGCGGCGAGCGCATCGGCATCGAGGAGGCCGGCCGGGTCGCCCGCATGGTCTTCGGGGAGGAGCTCAAGAAGAAGCACCTCAAGGACCTGCAGGCGCTGGTCCTGGTCCGGCAGGAGCTGCGCCGCCGCGGTATGGAGCTCACGGCCGCCGACCTGGACTACCAGCTGGAACTGCTCTGCGCCAAGCGCGCCGGCGACGTCGGCGAGAAGAACGTCAGCCTCGGCGACGTCCTGCGCAGCATGGGCCGGGACCCCCAGATCCTGCGCCGGCAGACCGACTTCCAGGCCCGGGCCATGCTCACCAAGCTGGTGCGCACCGAGGTGACCGAGGGAGAGGCCCGCAAGCTCTTCGACGCCGACCCCGCGCGCTTCGGGGACGGCGTGCCCAAGGCCAGCCATATCATGCTCAGGTCGACCGACGGCCAGGGCCGGCCGCTCGCGGCGGATGCCGACCTGAAGGTCAGGGCCCGGGCCCAGGCGCTGCGCGAGAAGCTCACGACCGGCGAGGACTTCGCCGCCACGGCCGCCAGGTTCAGCGACGACAAGGACACCTCCGACCGCGGCGGCAACCTGGGCTTCCTCGACAAGGCCAGAATCGCCGATCCGGTGGTGGCCGCGGCCTATGCCCTGAAGGTCGGGGAGATCAGCCCCCCGGTCCGCGGGGCCGCCGGCTGGCACCTGGTCAAGGTCATGGAGATCAAGCGGGTGCCGTTCGAGCAGGCCAGGGACGAGGCCCGCGCCCAGTGCGTGGCCGACCGGAGCGCGCAGCTGCTTCGCGAGCTCGGCCGGAAGGCGCGGATCGAGCCCGGCCTGGCCAGGCTGTGAGGGGCTGCCGGATGGGTCCCCAGGTTCTCAACGGGTTTTCCACAGCTCGGGCCACGGGCACCATTCCGCATCCATGGCCCCTGCAGTTTCTCAACCGGTTCTCCAACTGATTTCCGGAGGACGACCATGCCAGAGATGAGCCGCAAGAAGAAGATCAGCATGGTGATTCTGATCCTGTTCCTGTGCCTGCCCGTGTTCCTCGCCAGCAACTGGGGCCTGGGCATGATGGAGGACATCGCCCTGTCGCACGCCCCGGCCGACTGGGCCGCGTCGTTCGACATGGGGATCGCCGATTTCTACGGGATGACCATGCGAAGCGACGAACAGAAGGCCGTCTGCCAGCGGTTCCTGGAGAAGTTCCCGGCGCCGAACTCCAAGCGCGGTTACGCCGCATACACCATCGCGGTCTGCGTGGAGCGCACCGTCGGCCTCACCGACACGCACTCCCGCGAGGCCTACGAGAAGTTCCTGGATGACTACGAGGACGACCCGTTCAGCCAGGAGTATGTCGTCGAGGCCAAGAAGGCCCTGGTGCGCCTGGGGCAGAAGTACTGAAGCACCGAGGGGAGCGTCCGGTCAGTCCGGCTTCCGGGCACCGGATCGCAGGGGGGGGACAACGCATGGCGGCCGCTGCTGCAGTCGCATCGATGGCCCGCACTGGGGCCAAGTCATCCAAGACCTGGGCTGCGGGGCTGGCCGGACTGGCCAGGGCCTGCGGAGCCGGGCGCCGCCCGGACCGTCGCGACAGGCTGGACATGGTCATCCTGGCCGTCCTGGCCAGCGGCCGGGGGGAGCGCACCGCCAATCGCTGGCTCGATGCCCTCTCGCGCCGTTTCGTGGACTGGAACGAGGTCAGGGTGGCCCGCACGCGCGACCTGACCTGCGCCGTGTCGGATGTGCCCGCCGAGAACCTGGTCAAGCTGCAGACCTTCCTGCAGGGCATGTACGAGCAGGTCGGCGGCCTGGACGTCACCGCGCTGGTGAGCATGAAGCCGTCGGAGGCCAGGTCGTGGCTGGGCCGGATCGAGGGCCTGGAGCGCGAGGCCGTGGAGGCCGTGCTGCTCATTGCCCTGGGCGCGCCAACCCTGCCGGCCGGCGAGGGCCTGGCCAGGGTCAGCCGCAGGCTGGGACTGGTCCCGCGCAAGGCCAGCCGGGCCGAGGCCCACAAGCTGGCCGCCAAGGGCCTGGCCGAGGACGACTACCGCGCGTTCTACAGCCTGGCCAGCGAACAGGCCGCCGGCCCCTGCCGCGAGGACAAGCCCGACTGCCCGCGCTGCCGCGCCCGGACGCTCTGCAAGAGCAAGGGGAAGTGGTAACGGCCGTTGCCAGGTCCCAGTTGCCGGTTACCAGCCGCCAACTGCCAAGCGCCAGGTGCGGGACGGCAGGAATGGCACTGATCAAGAGGCGGGTGTTGGCGTATTCGCGGGGTTAGCCCCCGTCGCCGTGGGCATTGCGCCGGCTGTGCGGCAAGTCAGGGGCTGACCTCAATCTCCCAACCCCCAACCAGCCTCAGACCGTCTTGCGCCCCCCCGCCGGCCGGGACTTCTCGATCCTGGCGCGTTCTTCCTCGAAGCCTTTGCGGCCCAGGAGCGCGTAGCTGGCCACCTTGCCGGCCTCCACGCCGGGCTGGTCGAAGGCGTCGACATTGTAGAGCCGCCCGGCGTAGGCCGTGGCCATCTCCAGAAGGAAGAAGACCCCGCCGAGCGAGCGCTCGCTGATCTCATCGATGAAAATCGTCGCGTTGGGCCGGCCGGCGGCGGTCAGGGCCACTTCGGTCCCCTGGCGCTCGGCGTCCAGCAGCTCGCCCAGCCCGTGGCCCCCGAGGTAGCCGAAGGCGGACATGTCCCCGTAGGCCTTGGGGATGGTCACCTCGCGGGCAAACTTGCGCACGCCCACGAAGACGAAGGCCTTGTCGAACGGTCCCTCGGCGTAGAGCTGCGCCTGGGAGTGCTGGTCGATGGCCCCCAGCGCCTTGACCGGGGTGGGCCCGACGTGCACGGCCCGGCCATCGAGGGATTTGGCCTTGCCCAGCGACTCGGCCCAGAGCTGCCGGTACCAGTCGGCGAGGTCCGCCAGCCCCGTGGCGTAGGGCATGAGCACGTGGATGGGTTTCTCCTTGCGGGAGTCGAGCAGCCACAGGCACAGGCCCAGCGCCAGCGCCGGGTTCCTGCGCCAGTCGGAGCTGGCACAGCGGCCGTCCACCTCGGCGGCTCCGGCCAGCAGTTCGCGCACGTCGACACCCATGGCCACCGCCGGGAAGAGCCCGACTGGCGAGAGCACCGAGAAGCGCCCGCCGACCCCGTCGGGCACGGGCAGCGCCGGGATCTTCTCGGCCTCGGCCAGCTTGCGCATGTCGCCCTTCTTGAGGTCGGTGGTGAGGACGAAGTGCTCCGCCCAGCGCTTGGCGCCGACCTCCCCGATGACCGCCTCGCGGGCCACCAGGAACTGGCTGGAGGTCTCCGCGGTGGTGCCGCTCTTGGAGATCACGTTGAACAGCGTGCGCTTGAGGTCCAGGGTCTCGAGCATGGCGGCGCAGACCGTCGGGTCGGGGTTGTCCAGGACGTAGAGCCGGGCTCCGCGGCGGGCGTCGTTGGGCAGCTCGTTGTGGAACGGGTGGCAGAGCGCCGACTTCACCGCCAGGGTGCCCAGGGACGATCCGCCAATGCCGATGACCACCAGGTTGTCGAAGCGGCCGGCGAGCCTGCCCCACAGGGCGGCGCACTCGTCGGCGTAGCCGGTCGACTTGTGCAGCTCAGTCCAGCCCTGCCAGCCCCGGCCACGCTCGGCGGAAACGGCGGCGAAGGCCCTCTCGGCCAGCCCCGCGGCGTCGGAGAAGTCCCCGTCGGTCAGGCCGTGCTCCGGGCCGACCGAGGTGGACAGGAAGTTGGTGTAGTCGAAAGTCACCCGCTGCTGAGGCATGGATCGCTCTCCTGTGTGGGCCGGGGTCCACGGGGATTCTAGCTGGCGGCCGGGGGGTGTCAAACGCGCGGGCCGGACCGGCCTCCTTGACTCCGGCCGCCCGGGACGTACCATCGTGGCGGACCTTACGGGAAGAGAGAGTGACCATGTTCAGCGAGATCCGCTCGGACTTCCGCGCCATCCTGGAGCGCGATCCGGCGGCCCACGGTTTCCTGGAGCGGCTGCTGTGCTACGCCGGCTTCCACGCCCTGGTGCTCCACCGCCTGGCCCACTGGCTGCACGGTTCCCTGAAGCTGAGGCTGCTGGCCCGGCTGGTCAGCCAGGTGGCCCGCTTCTTCACCGGAGTGGAGATCCACCCCGGCGCGGCCCTGGGCCGCGGGGTGTTCATCGATCACGGCATGGGGGTGGTCATCGGCGAGACCGCCATCGTCGGCGACAACTGCACGCTCTTCCAGGGGGTTACCCTGGGCGGCACCGGCAAGCAGACCGGCAAGCGCCACCCCACGCTCGAGGAGGGCGTGGTGGTCGGCACCGGCGCCAAGGTCCTGGGCAACATCCGCCTGGGCCGCTACTCGCGGATCGGCGCCGGGTCGGTGGTGGTCTCCGACGTGCCCGCCGAATCCACGGTGGTGGGCGTGCCCGGCCGCGTGGTGGTCCACGCCGGGACCAAGGTCTCCGGCGCCACCCTCGACCACGGCAACCTGCCGGACCCGATCCGCAACGCCCTGGACGACCTCCACGAGGAGATCAAGCGCGCCGAGGCCGAGATGCGCGCCCATCAGGGCTTCCTCACCGAGATGCGCGAGTGCAAGCTGCGCGAGGTCGGCTTCGCCGAGGCCCACGCGCCCCAGGCGCAGGTCGAGCTGCGGGCCCGCGAGGCCGCCGCCGGCCGGCGCCCGTTCCGGGCGGCCCTCGAGGCCCCGGGCATCTCGGTGATCGCCGAGTGCAAGCAGGCCAGCCCCTCTGCCGGGGTGATCATGCCGGACTACGACCCGGTGAAGCTGGCCAGGGCTTACGAGCGGGGCGGCGCCCGGGCGCTCTCGGTGCTCACCGACCGCTGCCACTTCCAGGGCTCGCTGCAGGACCTGGTCGACGCCCGCTCGGCGGTGCGGCTCCCGGTGCTCCGCAAGGACTTCCTGCTGACCCCCTACCACGTCTACCAGAGCGCCGCGGCCGGGGCCGACGCGGTGCTGCTGATCGTCAGTTTCCTGCGCGACTGGGAGCTGGCCGAGCTCTACAAGACCGCCCGCGGCCTGGGGCTCGACGCGCTGGTCGAGGTCCACAACGAGGTGGAGGTCGCCCGGGCTCTGGCCGTCGGCGCCGAGATCATCGGGATCAACAACCGCAACCTCGACAAGCTGACCACCGACGTCGGCAACAGCCTGCGGCTGGCCCGGCTCATCCCCGACGATCGGGTCATGGTGGCCGAGAGCGGCATCCGCACCGCTGACGACGTGCGCCGCCTGGCCGACGCCGGCTTCGACGCGGTGCTGGTCGGCCACAGCCTGCTCAAGCAGCCTGACCAGGAGGCGGCGGTCAGGGAGCTGCTAAGAACCGACGCCGCTCCGGCGTCGGAGAAGGCGTGAGCCCAGCCGCACTCGCCTCCATCCTGCTCGCGGCCGCCTTGGCCGCCGCCCCGTCCGCGCCGGAATCCCCGGTCGCGGCGGACAGGACCGTCGTCGGCAAGCCGGCCACCGTGACCGTGGAGCTGCGCGACGGCCTGACCCGCAAGCCGGTCGCAGGCCGGGTGCGGCTCTCGCGCGGGGAGGACGCCTTCGCGCCGGAGGGGGCCGTCCCGGCCGGCGCCGGGTTCTTCCTGGTGGATGGCTCCACGCGCCTGCGGGTCCCGGCCGGCAGCTGCCGGCTGCAGGTCGACGGCGGACCGACGCGCCTGCCCTACGACGCGCCGCTGAACCTGGCGCCCGGCGGCTCCGAGGAGCGCACCATATTCCTCATGAGCCCCCCGCAGTACGGCTTCGTCCGGGCCGGCTGGACGCCGACGGACCCGTTCTACTCGGCCGGCTCGCTCCCGGCGGACAGGGCCGCGCTGGCCGCCCGGGCCGTCGGGGTCGGGGCCCTGGGCCTGAGGGCTCCGGCCGCGGCGGATCCACCCCGGCCGCCGTGGACCGCCGCGGAGGAGGCCGGCGTCGAGGAACCCTCGCGCACCCACCGGGCCTGGTGCCGGAGCCTCGAACGGCTCGACCTGCCGGCCTTCGGCTGGAGGCTGAGCCCGGATCCGGTGCTCGGGGGCCGCGGGCGCCTGTTCACCACCGCTCCCGCGCCGGGGCCCCGGGATCCCGCGGGGAGCGTCCTCGCCACCCCGGACTTCGGCTTCTACCTCGACTGCGGCCGGCCGCGGTCGGTGAATCCCTGGCGCGACCTCGTGCCCTGGCGGCCGGACCTGAAGGACTTCTACGGCTCCCTGCGCGAGGCCACGGTGGGACTGGCGCCCCGCATGTACTACGAATGCCTGGCCGGCGCGCCGGCCGGAGGCTTCGAGCTGGACGGCTCGGAGGCCGCCGAGCGGCTCTGGTTCGCCCTGCTCAACGAGGGCTGGCGGGTGCCGGCCCTGGCCGGGTCGCGCGGCGCGCTGTCCGACGGCGAGTGCCCGCGGGCGCTCATGCTGCTCAACGGCGGCGAGCGGGCCGGGCAGGCGCAGCTGGTCGCCGCGGCGCGCGCGGGGCGGAGCACGGTCAGCTTCGGCCCCTTCTGTTTCCTGGCCATCGACAAGGTCGGCCCGGGGGACGAACTGCCTCTGGAGGAGGGCGAGCGCCGGCTGCTCATCCGGGCGCTGGCCAGCACCGCCCGCCGCGCCGAGATATCCAGGGTGGAGCTCTGGTACAACGGCCGGGTGGCCAAGTCCTGGGACGCGGCGCCGGGCCAGACGGTCGCCGAGCTGGAACTGGCCATGTCGCTCGACGAGCCCGGCTGGGTGCTGGCCAAGTGCCTTCAGCGCGTCCGGGCCACGGACGAGCTCAAGCCCGGCCCGGCGGCCGGGCCCGAGACGGTCGCCCTGACCAACCCGGTCTGGATCGTGCCCAGGAACTACCGGGCTTCGCTCAGTCCGGTCCGGCCCCGGGTGTCCTGCCGCCTGGTCGACGCCGCCACCTTCCGGGCGGTGCCGGCCAGGATCACGGTCTTCGGCGGAGAGCCTCTGAAACCCCTCAACGGCCTGCGGCCGCTCGGCGCGGCGCGGAACCCCTCTTCCGCCCCGGGCTCCGTCCTGGAGTGCGCCGAGGGCCGGTTCGACGCCGAGATGGCGGCCGGCGCCGTGCTGCTGGTGGAGGCCGCCGGCTACCAGCCGCGCCGGATCACGCTGCTCGAGGAACTGGGCATGACCGCCTTCGCCCGCCGCCTGTCGGCCATGCCTCCGGAGAAGGCCGTCGAGGCGCTGAGCTCCCCGCGGACCTTCCAGGCCCTGCGCGAGTCCATGAGCCGCCTGGATCTGGAAGTCAGGCTGCAGCCGGCGACGCGCTGACGGCGCGGGGCCTCCCGACCACACACGCCGCGGAAAAGACGACGGCCGGGAGCCGGGGCTCCCGCCCCGGCCCTCGGCCGTCGATCTCGGACCTGTCCGCCGTCGAACGACGGCGCGGAATCACTCGATGGTGATGGCGTCGACCGGGCACTCGTCGACGCAGGCGCCGCACTCGGTGCACTCGTCGGCCTTGATCACGGCGACGTCCTCGATCTTGATGCACTCCACCGGGCAGACCTCGGCGCACTTGCCGCAGGCGGTGCAGTCTTCGGCTTTCACTTTCGCGGGCATCTTCTTTCTCCTTCCGGTCCCGGCGGCCTCAATCCGCCGGGGTTCCTTCCCGGCTCGGTCCGGATTCTAGCAACCACCGGGATGGTGTCAAGCCTCCCCGGGCGGCCGCAGGGTCATTTAATTCTCTGCGTATGAGAGACGATAAGTAGAAGACGACATCAGGGGGGCCTGGAGGAGAGTGGTGAGCGATTCGGGTCAAGAGATC
>JAKLDR010000057.1 GCA_022703445.1 Planctomycetota bacterium | reverse complement strand
CTTGGCCGAGGGGCCCGCGGCGGTCAGGGCCCGGGCGGCCATGGCCCGGTTCTCGGCGTCGGCGTCCCTGGTCCGGTTGACCAGCGCCTGGAGGACGCCGAGCTCGCCGGAGGGCACGCGCCGCAGGCCGTCGAAGGCCATGCGCCGGATCTCCGGGCGGGCGTCGCCCAGCTGGGCGGCGAGGAAGGGCGCCAGCTCCGCGTCCTGCGGCCCGAGCCGCTCCACGGCCTCGGCGGCGGCCTTCCGGGCGGCCTCGTCGGCCCCGGCGGCCGCGGCGGCGAGCTTGGCCACCACCTGGGCGTAGGCCCCCCGGCCCTGGGCCAGCGGCTTGAGGAACTCGCCGGCCGGGTCGGCCTCGCCGGCCAGGGCGCCGCCGGTCACTGCGGCCACCACGGCCACCACGGCCAGGAGCACCCCGGACAAGGCTGTCTTCTTCAGTTTGCTGGACATCTTGTTGGCCTCCGCCGGTACTGGCGGGATTATATCGGATGCCGCCGGCCCTGCAGGCCCCGTAGGGGCACGGCATGCCGTGCCCGCTACAAAGCGGCGCACCTTGCGTCAGTCCTGCCCGTGCCGGGCCCAGAGCTTCTCGGCGCACCCGGAGCGGCCGGTGGCCCGCAGGCGCTGGCAGTACTTGGCCAGGTCCGCCTCGCGGGTGTGCAACGGGCCGCCCTCGGCGATGACCACCTGCATGGGGTCGACCGGCTCCGGCGAGGTCGCCAGCATCCGCGCGGTCCAGGCCTCGAGCCTGACCAGGCCCTCGTTGACGAGGTCGGGGCGCGCCGCGGCCAGGTCGCACTGCTCGTAGGGGTCCTCCTCGACGTTGAAGAGCATCCGCTCGGGCAGGTCCTTGTGGCCGTCGTGGTAGGTGCGCATCATCAGCCACGGGCCCCAGCGCACCGAGCGCTGGCAGGCCCAGGCGCACTGGCTGACCACCACCTCGTCACGGCCGGCGGACTTCCCGGCGCGCAGGGCCTCGGCGAAGGATCGTCCGTCCCACTCCGGCCGGGGGGTCCCCCCAGCCAGCTCGGTGACCGTTGGGGCGAGGTCGAGCTGGTAGTAGAGCCCGCGGTCGGCGCGCGGGGCGGTCACCCCGGGCCAGCTGACCACCAGCGGCACCCGCGAGGTGGAGTGGTCGGCGAAGTGGTGGTCGCCGTAGACGTTGAGCTCGCCCTGGCTCTCGGAGTGGTCGGAGCTGACGATGATGACCGTGTCCTCGAGCAGCTTCTGGCGCTCGAGCTCGGCCAGCAGCAACCCGATGTGGTCGTCCATGTAGCGGATGCCGGTGTCGTAGCCGTCGATCCAGCGGCGGTAGTCGGCCATCGAGGCGATCTCGGCCGGCAGCCGGGGGTGGCGCTTTTCGGCGCCCTCGCCGCCGTAGCCGTGCGGCTCGTGGGCGGAGTGCGGGCCGTAGGAGGCGTGATGCCGGCGGATGGTCTCCTCGTTCATCCAGCCGGCCAGCGGCTGGCCTTCGAAGGGGTTTCCGTACTCGATCGGCGTGCGGTAGGGGGTGTGCGGATCCCAGAAGTTCACCTGGAGAAACCAGTTCTCGCGCCTCGCGGCGTTGCGCCGCAGCCAGTCCAGGGCCGGCGCGGCGATCTCGTCGGCGCGCTCCTGGCCGCTCCGGCCGGTGTTGACCATCTCGTTGAACCCGGCGTAGAACCACCAGGCGCTGTGGCGCTCGGCGAAGGGGCTGACCGAGACGGTGTGGAGGCCAGCCGCGCGCAGCGCGTCCATCCAGAGCTTGCGGTTGGTCTTGAAATCCCGGTTCCGGCCCTCCAGGCGCAGATCGGCGCACAGGCCGCCGTGGTTCACCACGCCGGTGTGGATCCCGAACCGCCCGGTGTGCAGCGCCGCGCGCGAGGGCAGGCAGGGGGCGTCGGAGACGTAGCAGTTCTCGAAGCGCACGCCGCGTTCGGCGATGCGGTCGATGTTCGGCGACGTGTCCCGGCAGTAGCCGTAGCAGCCGAGGTGGTCGGCGCGGAGCGTGTCCAGGTCCAGGTACAGGATGCGCGGCATGGTCATTCTCCCTTCGGTCGTTCGGAGGACGCGGAGGCCAGGCGCTCCTCGATGGCCCGGCGGGCGGCGAGCAGCCCGCCGGCCAGGCGCTCGCGGGCCTGCGGCTCGCGGGCCGGGATCGAGGCGGTGTGCAGCTCGCCGACCGGGCGGCCGTCGGGGGCGAGCACCGCGGTGCAGATCCGGAACGGCGCGCTCTCCGCGGGCCGGTTGGGCAGCGGCTCGGCGTGCCAGCCCAGCAGGCGGCAGGCGGCGGCCAGCTCCAGGAAGCGGGGATCGGGCGCCGGCTCCTGGGATGGGGCCGATGCCGCAGTCCGGACGGGCGCGCCGGTCTGGCGGGCGAAGCGCTCCAGGTCCCCGCCGGCAAGGTGCGCGGCCACCGCCACGGCCGGGCCCTCCCACGGCCGGGGGAGGAAGACCTGCCCGGGCGGAGCGAGCGTGACGCTGTCGGGGACCTCGACCTTGTCGGTCAGCACCAGGCGGTCGCCGTAGAAGCGCGCGAAGGCCACCGACTCGCCGGTGCGCCGGGCGAATTCGCCGATGGCCGCGCGGGCCGCGTCCTCGAGCGAGCCGCCGGAGCGGCGCTCGGCCAGCAGGGCCTCGAGCTCCGGGCCGGCGGCATAGAGCCCGGCCGCGGTCCGCGAGGCGTGGCCGGAGGCCACCAGCGCCTTGAGCAGCCGGGAGAGCGTTGGGGCCGGCAGGCCGTCCATGGCGCGGCCGAGATCTCCGAAAGAGGCTCCGGCCGAGCCGGCAGCGGCCAGCACGCGGAGAATCCTGAGCCCGCGAGCCAGCGCTGGGATGCTGCGGTCGCCGGATTTCTCTCTGGAAGGGATGCTGGTCAAGTTAGTCTCCTGGTAATGCAGACGTTATTAGAATTATATAGACGTTACTATGATCTGGCAAGCTGAAACTTGCAGGAAATGCATGGAGGCAGACTTATGTAAATGAAGTGTCGCATTCATTTCACGTGGCTTAGGACTTATGTAAATCGAGTGTCGCATGCATACCGCATGGACCGGATAAGAACATAAACAGACGGGCCGGGATTTCTCCCGGCCCGCTGATGTGAAGCCGTTGGTATGTCGTTACTTGACGACAGGAGCCGGCGCCGGGGCCGGAGTCGGGGCAGGAGCCGGAGCAGCTGCCGGGCAGGCGCAGGGCGTCTTGCCGCACTTGGCGCAGGCGGCGGGATGGCTCGAGCACTTCTTCCCGCCACAGCCGCAGTTCTTGCAGCCGAGGGCGCTGAAGGCCAGGAGTCCGGAGCAGAGGATCGCAGCGATCTTCATCATGGTGTCATCCTTCTCACGATGTGAGTGCCAACAAAACGGGCCGGAGAACGATCTCCGGCCCGTTTTGGTGCGATTCAGCTGTTACTACTTCTTCTCGGGCACAACCGGAGCCGGAGTGGCCGGAGCCGGAGTGGCCGGAGCCGGAGTGGCCGGAGCGGTGGCCGGAGGCTTGGTGCCATCAGCGGGCTTCTTCGGATCAGCAGGCTTGACAGGAGTGGAATCGCCACCACTGCAACCAACCAGAGCCAGCGCCAGACCAGCCGCGCACAGACCAGCAATGAACTTCTTCATCTACAACTCCTCCAAATTCATCACTCCGAAGCCGGTTCGGAGCCAATCCCTCATCGCCCGCGACACAGCGGACAACTCGGGCGAATCATAGCCGGGCGGCTTGTCATGTCAAGAACAAAAATCCTTGCGTGCCAGTGGGATGGGTTTGGCGGGCGGCGCCACCCTCCGCGCGGGCGTTTGCGGGAACCAGCCCGTGACCGGCGACCGCGCGCCGGTGTTTCGTAACCACCGCGATGTCCAAGCTCCCTCCAACTCGGGCGGTCCTGGCCGCCATCCTGCTTGTCTCGGCCGCCGCAGCGTGGCCGGCGCGCGGTGCCGAGCCGGCGCCGGACTTCAAGAGCGCACGGCCCGCCGATCCCGATTTCAACCTGAGCTTCGAGCTGGAACTGACCGGCGGCGACGAGTTCCTCGTAGCCGTCGGGAACGATGCCGCTTACGCCTTCGCGCGGTTCACCGCCAAGCGCCGGGCCGTGCTCGGCGCGCTGGCCGGCGGACGGAAGTCCGGCGACGAGGTGGCGGCCGCGCTGCCCGCCGCGCCCGGCGTGCTAGTCCTCAAGTTCCGCTCGGCATCGGGGCGCTTCCTGACCCTGACCGACGGCCGCAGCGAGCTGGCCAGGGTCCGGCTGCCGGAACTCGAGGGCGCGCCGCTCCTGGCCTTCGCCGGCGGGGGAACCGTCCGGGTGCGGGGCATCCAGAAGGTCGACCGCTCGGAGGCGGTGCTCTTCTCCGACGACTTCACCCGGCAGGGGGCCTCGCTGGCTCCCTGGAGCCCCCAGGCCGGCGGCGGACCCGCGGCGGCGGCCTGGCGGGTGAACGCCGACCCCAACCCGGGGACGTCGGCCAGCCCGTTCGCCCTGGAGTGCTCCACCGGAGCCGGGCCCTCCATGATCCGCGCCGGGCAGGCCTTCTGGGACGACTACCTCGTCCGCGCGGCGGCCAACGTGCTGGAGTCGCCGGGGGCGGCGGGGCTGGCCGCGAGCCTCGCCGAGGACGGCTCCGGCTACCTGCTGCGCCTGGTGGCCGAGGGGGCGGGTTCCGGAGGTGCCGGCCGGGCCGAGCTGGTCCGCATGGCCGGCGGGGGCGAGAAGGTGCTGGCCAGCAGGCCGGTGGCCGTCTCGCCGCGGTCCTGGTACGAGCTGGAACTGGCCTTCTCCGGCGGGGTTCTGCGCGCCTCGGTGGACGGCGCCGAGCTGGCCGCCCTGTCGGGGCTCGAGGGCCTGAGCGGTGGGCCGGTGGGCCTGTGGAGCTCGGGCCTGGCGCCGACGCGCTTCGACGACGTCCGGGTCGAGGCCCTGGGCCTGGAGCCCGGCTCGCTCCTCAAGGGCGACGCCGGCTGGCAGCTGGCCGCGCGCCGCTGGCGGCTGCCTCCGCCGGCCCTGCCCGACTACTTCCGCAACGACCGCACCATGCAGACCTGGGCGCGGCTGGAGGACGAGTACACGCCGGCCGGCGGGGGCTTCTGGCACCGCGCAGCCCTGGTCGGCGACCAGGAGATCTCCTGGAAGGCCATCGGCGGCGTCAAGCTGGCCGCCGGGCAGCTGGTGCTGGCCCTGGCCGGGGACGGTGCGGACTTCGCCTCCGGCTACCGGCTGGTCGCCGACCTCGGCACGCTGCGGGAGAGCGGCGGGGCGCTGCTGGCCGTCTTCGAAAAGGACCGGCGCGTCGCCGGCGCCCTGGTGCCGCTGGCCGGCGCCGGTATCGAGAGCCTGGCCTTCAGCCGCGAGGCCGGCCGGCTCGTCGTCCGGGTTGGTTCGCGGGCGGTCCTGTCCGCCCCGGACACCCTGGCGCTCCCCGGCGGCCGGGCGGGGGCCCGGGCGATGGGCGGCTGGCGCCTCGACCGGGACCAGCTCGCGACCAGCGGGGCCGGGCTGCTCGACGAGGTCTTCTCGCGGGCGCCGGTGGAGTGGCGCGCGGTCTGCGGCGACTGGGACATCGCCAGCCGCTGGAAGTGCGACCCGGAGTACACCTGGATGCTGGGGCGGGCCCGCAAACAGCTGGCCCGCATGGACCTGAAGCGTCCGGTCGGCGGCGATTTCCGGCTGGACCTGCACTTCGCGGTGGGCATGGCCGAGCGGCCCGGGCCGTTCTACGACGCCCCGGTCAACCTGAGCATCAGCCTCTCCCCGGACGCGGAGGATCCCGGCGCCGGCTACGTCTTCGCCTTCGCCGGGCCGGACGGGCCCAGCCGCATCCTGCGCGCCGGCCGGTCGGTGGCCGAGGGGGACGTGCTGGTCCGGACCACCTCGCGGAGCGCCGACGGCGGGTTCCTGCACAGCCACTGGTTCGGCCTCAGGGTGATCCGCCATGGCGGGCGGCTGGCCTTCTGGGGCGACAACGAGAAGCTGGCCGAGTTCGAGGACCCCGAGCCGATCAGGGGCGCCGAGCACCTCTCGGTCTGGACGCGCGGGGACAACGGCGCGGTGGTCTCGCGCATCCGGATCGAGGCCGCCGGGCCGCTGGGCGCCAGGCGGAGCCCGTTCGCCGGCAAGCCCGTCGCGGTCGACGCCTCCGCCGGACTGCCCCCGGCGCTGGCCGCGTTCCGGAACTGCGACGGCACCAACGGGGCCATGCTGGTGCCCGACGGCAAGCGGGGCGTCCTGCGGCTGGTCGATCCCAAGGCCGGCGGGACCTTCGCCGCGTCCTGGGCTCCCCCCGGCGGCGTCGACCTGGCTAGGACCGGCTGTCTGAAGTTCGACTGGCGCTCGTCGCCGGGCTCGCGGGTCAACCTGTACCTCGTCCGGCGCGGCGTCTTCTACCGCGCGCGGCTCAGCGGGCCGGCCGCCCGCGTCGGCGGCCGCTACAACCTCCGCCACCTCGGCGACGTTCCGTCGGCCGCGGCGGGCGGTGGCGATGCGCGGTCCCTGAGCCTCAACCTGGCCGGCGCCCTGGCCGCCGCCGCGCCGGGCCTGTCCGATCTGCGCGTCGACGAGATCCGCATCGGCAATTACGAGGTCGAGGACACCGCCCTGCTCGAGGGGCTCGGCGGCAACCGGGCCGGCGACTGGGTGGAGCTCTCGGGCTGGAGGCTCGAGCCGCTGCCGGCGGACGCCGCGGCGGCCGCGGACCTGGTACCCAGGCGCCGCCCGCCGGCGGCCATGCCGCCGCGGCTGGTCGAGCCGGCGCCGCTGGACTGCGACGATTTCGAGAAGGGGCTGGGTTCCTGGGAGAGCTTCGGCGGCCTGGACGGCGCGCAGCTGGTCCGCGACGACACCCGGCCGGCCCCCGGCGGGGGCAACTGGTGTCTGCTCGGCGAGAACCGGCGCTGCGGCGGGACCATGGGCGCCATGGCCAGGATGGAGCCGCTCGACGTCAGGCGCTTCCCGGTGCTCAGCTTCGACTACTGCGTCGAGCCCCTGACCACCGTCAACCTGCTGGTCTTCAGCGCGCGCGGGCGGCACGACATCCTGCTCACCGACCACGACGGCGGCGCGGACCGGATCGGGGCGGTGCCCGACGCCCGGGCCGACGGCCGCTGGCACCGGGCCGTGGTGGACCTGGGCGCGGTCCTCTCGGCCCGGGGCATGACCGTGGTCCGGCAGATCGGGCTGGCCGACCTGGGGCCGGGCTCGTCGACCACGGCCAGCGCCTGGCGCATCGACAACTGGACTCTGCTGCCGGCCGTCGACGGGTCGAAGCCGCTGCGCTTCCGCTGGACGCTGGCCGACGGGACGGCGCCGGCCGCCTCCGCGGCGGTCCTGGACCGCGAGCCGAACACCCTCCCGGAAGAGAAGACCGCCATCGACGGCGGGGGGCTCGAACAGCCGGCGGGGCTGGCCGCCGGGCTCTGGCACCTGCACGTCCGCTGCCGGGACCGCGCCGGGCAGTGGGGCCCGGCCGCCCACTGGCCGATCAAGGTGGTGCACTACGACGACCGGAAGCCTCCGGCGGTGCTCTCGGTCTCGCCGGCCGCCGGCGAGACCGCCTGCCCGCCGCGCATCGAAGTGCGCTTCTCGGAAGAGGGCTCCGGCCTGAGCGGGCACGACGTCGCCGTGGAGGTCGGCGGGCGGACCTTCCGGCCGGGAGACCCCGGGGTGTTCTTCGTGCCGACGGAGAAGCGCCTGGCGGTGGACCTGGCCGGGTTCGACGGGCGCCTGATCGCCGCGCCCGGACCGGTGCGCTGCCGCGCCCTGGCCGCCGACTGCGCCGGCAACGGGCTGGAGAAGCCCTTCGAGTGGACCTGGCAGCTGGACCTCTCCAAGGACGCCGCGGCCCCGGCCGCGCCCCGGCCCATCCACCTGCCGTCAGAGCGGCTGGTCTTCGAGGACTTCGAGACTGACCAGGGCGAGTTCGCCGAGTGGCGCCGCGCGACCTGCCACCGCGTGGAGGGGCGCTCCCGCGGGGAGGCCGGCTCGGGCCGCTGGTACCTGGGCACCTCCGGGCGGCGCTGGTTCGACAACAACAACGAGGCCCAGCTCCACCCGCACCCCTTCGACCCGGAGCGCATGAACCTGCTGGCCTTCGACTACCGCCTGAAGCGCGACATCGGCCTGAGCTTCATGATCCAGGCCGGCAACCAGTGGCGGTACTTCGCCTTCGGGAGCGGCGCCTGGCACTCGCGCGGCAACGAGGGCCAGCTGGGCCGGGCGGTCGTCGACGGCGCCTGGCACCGGGCGGAGATCGACCTGCGCACCCTGCGCGGCCGGCTGGCGGCCGGCCCGGACGGGCGGCTGCCGGTGCTCCAGAACCTGCTGGTCACCTTCGGCTCCCAGGAGGGCATGGACCTCGACAACTTCGTGCTGGGCTCGTCGGCCTCGCGCGGGGCGGAGTTCGTCTGGGAGGCGCCGGCGGCGGCCAGCGGCGTCGCCGGCTACGCCTGGCTGCTGGACGACCGTCCGGAGACCGCGCCGCCCGAGAAGGACTCGGGCGCCGAGCCGCGGGCGGCGTTCGCGGACCTCAAGCCCGGCCGGTACTGGTTCCACGTCCGGGCGCGGAACGGCGCCGGGACCTGGGGCCCGGCCGGCCACGCCGGGTTCAGCGTGGAGAAATAGCGGCCCCGCTGGTCGCCGCCGCCCCGGCGGCCTTGTCCTTCTCGACGGCCTTCACCGCGGTCCGGAACTTCTTGTGGTTCTCGAAGTCGCCGGGGAGCACCTTGAAGTAGTCGACGACCATCGTCTCCATGACCCGGGTGTGCCGGGCCAGCACGTGCTCTCCGTCCGGAGACAGGAAGAGGATGGTGGGCAGCGAGGTCACGTTGTACTTCGCGGCCATGGCGTTGTACTCCTGCGTCATGCGCTCCCTGAGCTTGCGGTAGGCGTCGACCAGCTCGGGCTTGGCGTCCCTGGGGATGCTCACCTCCGCCGGCGGCAGGACCCGCGCCGCGACCACCCCCGAGGCGTTGACCACCTCGCGGGCGTGGAAGCCGTAGAACCACTCGTGGCGCTCGCGGTCTCCGCCGGCCAGCACCAGCATGATCGGCTTGTCGACCTTGCCGGCCTCGGCCAGGGCTCCGGCCAGGGTCTCGTGCCACTTGATGGGCGGGCCGAAGGACGCCGGGCCGGGCGGGACGGTCCCGCCGGTCGGGGGATCGGCCTTGAGCAGGGTGGGGATCTTCCGGGCCTTGAGCTCCGCGTGCAGCGCGGCGCGGGTCTTCTTGTAGCTCTCGAAATCGCTCTGCAGCGCGCGCATGTAGCGCACCACGTTGGTCTCCATGGTGCGGGTGTAGGAGCGCAGCACGGTCTCGCCGTCGGGCGACAGGAAGATCACCGTGGGCAGCGCGCCGACCTCGTACTTGCGGACCAGCGCGTTGTACTCCTGCTGCAGGCGGGCGAAGGCCTCGGTGAAGAGCTGCCGCTGCTGCGGGGTGGCCCCCGCCGGAATGGTGGGGGTCTGCGGCGGCAGCAGGCGGACGCAGACCAGGTCCGAGGCGTTGGTGAAGTCCTGCGCGTAGGTGTCGTGGAACCACTCGTGCCGGTTGGTGACCGCCTCGGGGAAGACCAGGACGATGGGCCGGTCGCGCTTGGCGGCCTCGGCCAGGCCGTCGGCCATGGTCTCGAACCAGGCCACCGGCTTGTCGCTGCCCACGTTCTTGGGGTCGTCCGGCTCGCGAGCGGAGCTGGGCGTCGTCGTCAGGGTGCCGCCGAGCGCCGCCGGGGCGGCCATCGCAAGCAGCAGCGCGGCGGCCAGGCCGCGGGACAGGCTCCTGAAGGAAAACGGTGTCATGCCAGACCTCTCCCCGCCGCGGCCGCGCCGTCCTCCGGTCCCGGGATCCGCATCGCCGCGTACAACTGGATAGTAGCGCGTTCCCGGGGGGGCGTCAACCGCCCCGTGCCAGGGGCCAGATCAGGAAGGCGGCCAGGCCGGCCAGGAGCAGCCAGGCAGCCACGACCGCGGCGGCCCCAGCCCAGCTCCGCCGCCGGCCGGCGGCGAGCTCCGCCCGGGCCCGCTCCCGGCACTCGGCCATGACCGGCGCCGGGATCAGCCGGAGCACCAGCCAGATGCCCAGGGGAACGACGACCAGGTCGTCCAGGTGGCCAAGCACCGGAATGAAGTCGGGGATCAGGTCGATGGGGCTGGCCGCGTAGGCCAGCACCGCCGCGGCCAGCAGCCGGGCGAGCCGCGGGGTGCGCGGGTCGCGCATGGCCAGGACCAGCGCGCGCAGCTCGATCCTCAGCCGCGAGGCCGCCGCCTTCCAGCGTTCGAAGGCCATGGGGGCCATGATAAGCGGCGGCGCCGCCGGCTGGAAGCCCCAAAACCGGATTCCGGGAGCATTCCCTTGAATCCCCGCGGTTTGGGGTGTATAGGAGTGTGCCGGTCAGGCCGGCCTAGGCATTGGCAGGAGGATCCCCCATGAAGTCTTCACGGACCGTCTCCTTCGCAGTTCTGGCCCTCGGGCTGCTGGCCCTGGCCGCCCCGGCCGCGCGGGCCTGCGACATCAAGATCTACGACGCCGCCCTCAACCAGTGGCCGCGCAACTACTACCTGCTCTACCTGGTGCACAACAACGCCCAGCCGCTCACGGCGGCGCAGGAGGCCATGGTCAAGAACCTCCGCGAGAAGACCTTCGCCGACACCAACGCCGACGTGGTCAAGCTCAACCTCGACGGCTCCATGCTCCGCGAGGACCGCGAGTTCCTCTCCGGCCAGGGCTGCAACGGCTGGCCGCAGCTGGTGGTGCTGGGCAAGGACGGGGCGGTCCTGGCGCGGGTCTCCGGGGCTCTCGACAAGAAGGGCCTGGAGCGCCTGAACGAGCGCCTGGGGATGCTCTCCGAGGGGACGCGCGCGGTGGTGCTCGCGCCCAAGTCCGACGAGAAGGCCTGGAAGGCGGCGTCCGAGATCACCGCCGACGCCCTGGCCGCCGCGGGCATCAAGGACGTCAAGCCCGAGGTGCTCGACACCGAGGCCGCCGCCAACAAGGAGCTGGCCGCCAAGTACGCCCCGCCGAAGCTGCCGGCCTTCTTCCTGGTGTCGCCCCGCGGCACGACCCTGGCCCAGTTCCCGATCGACGTCAAGGAAAAGGAGCTGGCCACGGCCTTCGACTCCTCCGCCCGGCAGGACCTGACCAAGACGCTGGACAAGGGCAAGTACGCCATCTCCTTCGTCTTCGTAACCGGCAAGGACAAGAAGGCCAACTCCGAGGCCGAGAAGATCCTCAAGAACGCCATCAAGCAGTCCGACAAGCTCCTCAAGGTCAAGGTCGGCCGCGTGGACGTCGAGGTCGGCGACGCGGAGGAGACGGTCTTCCTGAAGAACCTGGATGTGACGGCCGTGCCGGCGGTTGTGCCGGTCTTCGGCAAGGGCAAGCGCCTGGAGGCCCTGGCCGGCAAGGAGCTCACCGAGGACAACCTCATGGACCGGGCCGGGTTCATGCTCCAGAACTGCACCTGCGTGCTCAACCCCGACGCCCTGGGCGAGGACCTGCTCCTCAAGTGGAAGGGCATCGACAACCGGGTGAAGGTCGACCGGTAGCGGCGGTTTAGCCTGTCCCTTCCGCGCCGGTTCCGCGTACTGGACTGCGGAATCGCGGCCGGCGGCGGGCCGGCGTCGAACCGGACAAGGAGCTCCGACCCTTGAACACCTTCGGACTGGTCCTCAGGGAGATCGGCCGGCGCAAGGCCGGCTTCACCCTGGCCTGCGGGGCCGTGGCCCTGGCCGCCGCCGGGGTGGTCTTCACCCAGACGCTCTCCACCGCCTTCAACGACGCCCTGCGGCGCATCACCATGCAGATGGGCCGCAACATCGCCGTGGTCCCGACGGGCGCGGACGCCGCCGCCCTGGCCTCCGGCGAGAGCGGCTCGCTGACCATGGACGTTGCGCAGGTCGAGAAACTGGCGGCCTCGAACGTGCCCGCCGAGCACTACATGGGCAAGCTCCAGGTGCGTCTGACCGCCGAACAGGGCGGCCCGGGCATCCTCACTGGCATCACCGCCGACGTCGGGTCGGTGGGCCGCGCCAAGGGATCGCCCAAGTCCCCGATGGGCTTCGAGGTCAAGCCGGGGGAGTGTGTCCTGGGTGCGGCGGCGGCCGAGCGCCTGGGCGAGAAGGGCAAGCCCGGCGCCCGGCTGACGCTGATGGGCCGGGAGTTCTGCGTCGCGGCGGTGCCCGGCAAGGGCGGCGGCAAGCCCAGGGACTGCGTCCCGCCGGTCGGGCCGGTTGACGACCTGCGGATCTTCGTGAACATCGCCGACGCCCAGGCCCTGCTCGGCGCGCCCGGCAAGATCCACACCATCGACGCCCTGGGCTGCGTCTGCCCGATCGGCGGCTCGGCCAACTACCTCAAGGACATCGAGAAGCAGATCGAGAAGACCCTGCCCGGCACCCGCGCGGTGACCTACGTGAGCATCGCCAGCGCCCGGCTGACCGCGCGGCAGGGCGCGGAGCTAACCCAGCAGCTCACCGTCGGGGCGCTGGGCCTGCTCGCGCTGCTGGTGGTGGCCTTCTACCTCCTGGCCGACGTGCGCGAGCGCCGCGCGGAGCTGGGCATGTTCCTGGCGGTGGGCTTCAGCCCCGGGAGGCTCGCGGCGCTGTTCCTGATGAAGCTCCTGCTGGTCGCGGTCATCGGCGCGGCGCTGGGCTTCGCGGTCGGCACGGTCGGGGCCCTGGAGATCGATCCCTCGCGCATGGGTCTGGTCGGCATCCGCCCGGCGGTCGACTGGATGACCGCCGTCTGGGCGGCCGCCGGGGCGCTGGGCATCTCCGCGCTGGCCGGGCTGCTGCCCATCATCTCCGCGGCCATGACCGATCCGGCCGACGTCCTCAGGGTGCGCTGATGATCAGCATCAAGGGTCTGTCCCGCAAGTTCCAGCCGTCGCGCGGCGGCGAGGTGGCGGCGCTGGCCGGCATCGACCTCGAGGTCAAGTCCGGCGAGTTCGCGGCGCTCACCGGCCCGTCGGGCAGCGGCAAGACCACGCTGCTCTTCTCGATCGGCGGGCTGCTCACGCCCACGGCCGGCTCGGTGACGGTGGCCGGGATCGAGGTCAGCGGACTGTCGGCGCCGGCGCGGGCGCGCTGGCGCGCGAAGAACCTGGGGTTCGTCTTCCAGACCTTCCACCTGGTGCCCTACCTCTCGGCGGTCGAGAACGTCTGCCTGGCGCCGCTGGCCCGGGGCCGGGCCGGGGCGGATGCGCGCAAGGCGGCCGAGGAGATCCTCAAGCGGCTGGGCCTGGCCGACCGGCTCGACCACCTGCCGGGCGAGCTCTCCGCCGGCGAGCAGCAGCGCGTTTCGCTCGCCAGGGCGCTGGCCAACGAGCCGGCCGTCCTGCTCGCCGACGAGCCCACCGGCAACCTCGACGGCCCCCGCGCCGCGGAGATCATGGACCTGCTCGTCGAGGAGAACAAGCGCGGACAGACCATCGTCCTGGCCACCCACTCCGATCAGGTTGCTGCGCGGGCTGGAGTTCGGATCCGGCTGGATCGTGGGAAACTGATGCTATAGCATTGTAAATTAGCATTTTATGACAATGTGGCGCGCATATGCCTCATAATATTCTTGCATTAAGATTACGATTAGTGTAATATAGATGCAGATTAATGGAGGCGCGATGCAGACACTTACGGAGGCCATCTACAAACTGGCGCCACCCGGGGGCCTCTTCGACGAGTCGGTGGTTCTCAATCTGTTTCCTGGTCTCTCGCTTTCCGCCAGACGCGTGCTGGTGCATCGCGCCGCGGCCAGGGGCGAGGTGCTCAGGCTCAAACCGGGGCGTTACTGCCTGGCGCCCGCGTATCGCAGGAGCGAGCCCCATCCGTTTGCCGTCGCCGCCTTCCTGAACTGGCCATCGCACGTGAGCCTGGAGTCCGCCCTGGCGCATCACGGCCTGATTCCGGAAGCCGTGCAGACGGTGAGCAGCGTGACATCGAGCCGCTCGCGGGACTTCTCCACGCCCTTGGGGCGCTTCTCGTTCCGGCGCGTGGTGGCCGCCGACCCGTCGGCCGGCGTGGTGGCCACGCCGGTTGCCGGGGACTCCTGGGCCGCGATCGCCACGCCGCTGCGGGCCATTGCCGACCTGCTCTATCTCCGGACGGAGGTCCGCTGGGACCGCGGCGGGGCCGGCTTCCTGACCGCGTCCATGCGCATCGACGAGGACGACCTGCGCGGGATTGCCGCCAAGCCGTCCGTGGAGGTCATCGAGACGGTCAGGAGCCAGCGGGTCAGGACCTATCTCGGCAATCTGGTGAAGGAGTTCGGGCCATGATCGGCGAATTGCTCCGGGAGCGGATCAGGCAGTACGGCCCGGCCAACGCGGTCGAGCAGGACAACGTCCTCCAGGAGATCATGCAGCACTTCGTCTTGGCGGGCCTATCGCGTTCCGGCTTCTTCTCCGCGGCGGCCTTCCATGGCGGCACCTGCCTGCGCATCCTCTACGGCACGAGCCGGTTCTCGGAGGACCTGGACTTCCTGCTCCGCGAGCCGGACCCCGGCTTCGCCTGGGGGCAGCACCTGGATGCGGTCCGACAGGACTGTCTGACGCAGGGCATCCGCTTCGAGGCCCAGGAACGCTCGGCGACGGACTCGGCGGTCCGCAAGGCCTTCCTCAAGACCGACTCCATCGGCCAGATCCTGGAACTGGACCTGCCCTTTTCGCGCCAGCGCGCCCGGAAGGTGCGGATCAAGCTGGAAGTCGACACCAACCCGCCGGCCGGTTCGGCCTTCGAGACCCACTACATCACCTTCCCGGTGACCAGCGCCATCAGCACCCAGACGCTCGCCTCGAGCTTCGCCCTCAAGTCGCACGCGCTGCTCTGCCGCGAGTACGCCAAGGGCCGGGACTGGCACGACTTCCTCTGGTACGTCGCGCGGAAGACGCGGCCCGACCTGGGCCTGCTGGCCGGCGCCCTCGACCAGCAGGGCCCCTGGGCCGGCAGGAAGGTTCAGGTCACGCCCGAGTGGTACCTGGAGACGATGCGCGAGAGGATCCAGGGCCTCGATTGGGCCACGGCGCGCGCCGACGTCGAACGCTTCCTGCCGGCCAGGGAGCAGGAGTCCCTGGCGCTGTGGGAGCCTGCGCTCTTCCTCTACCACCTGGAGCGGCTGGGCGAATACCTGCAGGCGGCTGGGAGGGGCACGTGACTTGCCGCGGAGTCGCCTGGCGCATGGGGATTTCGAAGTTTCCGGCTTGACAGGTGGCCCTTGCTGCCTATAACTCCGGCCCAGTCGGAGGAACCTGAAGTGAGCAGCAGCCGTCGGTCCTGGTTCAGGTGCACGAGCGCCACCGCCACCAAGCGCGTGGCGGTCGACGCCGGCATTCACCTGTGCCCGGGCGGCGGCGGAGGCTTCCGAGACTAGCCGAGAGCGAAGCAAGGAACCCGAACCCGCCGCCCCCAAGGACGGCGGGTTTTTGTTTGATCGTTTCCGCGACGGGTCGAGGGTGGAAGGTTGAAGGTGGAAGCATGGGAAAGAAGAGGGAGTGGTACGAGAAGTTCTTCGATGGCCTCTACGGCCGGGTGCTCTCCAGCCAGTTCGAGCGGGCGAAGAGCCTCGAGCAGGCACGGGTCATCAAGCGGCTGCTCGGCGTCCGGCGCGGGCAGAGGGTCCTCGACGTGCCCTGCGGTCAGGGCCGGATCACGCTGCCCCTGGCGCGCATGGGCCTGGCAATGACCGGCGTGGACCGGACCGGCGCGTACGTCGCCAAGGCGCGGATGCTGGCCGGTCGCGGCCGGCTCAAGGCCCGCTTCCTGCAGGGCGACATGCGCGCGATCGCCTTCGATCGCGAGTTCGATGCCGTCTTCAACTGGTTCGGCAGCTTCGGCTACTTCTCGGACGCCGACAACCTCAGGTTCTGCCGGCGGGTGCTCGCGGCGCTCAAGCCCGGCGGGAGGTTCCTGGTGGAGGGCATGAACAAGAGCTGGGTGCTGGTTCATTTCCGGCCCAGCATCGAGACCCGGGTGGGCGGGGTGCTCGCCACCCAGCGGAACCGGCTGCGCCCCGGGGACAAGCGCATCCGTTCGATCTGGACGCTCCGGCGCGGCCGGAGGACCGAGCGGCACATCGTCAGCATGCGCGTCTTCACCGGGACCGAACTGCGCGGATTCCTGCGTTCGGCGGGCTTCGGCGAGGTCCGGCTCCACGGCCCGGGCGGGGGCCGGTTCACCCGGCACTCGCAGCGGCTGATCGCGGTGGCCAGTAAGCCCCGGTGACGGGGAATGTTGGAAGGTCGAAGGTGCAGGGTGGATGCCAGGGAGGCGCCCGTGAGTTCCGAAGTGAAGACGGCCGCGGCAAGTCCTGAACACGCCGCGCCGGCGGCGGTCGGTCCCGGGGCGGCGGCTGCGGTGATCCTGGCGCATTTCACGGTGGACTTCTACGCCGGATACACCGCGCCACTGCTGCGCTACTTCCATGAGCACTTCGGGCTCTCCCAGATGCAGACCTCGCTGCTGACCATCCCCAACAGCCTGACCGTGCTCTTCCAGCCGCTCCTGGGGCTGGCCTCCGACCGGATGCGCACGCGGCTCTTCGTGGTCGGCGGGCTCATCCTGGGGGTGGCCGGCTACGGGCTGGTCTTCCCGTTGGCCGCGATGGCCGGCCCGGGCGCCGGATACCTGCTGGCCCTTGTCGGGATCTGGGCCGGCGCCATCGGGCTGGCCTGCTACCATCCGCAGGGGGCGGCCATCGCCGGTCGCTCGCGCTCCGGGCGCTTCGGCGGCGCGGTCGCCATCTTCGTCTTCTCGGGAAGCCTGGGTTACGGGCTGGGCATCCTCATGCCCCCGCTCTTCATCCCGGGGCGGATCCCCTGGATCGCGCTGCTCGCGGCGCTGGGGTTGGTCGCGCTCGCCGCCCAGCGGGCCGTGCCGCGGCTGCGGCCGGAGGGCGAGGCCCTGGCGCTGCCCTCGGTGCGCTCGACGCTCCGCCAACTGGCCGGGGACCTCCGGCCGCACCTCGGCCTGCTCTCCCTGTTCTGGATGCTGGTGGTGCTGCGGGCCGCGACGCTCATTGGCTTCCAGCAGTTCACGTCCATCCATTACGGGGGCGAGCACGCCTTCAGCGACGCCCGCGGGGCCGTCCTGGTGGCCGCCTTCTTCCTGGTCCAGGCGCTGGCCGGCCTGGGGGGCACGGCGGTGGCCGAACGCTTCGGCGTCCGCCGCGTGCTGGGGCTCAGCTTCGCGCTGGGCGGCGCGCTGCTCCTCGGGGCGCTGGACCTCTCGAGCGCCGGCTGCGTGTGGGCGAGCTGTGCCCTGCTCGTCGCCGGCGGGGCGGTCCTGGGGCTGTCCATACCGATCAACGTGGCCGCCGGACAGCGGCTCCTGCCGCGGAGCGCGGCTCTGGCCAGCGGCATCATGCTCGGCTTCGGCTGGGGCGTCGGCGGAATGCTCGTGCCGCTGCTGGCCGGCCTCGGCGACCTCTTCGGCGGCACCTGGACGGTGCTGGCCGCGTCCGCGGCGCTCTGCGTGCCGGCGGCGGGACTGGTGTTGCTGCTGCCCCGGGACGAAGCGGCCTCTGTTGTGGGGAAGAAGCCATGACCAGCATCAGCCATCGGCCAAGTGGCGCCGAGCCTCAGGAGTTCGCCATCCGCGAAGCCGCCCTGGCGGATCTGCCGGTGATGATGGCCCACAGGAGGGCCATGTGGGAGGCCATGAAGCTCGGCGATGCGGCGTTGCTCGAGCGGCTGGCGGAACCCACCGCCGCCTGGACGCGCCGCAAGCTGCAGGCCGGCGAGTACCGGGCGTGGCTGATGGTCGATCGCGATGGCCGGCCCGTCGCCGGCGCCGGGCTTCTGCTGCAGGAGACGTGCCCCGGCCCCCGGAACCCCTCCGGCCGGGCGGGCTGCGTGATGAACGTCTACACCGCACCCGAGCTGCGCGGGCGGGGACTCGCCCGGCGCCTGATGGAGACGATCCTGGCCTGGTGCCGCGGCAACGGCTACCCGACGGTGACGCTCCACGCCAGCGACGCCGGCCGGCCGCTCTACGAGTCGCTGGGCTTCAAGCCGACCAACGAGATGCGGCTGAGACCGGGGGAAGGTGAGGGCGAGGGCCGATGAGACTCCCAAGAGACTTCGCTCTGACCACGGCGCGCCTGCGGCTGCGGTGCCCCTCGCGCGAGGACGGCCCCCACGTATTCTCGGCGACGCGCCATCCCGGCTTCAACGACGGGATGGCCTGGGATCCTCCCGAGCGCGAGGAGGATCTGCTGCCGTTTCTGGAGAAGAGCCTGTGCGCCTGGGACAACGGTGAGTCCTACACTTTCACGATGGAGCTTCTGGGCTCGGGAGTGTTCGTGGGTCGGATCGCCATCAGGCGGGAGCCTGAGGAGGGCGTCTGGAACCTCGGCTTCATGACCCACCCCCGGCACCAGGGGCGCGGCTACATGACCGAGGCGGCCCGCGCCGTGGTCGACTTCGGGTTTGCCGAACTCGGTGCCAGTCGCATCGAGGCCGCCCACTGCCTCTGGAACAAGGCCAGCGAAACGGTCATGAGCCGGATCGGCATGACCTTCCGCCGGCGCATCGAACAGGGCCTGTTCAAGAAGGGCCGCTGGGAGGTCGAGGACCTCCGGGCCGTCGACCGGGCCGAGTGGGGGCGGAGCCGTTCCGCGGGCCGGAATGACGACAAGTGCAGCGGGCTGCCAGGAGACGAGACATGACCGTGCCGATCCTCCAAGTCGACGCCTTCGCCGACCGGCCGTTCCGGGGCAACCCGGCGGCGGTCTGCCTGCTTGAGCGGCCGGCAGAGGCGGCCTGGATGCAGGAGGTGGCCTCGGAGATGAATCTCTCCGAGACCGCCTTCGTGGTCCCGCGCGCCGACGGCTTCGACCTGCGCTGGTTCACTCCGGCCTGCGAGGTCGACCTGTGCGGGCACGCCACCCTGGCCGCCGCGCACGCGCTCTATGATACCGGCCGCCTGGCCCCCGACGGCCCCGCCAGGTTCCGCACCGCCAGCGGGCTGCTCGTGGTCAGTCGCCAGGCCAACGGCTCGATGGAAATGGATTTCCCGGCCGAGCCGGCGAGGGCCGCTGCCGTCCCCCGGGGGCTGCTGGAGGCTCTGGGCGCCGGGGCGTCCTTCGTGGGCAGGAACCGCATCGACTACCTGGTCGAGTTGGCCGATGCCGCGACCGTCCGGCGCCTAGCTCCGGACATGGCGCGGCTCAAGCTGGTCGACATCCGCGGGGTCATCGTCACCGCCCGCTCAGACGAGCCGGCTTACGACTTCGTCTCCCGGTTCTTCGGGCCCCAGGTGGGGATCGACGAGGACCCGGTCACTGGCTCGGCGCACTGCTGCCTGGGCCCCTACTGGGGGGCGAAGCTCGGCAAGTCGCAAATGGTCGGCTACCAGGCTTCCCGGCGCGGCGGAGTCGTCGGCGTGCGGATCAGCGGCGACCGGGTGCTGCTCTCCGGGCGCGCCGTGACCGTGCTGCGGGGAGAGCTGGTGGCCTAACCGAGAGGTTGGGGGGTGGGGGTTGGAGGTTGAAGGGATGGGCCGGCGGTCCCGAAACGTGAAGCCGCCGCGGCCTGGACTTCGCGGAAGGGCGACCGCGGCTACAATGGTTGCGGCCCGGGTGTCGCCGGCCCGCCGGCCGACTACGTAAGGAGGCTTCCATGAGGACTGTGGCACTCGCGATCGTGCTGATTTCCGGCTGGCTTGCGGCCGCCTCCGCCGGCGAGGCCGACTGGACCACCGAGCGAAAGTCGCTCTGCAACGCCAAGATGCAGGTGAAGGACAACCTCTCCATCCGGATGGGTGTGCGCGACGGCCAACTGCGCCTGGGCGAGAGCGAGGGTTCCTTCCGGATCTACCTCGTCAACACCATGAACCGGGCGCTCTTTGATCTCAAGCTGGTGGCCACCGGCCCGGAGTTCGACGCCAAGATCGAGCCCTCGCCAGACTGGAAGGAGTACCCGACGCTCGAGACGGCCGTGCGCGGCGGCCGGGAGCAGTACTTCACGGTGACCCTGAAGCGCAAGCCGGGAGTGGCCGACGGCAAGTACAAGGTCGGGCTGCACCTCTGGTCCTCGCACGCCGGCTACAAGGAGCCGTGGAAGTTCGTGGAGCTGGACCTCGCCGCGGCGCAGGAGGTCCTGACCGTGCCCGCCGACGCCAAGGTGCAGCTCGACGGCAAGGTCGAGGAGGAGGAGTGGAAGGTCGGGCTGCTCTGCACCGACCTGCACTGCTTCGCGGCCACCGGCAAGAAGCACCCCGCGTGGGTGCTCCCCTTCTACCAGAACCTGCCGGCCAAGGAGAGCAGCCGCTTCCGGCTGTCCGCCGACGGCGAGAAACTCTACTGCCTGATGCAGCTGCCCGGGGGCGACGGCGCCAAGGCGGATTCGGCGTCGCTGCACCTGGCCTCCGGGCCGGAGGCCAAGCCCCTAACCGTCACCGTGAACCGCCTTACCGGAGAGGTGACCAGCTCCGAGCCAGTGGCGGGGCTGGTTATCAAGGCCGACGCCGAGCGGCGGGCCTTCGAGATTGCCGTGCCCCGGAGCGCGCTGGGAGCCAAGGACGCGGTCACGTTCCGCGCCAACTTCAGCCGGGCGCTGACCGACGCCGAGGGCAAGGACCAGTCCAGCTTCTGGCGCGGCAACGCCATGTCCCTGAAGATCCCGGCGAGCTTCCCGGAGTTCCGCGTCGGCGGGGAGAAGGCGCCGTAGAGTCTGGTGGAGGGTGGAGGGCCGTCTTCCTCTCAGTCCCCCTCTCCCCTTGCGGGAGAGGGCCGGGGGTGAGGGGCGTGTCTCATTGGTGACTGGCTACACCCCTCACCCTTTCCCTCTCCCTCAGGGGGGAGAGGGAATCTGAGAGGAGGAACTCAAGCATCTAGTGGTGGAAGAGCCTCTCCCCGGTGTAGGCCATGGCGATGCCGTACTCCTCGCAGGCGGCCTTGATGTCCTCGTCGCGCGCGGCGCCGCCCGGGTGGCAGATGAACTTGACCCCGTGGCGCTGGGCGTGGTCGATGTTGTCGCGGAAGGGGATGAAGGCGTCTGAGGCCATGGAGACGCCGTCGAGCTTGGCGACCCAGTCGGCCTTCTCCTGCAGGGTGAGCTCCGGGACGGCCTTCTCGAGGAGGTCGTCGAAGATCCGGCGCTCGGATGAGGTGAGCTCGCCCTCGATGAAGCGGATCCGCCAGTTGATCCGGTCCTGGCGCTTGACGCCCTTCTTGAAGCGCAGGTCCATGACCTTGGGGTGCCGGCGCAGGTGCCAGACGTCGGCCTTGCCCCCGGCCAGCTTGGTGCAGTCCACCCGGGACTGCTGCCCGGCGCCGATGCCGATCATCTGGCCGCCGAGCGCATAGCCCACCGAGTTCGACTGCGTGTACTTGATGGCGATCTGCCCGAGGACCAGGTCGCGCACCGCCTCGGGGGTGAGCTTCCCGCAGACCACGTTCTTGAGGGTGTCGGCGGTGATGTCGAAGTTGTTGCGGTCCTGGACCAGACGCATGCCGTAGACCTCGCGGGCCTCGCGCTCCGGCGGGCGGAACTTGGGGTCGGCGGTCATGATGATGAACCCGCCGCCCTTCTTCTGCTTCAGGAGGTCGAGGGCCTTGGGCTCGTAGCCGGCGGCGATGATCCCGTCGGAGACCACGCCCTGCAGGAACTCGGCGGTGGGCACGTCGACCACCTCGGAGAGCGCGGCAAAGTCGCCGAAGGAGCACTTGGGGTCGGCGCCGCGGGCCCGCACGTAGGCCAGCGCCGCGGGGCTGAGCTCGACGCCGTCCACCTCGTAGACCTTGGCCAGCTCGTCGCTGAGCGGCTCGGCCACCGCCGCGCCGGAGGGCGAGACGTGCTTGAAGCTGGTCGCCGCCGGCTTGCCCAGGGCCTGGCGGGTCTCGCGCACCAGCTGCCAGGCGTTCAGGGCATCCAGGAAGTTGATCATCGACGGGCTGCCGCTGATCACCTCCACCGGCACCTTCTTCGGATCGATCGGCTCGGCGGTGGCGTAGGCCTGCCGCGGGTTGCATCCGTACTTGAGTTTCATGGCGGTCTCCTTATCATGGTTCGGTTGACCAGGGCATTCTACCGACAGCCCGGCTGCGGTCGACGGCAAAAACTTGACAGTGGCTCCGCGGGACCGGAAAAAGTGCCGACGAGGAGCAGGACAGATGCCTGGCCACCTGCACCGAGGCCGACCGCGTCCGCGCGGTCTGCGCCGAGTTCGGCGAACGGGTCGTCCTCCGCGAGTACGACTCCGACGACCCGGAGACGCTCGCCAGGTACGAAGCATGGCGAGCCATCTTCATCGACGGGAAGGAAGTCGGCTGGGGCGGCGCGGTGCCTAAGGAGGGCATCCGGGCGGCCATCGAGGTGGTTATGACGCGCAGGGGTGCGTGATATCTGGGCGAACAAGAACGGCCGTCCCGCGCCAATTGGCGCAGAGCCGCTAAGAGCAACAGCGGCTGCGGTCTTCTATGTCGAGATGAGAGGCCCAGCGGTTCCTGGCGGCCCATTCGACCACACTCAGGGCGGTGAGCAAGGTCGAACCGATTGTTGTAGGAATCGCCGTCGTGCCTCTCTCTGGGACTCGTCGCCTATCGTGTCATGGACCCGATGCGCTGCCTTGACGAGAGACACCGAGAATCTACAATCTGCCAGCGACCGACCTGGCGGCGTGTGGCTGCCCGCAGGTCCGCGGGACAGTGGGCTTGTGCCGGTCATTGTTCAGAAGGAAGGACGATGGCCGACGACATATTGCATACCACAGGTGATGACGAAGAGATCGTCGCTGCCATTGCGGAGGCACAACGTCGACTCCCAGAGTTCAGGCGTATCGTTGAGGATAACAACCGACATGTCGTCCCGCCATATGGTGTCCCCATGGTCAAGATCTGTCTCCAAGACAGCGCCTCTGAGGTTGTCGAGCATATCTGGCTGGAGGGCGTTTCTTTTGAGGGATCTGAGGTTGTCGGGCTGGTTGTAACAGAACCACCCCATCGCCCCGGGATCAGGAAGGGAGCTGAATGCAGGAGTGCCAGCTCGGGGATCACTGATTGGATGTATTTCGAGGGCGAGAAGATGCAAGGTGGTTTCGTGGAGCGCATCCTCATGAAGCGCGCTGGAATCGATGAGTGAAATGCCGGACCATGGCTTGCTGGTGACGCTCGCAAGCTCGCGAACCTGCGGCCGAATGTTGACCGCTCGATTGTGATTACCGCTGCCGCCCCGGCCTGGACCGCAGTGCCCGACGCAATGCCTCCTGGTTGAGGCCAAAGGTCGGCATCCGACCGCGCATGGCGGGCAGCGCGGGACGGACCGCCGCCAGGGAACTACCCGTGAAGCTTTCCGCCGCCGATATCCCTCAGTCCCGGTCCCATAGCTGGATCAGCATGGGAAGCTCCTCGAGCCCGTTGATCACGGCGATGCCGTCGGTGCCAGCCTCCGGGCTGCCGGTGCGGTCCAGCCACACCCCGGTCATACCCGCCCGTGCGGCCGCCAGCGCGTCGGTCTCGAGACGGTCGCCCACGTAGAGGCACTCGAGCGGCGCACGGCCGGCCAGGCGGGCGGCCTCCTGGAATATGCGCGGGTCGGGCTTGTCGATGCCGATGTCGCCGGAGACCAGCACCGGGCTGAAGCGGTCGAGCAGCCCGGCCTGGCGGAGCTTGGCGCGCTGCAGTTCGGAGGCGCCGTTGGTGATGATGCCGACGGGCCGGCCGGCGAGCGCCTCCAGGCACGGCAGCGCGTCCGGGAAGAGCCGGACGCCGGCCTCGTAATGCCGCCAGTACCGGCAGAAGATCCGGTCGGCTTCGGCGTCGGAGAGCGGCCCGCCCCGCCAGACCTCACGGACCCGCGCGCGGCGCTGCTCCAGGTGGGAGCACTCGCCGGCCATCCAGCGCTCGATGTGCCGGTAAGTGACCTCGAGCCACAGCCGGGCGAACTCGTCGGCCGGGCCGGGCAGCATCTCCGGAAACTCCCCGTGGAGACCGCGCCCTCCGGCCGCCGTGGCGTAGCGGTCGTCGAGCAGGGTGTCGTCGATGTCAAAGAAGATGAAGCCGGGCATGCCCGGCATTCTAGCCCCGCGGCCGGCTTCCGCCAGGCCCGCCGCCTATCGGGTAAAGACAGGGGATTTCAGTGCCGCTCAGGATCAGCGTGTCGGGCTGTATGGAGGCTTGTGGCGTGCATTCACGCGTCCCGGGACCGAACATGCAACATCCAACACACAACACCCAACACGCAATGAAGCAGAGGAAAGAGCCGATTCAGCTTTGAGTTATTCATTGATGGATATCTCCGCCATTCACTGCATGTTGCGTGTTGAATGTTGCATGTTGGATGTTCGGCTTCGGACACCATGAGACGCGAGGGTTGAAGTGCCTTGCGGACAAAGGGGGTTGCCTCGCATCCAGAGTGAGGTACGATTCGATCAGGAGGAGGGGCATGTCCACGGCATCCGTCGAATTCCATGCGGTGGCCTTCGGCTACGACTCGGCCGGAGCCCTGCTCTTCGACGGCCTGACCGCCAGCTTCCACCCCGGCTGGACCGGGATCATCGGCCCCAACGGCGCGGGCAAGACCACGCTGCTGCGGCTGGCCTGCGGGGAGCTCGAGCCCCTCCGCGGGACGATCCGGTCCGGGGCCCGGGTGGTCTACTGCCCGCAGCGCACCGACGACCCGCCCGCCGAGCTCGGCGGCTTCCTGGCGGACGCGAGGCCCGAGGCCTGCCGGCTCCGCGGGCTGCTCGGGATCGGGGCCGACTGGCCGGCGCGCTGGACGAGCCTGAGCCACGGCGAGAGGAAGCGCGCCCAGATCGGCGCGGCGCTCTGGCAGGACCCCGACGTCCTGGCCGCCGACGAGCCCACCAACCACATCGACCACGACGCCGCGGCGCTGCTCTTCGAGGCCCTCAAGACCTTCCGGGGCACGGGCCTACTGGTCAGCCACGACCGCGAGCTCCTCGACGGCCTCTGCCGGCAGTGCCTGGTGCTCGAGCCGCCGAACGCAGCCATGCGCCCGGGCGGCTACTCCAAGGCCGTCGAGCTCCGCCGGGCCGAGCAGGAGGGACTCAAGGTCGCGAGGCGCCAGGCCCAGAGGGAAGTCGGCCGGCTCAAGGCCGAGGCCGACGTGCGCGCCCGAGCCGCCGCCGGCGCCCCCAAGCGGCTTTCGAAGAAGGGGCTCGGCCGCCATGACCACGACGCCAAGGGGAAGATCGACGCCGCCCGGCTGACCGGCAAGGACACCCACGCCGGGCAGCTCCTGCGGCAGATGCGCGGCCGGCAGCGCCAGGCCGAGGAGAAGCTCCAGGACCTGCGCTTCAAGAAGGAGTACCGCCTGGGCGTCGAGCTGCGCGGCGAGCGCGCCGAGCGGGACTTCCTGCTGCGTCTGCCGGCCGGGGAGATGCCGCTCGGCGCCGCGCGAAGCCTCTCCTTTCCCGACCTGGCCGTCGGGCCGGAGGACCGGATCGGCGTGGTCGGGCCCAACGGCGCCGGCAAGAGCACCCTGATCCGCCACCTGGTGGGGGGCCTCGAGCTGCCCGCCGAGCGCTTCGTCTATGTCCCGCAGGAGATCGGCCTGGCCGAGTCGCGCCGGATCCTCGACGAGGCCCGAAGGCTCGGCAAGCGCGAGCTCGCCCCGGTCATGACCTTCGTGAGCTGCCTGGGCTCGCGCCCCGAGCGGCTCTTGGAGACCGACGAGCCGAGCCCCGGCGAACTCCGCAAGCTGCTCCTGGCGCTCGGCGTCGCCCGGCAGCCGTGGCTCATCGTCATGGACGAGCCCACCAACCACCTCGACCTGCCGTCGATCGAGTGTCTGGAGGCGGCGCTCGGCGAGTGCGTCTCGGCGCTGGTGCTCGTGAGCCACGACCTGCGGTTCCTCGACCGGCTGACCCGGACGCGGTGGCAGATTTCCGCTCGCGGGGAACTGCGCGTGCACTTGAATCCGCGAGAGCAGGAGGGGACAGAGCCATGAAGGTCAGCGCCATCCTCGAGCACTTCCTCTCCCGGGCCGACTGGGTCGACCGCGGCCAGACCGTCGACCGGGTGATCGCCGGCGATCCCGACGCCGACGTCGACCGCTGCATCGTGACCTGGATGCCGAGCTTCCGGGCGCTCGGCTTCGCGGTCGAGCGCGGCGTGCGCCTGGTGGTCGGTCACGAGCCGACGTTCTGGAACCACCGCGATAAGCCCCTGGCCGACGACGCGGAGTACGAGGAGAAGCGGGCTTACATCGAGCGCCACGGGCTGGTCATCGTCCGCAACCACGACTGCTGGGACCGCTGGCCGGAGGTCGGCATCCCCTGGGCCTGGGCGCGCTTCCTGGGGATGGCCGGCCGGCCGCAGGCCGTCGGCGCGGACGGCTACCAGCACCGCTACGACATCGAGCCCGTGCCGCTCGGCGACTTCGCCCGCCGCGTGGCCGAGCGCTGCGCGGCGCTCGGGGAGCCGGCCGTCCAGGTCACCGGCGACCCCGCCGTGACAGTCTCCCGGATCGGCGTCGGCACCGGCTGCGGCTGCGACATCGCCGCCTATCGCGCGATGGGCTGCGACTGCTCGATCGTCTGCGACGACGGCTCGTGCTACTGGTCGGGGATCCAGCGGGCAGAGGACATGGGACACCCGGTCATCCGCGTGAACCACGGCACGTCCGAGGAGCCGGGCATGGCGGCGCTCGCCGAGTACATCAACGCCAACCTCGCGGGTCTGCGCGCTGAACACCTGCCGCACGGGAGCACGTTCCGGCTGATGGGGCTCTGAGTCCAGCGCTCCTCAATACTGCGGTGGCGGTTTGCCTGTCTTGATCCTCACTGCGGCTCCGTGGCCGACCCGCGCTCACTCAACAGCTTCCGGGGCCGGAGAGGCCGAAGCCTTCTGAGCGCGGCCCCGCTCCTCCAGGAGCGAGAAAAGGTAGCCCAGGACGAAGGTCGCCGCCGTGCCGATCACGATCAGCCAGCTCCAGCCGAGCTTCAGGCCCTGGTACTTGCTCATGAACATGAGCGAGAGCATCCAGACGGCGCTGGTGACCATGGCCAGGACGTTGGCCAGGTTGCCTCTGCGCTTGGTGAGCAGGCCCAGCAGGAAGACGCCGAGCGTGGCGCCGCCGGTCACGGAGAGCACCTGGAAGGCCACCCAGAGGATGCTCTTGAGCGGCGAGCAGGCGATGGCCAGTCCGGCCAGCAGGACTCCGAAGCCGATCACTCCGCACCGGGAGACCCAGAGGTAGTGCCGCTCCGAGGCGTTCCGGTTGATGAGCGGCCGGTAGATGTCGGTCACGAAGGAGGAGGACAGCGAAGCCAGCGGCGAGTCGATGCTGGCCAGGACGATGGCGGCCAGCACCAGCCCCTTCATGCCCGCCGGCAGGAAGTTGACCGTGAAGTGGGAGAGGACCTCCTTGTTCTCGAAGGTGCCCAGCAGCTGCGGGTGCTGCCGGTAGAAGACGAAGAGCAGCACGCCCAGCCCCAGGTACATGAAGGTCACCGGCAGGGCCGCGAAGATCGTGCCCACCATGGCCTTCTGGCTGGAGCGCCGGGTGTCGGCGGTGAGCAGCCGCTGGACCAGCTCCTGGTCGGTGCCGAAGACGGCCAGGCCCACGAAGAAGGCGTTCAGCCCGCCGGCCCAGAAGGTGGTCGGGTCGGCCAGGTCCAGTTTGAAGTTCCAGACGCTCAGGCGGTTGAACTGCGGATCGCCGGCCACCTCCCAGACCCGGGCCAGGCCGCCATCGATGTTCATGAGCAGGAATCCGCCCACGCCGACGGCCGCGGCGTAGAAGATCAGCGTCTCGTAGGCCCCGTTCCAGACCACCGCCTTGATGCCCCCGAAGGCGATGAACAGGATGCTCACCAGCGTGAAGAGCAGCAGGGCCTGCAGCAGCGTCCAGCCCAGGATCACCTTGATGCCCAGGCAGGCGGCGTAGAGCCGCACCCCCGAGGCCAGCAGCCGGGTGATGAAGAAGAAGGCCGAGCCGGCGTACTGCGTTCCGGGCCCGAAGCGCTGGCCGAGATACTGGTAGATGGTGGTGCAGTCGTGCTTGTAGAAGGCCGGGATGAACAGGAAGGCCACGAACACCTTGGCCAGCGCCGAGCCCACGAAGAACTGCAGGTACTGCATGTTCTCGCTGTAGCCGGTGGCCGGCACGGCGACGATGGTCACCGCGCTGACCTCGGTGGCCACGAAGGACAGGCAGACCACCAGCCAGGGGATGCCCCGGCCGCCCAGGAAGTAGTCGCGGGTGTCCTGCGCCTTGCGGCCGGCCAGCCAGGTGATGACCAGAAGGAGCCCCAAGGCCCCGAAGAGCACGGCGAAGTCCGCCGGACCGAGCCCGGTCACCTTCTGGCCGCTGATGACCTCAGGCACGGGGCTTTCCTTCCGTGGCCTTCCGCAGCGACCCGCCCGCCGCGGTGAGCCGCGCCTCAGCCTCGGCACGGCCGCAACCCAGCCCCTGCATGGCCAGGGCCGTCTTGGCCGCGCCGCCGGCGGAGGCGAGCAGCCGCCGGGCCGCTGCTCGCGAGAGGCCGGCCTCGGTCATCACGATGCGCTCGGCGCGGTCGCGGAGCTTGGCGTTCGTCGCGCGCAGATCGACCATCAGGTTGCCGTGGACCTTGCCGATCCGGATCATGGCAGCGGTGGTGATGGTGTTGAGCACCAGCTTGGTCGCCGTCCCGGCCTTCATCCGGGTGGAGCCGGTCACGACCTCCGGCCCAACGACGGGATTGATGACCACGTCGGCGCGGATGGACCTGGCCACCTCCGGCGAGCAGGTGAAGAATACCGTTCGCGCGCCGAGCTTCCGGGCGCGCTCGACCGCCCCGCGGACGTAGGGCGTCAGGCCGCAGGCGGCGATGCCCATCACCGTGTCGCGCGGGCCGACGCGCCTGGCCTCGACAGCCGCTGCGCCGGCGGCGGCGCGGTCCTCGGCGCCCTCGATCGAGCGCACCAGTGCCCGGCGGCCGCCGGCGATGATCCCCTGGACCATGGTGCGAGGCACGCCGTAGGTCGGCGGGCACTCCGAGGCGTCGAGGACGCCGAGCCGGCCGCTCGTGCCGGCCCCGACGTAGAAGAGCCGCCCGCCGGCGCGGAAACTGGCCACGACCAGCTCGACCGCAGCGGCGATCCGGCGCTTCTCCTTGGCGACGGCCGGGGCCACCAACTGGTCCTCGCGGTTGATGAGCCCGACGATGCCGGACGCCGACAGCCGGTCGATGTTCCGGCTGCGCGGGTTCCTCTTCTCGGTGGTGAGCCGCCCGCGGTCAAGCATTCGCTTCATCGCCGAAACGCGTGGACGGCAATGCAGAATGGTGAATTATGAATGGTGAAACCCGAGGGGCGGGGCGGCCTCCGCCGCTCGTTTCTGCACTCACCATTCATCATTCTGCATTCCCTGGAACTATCTTGCCGAGCACCGCCGCGCGGCTCGCGCCGGTGGCCGCCGGGACGTTGCCGGCCAGACCCTTTACCGTCGCCCAGGCCAGGATGGCGAAGGAGACGGCCTCGCGGCTCTCGGCGGTGACCCCGAAGCGCTCCGGCGGGACGAGCCGGGTGCGCCCCGGCAGTTCGGCCCGGAGCATCCGGACGAGCGTGCGGTTCCTGGCGCCCCCGCCGCAGAGCACCACCTCGTCGACCGGTCCGGGCAGGAAGCGCGCGTAGGCCTCGGCGATGCTCCGGGCGGTGAAGGCCGTGGCGGTGGCCAGGAGGTCCTCCGGCCTGAGGCGACGGCGGTTCTCCTTCCAGAGCCGGTCGGCGAAGCCGACGCCGAACTCCTCGCGGCCGGTCGACTTGGGCGGCCGGCGCGCCAGGAAGGGGTGGCACATCAGCTCGGCGAGCAGCCTCGCGTCGACCAGCCCGCGCGCGGCCAGCCGCCCGCCGGCGTCGAAGGCCTTCGCGCCGTCGGTGGTCCGGACCGCCAGGCGGTCGACGATCATGTTGCCCGGGCCGGTGTCGAAGGCCAGAACCAGTTGCGGGTTGCGGGTTGCGGGTTGCGGGGTCCTGGCCCCTGATCTCCGCCCCCTGGCCCCCGGCCCCACTCCCAAGTACGTCACGTTGGCGATCCCGCCGATGTTCTGCACGGCGCGGGAGCGCCGGCCGTCGCGGAAGAGCACCAGGTCGGCGAAGGGCACCAGCGGCGCGCCCTGGCCGCCGGCGGCCATGTCCCGCGGGCGGAAGTCGGCCACCACCGGCAGCCCGGTGCGCTCGGCGATCACCGAGGGCTCGCCGATCTGGAGCGTGGAGCGCACGAGCTTCCCGCAGAACTTGACGCCGGCCGGCAGGTGCTGGATGGTCTGCCCGTGGGAACCGACCAGGTCGATGGAGCCGACCCTGATCCGGCTCTCCCGCGCCAGGCGCAGGAGGGCGGCGGCGAAGACCTCGCCGAGGGCGAAGTTCAGGTGGCAGATCTCATCGACCCGGGCGGTGGCCGGGTCGAAGAGCCGGAAGATCCTCTCGCGGAGCTCGTCGGAGTAGGGGTAGGTCCGGAAGGCCCGGACGCGGACCCCGCGCTGGCCGACGTCGCAGATCGCGGCGCTGACGCCGTCGGCCGACGTGCCGGACATCAGTCCGGCGACGCGCAGGCTTCCTCTGGCGGCAAGCCTGGCCAGTTGCTGAGCCACGCTTTGGTGCTCCCGCCCCCCACCCGCGCGGATTATTGCCGGCCGGACGGCTTTCGGCAAGCGCCGAAGCGGGCAACAAACCGGCTTTCGGCTTTCGGCATTCGGCTTTCGGTGCAACAGCTGCTCCGAAAGCCCAGAGCCCTTCGACGATGCTCAGGGCCTGGGCCGTGAGCCTGTCGAACGGCCGACAGCCGAAAGCCGGGCTCGGGCTTCGTCCGGCGCGCTGCTCGTCGTCCGCCCCGCCACGGCCGCCGGCCGTCCTTGAATCATCCTCAGTTGTAAGGGGCTGAAGAAGAAAGGGCTCCTCATCCGATAACTCCTTGAACCCGGCAAGGTTAAGGAGCCCGAGATGAGGAAGCCCAGTTTCTGCGTTGGGGTGTTGTCTTG
>JAKLDR010000056.1 GCA_022703445.1 Planctomycetota bacterium | reverse complement strand
AGGTCGTAGTAGGAGTCGTCGAAGTTCTCGAAGAAGGTCGGGCTCTTGATGCTCCGGCCCCAGGAGGCGTGCAGCTTGGTGCCGAAGCCCTTGGTCCACTCCAGCCACAGCGCCCCGGCGGTCCTGGCGCTGGTGGTGGTCCCGTAGGTGCTGTGCTCCTCGGTGCGCATGCCGGCGTCCAGGGTCAGGGCCTCCCAGAGCTCCAGGCGCTTCTCGAGGTAGAAGGCCCGCGCGGTGCGGACCCGGTCGATGTGGTTCGCGGAGTCCGCCCCGCCGGAGGCCAGCGCATCCACCTGGCCGAGCTCCTCCTCCCAGGCCACGCCGGCGGTCAGCCGCCCGACGGCCGGGCCGATCTCGTAGATCTGCGCCGAGTTCTGCCAGTCGGCGCTGAGCCGCTCCAGGTCCCGCGCGGTGCGGTAGTAGACGGTGTCGACGGCGTCGAGGCCGTCCTCGTAGAAGTAGTGGCTCCGGCCCCGGCCGATGCTCAGCCGGCTGTCCACGACGCCGGCGATCTGGCCCTCGAAGATCAGGCCGGTGAGCTCCCGGCGGTGGCGGACCAGCGCGTTGGGGTCCTGGATGTCGTCGCTCTCGTAGTTGCCGACCTCCTGGCCGGCGGTGTGCTGGACGAGCTCCACGTGGAGGCCGCCGGCGGTCTCCCAGTCGAGGCGCCCGGAGAAGGCGGTGATGTCCGTGTCGCTGTTGGGCATCCGGCCGTCGGTCAGGTTGTAGCGCGACAGGCTCAGGTTGTAGGCGAACGGGCCGTCCTCGCCCACCAGCCGGGCGGTCTCGCGGGACTGCCCGAGGTTGCCGCCCTCGGCGGTCAGACTCAGCCGCGGCGGGCCGGCCCCCCGCTCGGTCAGCACCTGGACTGCGCCGGTCATGGCGTCGGCGCCGTAGAGCGCCGAGCCGGCCCCGCGCAGGACCTCGATGCGCCCGGCGCCCCCGGGGACCAGCGTCTCCCAGGGGAAGTCGCCGCCGTCGTTGTTTACCTTGAAGCCGTCGAGCAGCACCAGGGTGTGGTCGCTCTCTCCGCCGCGCAGGAAGAGGCTGGTCGTCTGGCCGGTGGTGCCGGTCTGGGCGAAGGCCGTCCCCGGCGTGAAGCGCAGCGCCTCCCAGACGGTGCTCGGGCGGTGCAGGCCGAGCTCGGCGCCGTCGACCACCGCGACCGAGGCCCCCTCGTGCTTCTGTTCGGTGGGCACCCGGCTGCCGGTGATGACGATGTCCGCGGGCTTGTCACCGCCGGTGGGACCAGGCTTCTTCGGGTCGGCCGGCTTGGCGGGCGCCGGGGCGACCGGCGCGCTGGGAGCGGCCGGAGCTGTCGGAGCCGCCGCCGGGTCCGCCGGCCTGTCCGGCTCGGCCGCAGCGGCCGGGACCGCCAGAAGGACCCCGCAGCAGAAGACTATTGGGAGGAGCAGAGGGGGGACGCGCCGGAGCCGGCTCCCCGCTGACACCTGACACCTGAAGCCTGACGCCCGCCGGACCGACATTCGAAGGAACCCCTCCCTCCACCGTTCTGGCGCCGGGGTCCGCCGGCCGGCCGCAAGTCGCCCGCTCCGGGCAAACGAAAAGCCCGGACCGGGAGGCGGTCCGGGCTCAGGCGACGGGAGCCCCGGCCGCGACCTCCCTGGTGCTGGGAGCCGCGCGTCTGATGACCGGGGCAGGTCTTCTGGCTTCCGGCTCCAGGGGAACGTCAGCCGGTTACAGCGGGCCCGCCGCGACGGATTCGCACCGTCTTCCCTATTCTCCGCCCCTCGCGGGACGGCACCCCGGTCGGACAACACTGCGGATTCTAGGCGCCATGGAGCGGGACGCAAGGGAACGTTGGGCGGCCGGCAGGGGACCCGTTCCGCCGCTGTCGTTGACCATCGGCGCCCTCGGGTGGATAATCGGGCCCGGAGAGGAGCCGATGCGCATCCTGGTCGTCGAAGACTCCAGCCGGATGGCCGCGGTCCTGAAGAAGGGCCTGACCGAGGAGTGCTATGCCGTGGACGTCGCCGCCGACGGCATCACCGGCCTGCACATGGCCGGCGGCGGCGAGTACGACCTGGTCCTGCTCGACGTCAACCTCCCGGGCATGGACGGCTTCGCCCTGCTCCGCGCCCTGCGCGAGAAGCGCTCCGACGTCCCGGTCGTCATGGTCACGGCCCGGGACAACGTCCGCGACCGCATCGAGGGGCTGGACAGCGGCGCCGACGATTACGTGGTGAAGCCGTTCTCCTTCGAGGAGCTGCTGGCCAGGATCAGGGCGACCATGCGGCGGGCCGGCGCGCGCGAGGAGCCGGAGCTGCGCTTCGAGGACATCATGCTCAACCCGGCCCGGGGCCACGCCGAGCGCGGCGGCCGGCCGCTCAGCCTCTCGGCGCGGGAGTTCGCGCTGCTCCGGACCTTCCTGGCCAACGCCGGCCGGGTGATGACCCGCGCGCGGCTGTACGAGTCGGTCTGGAACGCCGAATACGACGGGCTGTCCAACGTGCTCGACGTCTACGTGAACTACCTGCGCAACAAGCTGGAGAGTGGCGGTGGTTCGCGGGTCATCCACACGGTCCGCGGCCGCGGCTACCAGTTCGGCGCTCCGCCGGACGGTCCGCAGGCATGTCCCTGACCACGCGCATCACGCTTCTGGTGGTCGGCCTGCTGGCCGTGGGCGGCGCCGGCTCGGGGGCGGCCATCTACTTCAGCGAGTACCGCGAGCTGCGGGATAACGTGGAAGGGCGGCTGGACGCCCGACTGCTCTGGCTGCAGACCTCCCTCGAGGTGGAGGATGGCCGGCTGCAACTCGGCCCCGTGCCGGAGGCCGAAGGCGCGGCGCCCAACTGGGAGATATCCAGGCACGGCGGTCAGGTCCTCTGGTCGTCGATGAGCAGGCGCCTGCACCGGCCGGTGGTCGTGAAGTCGATCTCCAGGACCATGGGGGACCCGACCTGGCCGACGCTCGCCGCTTCCCGGCTTGAGGAGACCACCCCGCCCGCCGCACACGCCAGCGAGCGGGACCGTGACACCAAGCTGCTCTATTTCACGTACTTCGCTCTCCCGGACGAGACCCGGCGCGTTGATCTGATCCTCACCGCCTGGGACTCCGCGGCGGACATGGAGACGGCCCGACGGCGCCTCCGGGCCATCCTGTGGAGCGTGGGGCCGGCCGCGCTGGCCGGGGTGGCCCTGCTCTTCGCCCTGGTGATCCGCTGGCAGCTCAAGCCCCTGGGCGTGATGGCCGAGCAGGCCGCCCGCATCGGTCCGGACACCCTGTCGTGCCGGATATCGCCGGCCGGGACCAGCACGGAGTGCGTGCGCCTCAGGGAGACCATCAATGCGATGCTCGGCCGCCTGGCGGAAGGGCTCGAGCGCGAGCGGCGGTTCGCCTCGATGGCCGCCCACGAGCTGCGCACCCCCCTGGCCCAGCTTCGGACCCATCTGGAGGTCAGCCTGCGCCGGGAGCGCACCTCCGACGAGTACCGCGAGAATCTCCGCTATGCCATGGCGGATGTGGACCGCCTGCAGAGCCTGATCCATGGCCTGCTCCAGCTGGCGCGCGCCGCGGACGGCCCGAAGGTGCCGGGCCATCCCGTCCGGCTGGGCGGGCTGCTGCGCAAGGCCGAGAGGGGCGCCAGCCCAGCGGCTCTGCGCCTCCCGGCGGAACTGGAGAACGTCCAGATCAACGGCGAGGAGGAACTGCTGGCCTCTGCCATCAGCAATGTTCTGGAGAACGCCGCGATCTATGCGCCGGGGGCTCCGCCGGAGCTGAACGCCGCGATCGACGATGGGCGCGTCGTCCTGACCGTTGCGGACCACGGCCCCGGAGTGCCCGAAGCCGACCGCGAGAGGATCTTCGCGCCCCTGGTGCGCCTCGACCCGGCCCGCACCATCGGGGACAAGCCCGGCGGCTTCGGTCTGGGCCTGAGCATCGCAAGAGCCTCCGTTAGGAGCTTTGGAGGTGACCTGGCCTGTCGCCAGAGGAGCGATGGAGCCCCCGGCACCGAGTTTGTGTTCACCTTTCCTGTGGCCGCGCGTGATTAGTGTCCTCTAATGCGGCGTTAATCATCCATTAATCCGTACGACCTAGCATCATGGTCGACCGGGGATGGGAGAGTGCGGATGTCCGACCTCAGGAAGTTGACTCTCTTCGCGGGAGTCGCGGTCCTGGCGGCGGCCATGTCCATGGCGGGCCTGGCTGCCGAGGACGCTTCCGGGGGACCGGTCCACCGCGGGTCAGTCCGGCCCTACATGCTGGCTCCCGCCCACGACGGCGTCACCGTCTGCTGGATCTCGGAGCGCGAGTGCGTCGGCCGGCTTCGCTGGCAGGCCGAGGGCGTTGCAGACTGGCGGGAGGCCGCCGAGCCGGCGGCGGGGCGCTTCCACTCCGTCCGGGTCGCCCGGCTGCAGCCGGCGACCGAGCACCGTATCGAGGCCTTTTCCGGGGACACGCCGGCCGGGGATCTGGCCTATCGCTCCCTCCCGGCGCCCGGAGCCGACCCCGGCGGCGGCCTGACCTTCTTCGTCTATGGCGACAGCCAGGCCCGCTCGGAGCGGCATGGGCTGGTGGCTGCCGGGGTGCTGGCCGAGGCTCGCCGCCTGAACCAGTTCACCTTCATCCTCCACCTCGGGGATTTCACCGACAAGGCCGACGACCACGCGGAGTGGGCCCGGCAGTTCTTCCGGCCCGCGCAGGAGACGCTTCGAAGGCTGCCGATCGTGCCGGTCCGCGGCAACCACGACGGCGACGGCGCCAGTTTCCGAATGTTCTTTCCGCAGCCGGAACCGCCCGGGGGGGCTCCGGGAGACACTGATCGTCTCGTCGACTGCGGGCCCATCCGGGTGCTGGTCCTCGACCGCTTCGCGCCGGAGAGCACCGCTGAAGCCAGGCGGAAGTGAGTGTCCGCGGCCCTGGCCGCGGAGTCCGCGCGCTGGCGGTTCGTGGCCTTCCACACGCCGATCTACTCCAACGGCCGGCACGGATCCGACTACGACTACCGCGAGTACATCGAGCCGACCCTGGCGGGCGGGCGCGTCCACGCGGTCTTCTCCGGCCACGACCACAACTACCAGCGCTCCATCCCGGTCCACGGCGTCACCTACCTGGTCTCCGGCGGGGCGGGCGGGACCAGGGCCGGTCAGCGCAGCCCCATCCCGAAGTGGCAGGCCAGCTTCGCCAAGGAGACGCACTTCCTGTCCGTCACAGTGACCGCCGACAAGGCGGTTATCAAGGCCTGGCGCCCGGTGAACGACAAGGGCCCGGCCTTCGAGGAGTTCGAGTCCTGCGAGATCCCCGTCGATTGCGGCTGGTCGTCCCCCGAGACCGTGATCGCAACGTCCAAGCGCCGAACCAAGCTGGGTTGGATCGGCTGGGCCGCCGCGGGCGCAGTCCTGGCGGCAGCGCTCGGAGCCATTGCCCTGCGCCGCGCCCGCAGAAGGCGGACCTGATGCCGCGTCTGGCGATAATCGTTCCCACGCTGAACGAGAGCGCCAACATCGACCCGCTGCTCGAGAGGGTGCTGGCCAGGCTGCCCGACATCGGCGCGGATGCCGAGATCGTGGTGGTCGACGACGGGTCCACCGACGGCACCCAGGACAGAGTCCGCGCGTGGGAGCAACGCGGGCCGGTGCGCCTGCTGGCCAGGGCCAGCAACGAAGGCGGCCTGTCCGGAGCGGTTCTGGCGGGAGCGGCCTCCTCCTCGGCGGAGGTCTGCGTGGTCATGGACGCCGACCTCAGCCATCCACCCGAGGCGCTGCCCTCGCTGGTTGCGCCCGTGCTCGGCGGCACTCATGACATGGTGATCGGCAGCCGGTACGTCCGCGGCGGATCCACCCCGGGGTGGCCGCTGCGGCGCCTTCTGCTGTCGCGGATGGCGGCCGCCCTGTCCTGGCCGCTGGCCGACGTCGGCGATCCGCTGGCCGGCTTCTTCGCCGTCCGGCGGGACCTGCTGATGGCGGTGCCCAGGACCGCGCGCGGCTTCAAGATCGGCCTGGAGGTCCTGGCGCGCGGCGTTGACAGCCTGCGGGTCGCCGAGGTCCCGATCACCTTCCGGGACCGGTCCGCTGGCGAATCCAAGATGCGCCCCGGGGTGGGCCTGGCCTATCTCCAGCAGCTTGCGGGCCTGGCCGGCGGGGCGGTCTCTCCCGGCACGGCGGCCAGATTCCTGCTGGCCGGAGCGGCCGGACTGGTGACCGACCTGCTCCTGTTCCAGCTGCTGCTGCGAGCCGGCTGGGGCCTCGGGCCGTCCCACGTGTCCAGCTTCGTGGCCGCCACCCTGGTCAACTACGTGCTGAACTCCCGGTGGGCTTTCGCCGAAGCCGCCCGGAGCTCCGGCGGGTCGGACCTGAGGCGGTACGCGAAGTTCCTGTGCGTCTGTCTGCTGGCCCTCTTCCTCCGGGGGGCGGTGCTGGCCCTCCTGAACGAGCATCTGGGCTGGCCGGCCCAAGCCGCCCTGCTGGGAGCGGTGGCGGCCGCCGCGGTCGTCAACTACCTGGGGAGCGCGTACTTCGTCTTCGGATCCGCCCAGGTCAGCCCGGCCCTGCGCTGGAGGATGGCGGCCCTGGGGGTCCTGGCCTATGCCGTCATCCTGCGCCTGGCCTACCTGGGCCTGCCCGACCTCATCCCGGAGGAGGCCTACTACTGGAACTACTCCCGGCACATCGACCTGGGTTACCTGGACCACCCGCCGATGGTGGCCTGGATCATCTGGCTGAACACGGCGGTCCTGGGCCACAGCGAGCTGGCCGTGCGCATCGGGGCCTTTGGGGCCTGGGTGGTGACTGCCGGGTTCGCCTTCGGCCTGGCCCGCAACCTGTTCGGAAAGACAACCGCGCTCTGCTCCGTCCTGCTGCTGGCGGTGCTGCCCTTCTTCTTCGGGACCGGTTTCCTGATGACCCCGGACGCCCCGCTGGCCGCCTGCTGGGCCGGGGCGCTGTTCTTCCTGGAGCGCGCGCTGCTCGCCGGGAGGCCGCGGGCCTGGTGGGGAGTAGGGGCCTGCATCGGCCTGGGGCTGCTCTCCAAGTACACCATAGCCATACTCGGGCCGGCCATCCTGCTCTTCGTCCTGCTGCACCGGCCTTCGCGGCGCTGGCTGCGGCGGCCGGAGCCTTACGCCGGGGCGCTGCTCTCGCTGCTGCTGTTCATGCCGGTTCTCTACTGGAACTTCCGGCATGGATGGGCCTCGTTCATCTTCCAGGGCCCCCGGCGCATCGGCGAGGAGCCGCACTTCTCCATGCACCTGCTGGCCCTGGACGCGCTGATCCTGCTCACGCCCACGGCCCTGATCGCCGGGCTTGCCGCCCTGACCGCGAAGCGGTCGGACCGGCCGCAGCCTCCGCAGGCCGCCAGACGGAAGTTCGCCCTGGTCCTCCTGCTGGTGCCCCTCGCGGTGTTCGTGGCTTTCAGCCTGCGACACCAGCCGAAGCTCAACTGGACGGGCCCCATCTGGCTGGCGATGCTGCCCTGGGCCGCGTGGAGCCTGACCGGCAGGCAGGGGCCCGCACAGGCCGGCGGCGAGAGCCGGCCCGCCTGGCTGCTGCGCCGGAGCTGGGTCCCGACCATCGTGGTCGCCCTGCTCTTCTACGGTGGCGGCCTGCACTTTCTGGTGCTGGGCTTGCCGGGGGTCCCGTACCCCGCGGGGATCCACAAATTGATCGGCTGGCGCGAGCTCGGCAGCCAGGTGGAGCGCATCGAGCATGTCCTCGAGCAGGAGCGGCCCGACGGCGTCATGGTGGTGGGCATGGACAAGTACAACATCTCCAGCGAACTCGCCTTCTACGACAGCGTCGCCGGCGACGATGCTACGGAGAACGGAGTTCAGGCTGAGCCCCGGTACCACGGGGAAGGCGCCTACGAAGTCGCGGGTGTGCACCTCTTCGGCAAAGAAAGCCTGATGTTCGGCGATTGGGCACCCAGATCCCGGCAGGAGGGGAAGACGCTCATCCTGGTCGGCGAGGACATCCCGTCCCTGGAGACCCGCAGAATCCGCAGGCACTTCGTGTCCCTGAGCGAGCCGCGCGAACTGCTGGTCAGGCGCCACGGCAAGGTGATCGGGCGCTACTACTACCGGGTGGGGCAGGGGTATCTGTCCCGCCCGAACCCTACCTCCTGAATCTCCTCGCGGACTCCAGCGCCTCGCTCAGCCGGGCGGCGTTGGCGGCCAGGAAGGCGTCGCGGTCCGGCAGCGGCCGGCCGGCCCCGTCATAGACCTGGAGCGTCGACAGGCGGTAGGCGGAGAGCGGAAAGGCCACCCGGCCGCCGTCGGACGTGATCACCGCCGCATCGTTCCAGCTGGCCGCCACGGTGTGATCGCGCGCCCCGGCGCCGAGCATGTCCCGGCCCAGGCAGTAACCGGCCGGGTCGGCGGTGAAGCCCAGCAGCCCCAGCGTGGTGGGCAGCACGTCCTGGTGGGCGGTCATCCCGGCGATGCGCCCCGGCCTGACCCCGGGGTAGTACAGGACGAACGGCACCCTGGTCTGCCAGTCGTTGAACGACCCGTTGTGGCCGTAGAAGCCGCCCTCTCCGAACTCCTCGCCGTGATCGCCGGTGATGACCACCACGGTGTTCTCCAGCAGCTTGCGGCGCTCGAGGTCCTCCAGCGCCCTGCCGATCAGGAAGTCGGCGTAGGCCAGCGAGTTCTTGTAGCGCAGCAGCGTCCGCGCCTGTTCGCGCTTGTCCCCGGCCAGCCGCTCGTAGCTGACGAAGGCGGCGTCGTCGACGGGGAACGGCGGCTCGAAACCCGGCAGTGGCTTGAAGCGCTTGGAGTGCGGCGAGTCCAGGAAGACGAAGGCGAAGAAGGGCCGCTGCGGATCGCGCCCGGCCAGGAAGCCCGCGAAGGCCTCGGCCATGTCGAAGTCCTTGCTGGCGGAGTCGAGCGACTCGGGCTTCCAGCGGTCCAGGACTTCGGCGGCGGACAGCCCCGAGAAGCAGGTCAGCCGGAACTCGGGGTTGTCCAGGCTGGCCGAGCCCATGGCCCGGACCTCGTAGCCCATCTGCTGGAGGGCGGGGAAGAGTACCGGGCCGCGGCGCTCGGCCAGGAAGGAGTCCCAGTAGAAACCGTGCAGCCCGTAGAACAGGCCGAATATCCCGTGGCGCGAGGCGTTGCCGCTGCTGTAGTGGCGCTCGGCCGTCAGGCCGCGCTGGCCGAAGCGCCACACCCGCGGGGTGATCTCCGGGGTGAACATGTCGGAGCGCCACTCCTCGACGGCGATCCAGACGACGTTCAGGCGGCGGGGGTTCTCCGGAGGGACGAGCGGGGCCAGCGGATAGCGCAGGGCCGTCTCCCCCGCCAGCTTCTGGCGCGGCTCGGGCCTGATCCCCAGCGTGCGGGCCAGCCTCTGGCAGGTCAGCTGCGGGTAGAAAGGCAGGGCCGCGGCGTTGACCAGGACCGAGCCCACGCCCCGGATGTCGGCCCAGGCATACAGCGCCTTCTCGGCCAGGACGCCGACCGCCAGCGCGACCAGGACCGTGACCGCGTGGCGCCGCAGGCGCCCGGGATCGGGCAGCCGGCGCCGGAGGGCCGATCCCAGGCGGCCGAGGAAACCCGGCCGGCCGGTGGGCACCGCCTCGGCCGCGGAGTTCCACAGGACCCTGGCGGCGACGTGCTCGGCCAGGGCCAGGCCGGCGAGGATCAGCACGGCCTCGGTCACCTGCCAGGGCGAGAGCTGGATGTTGTCCTTCAGCCCGGGGGTGGTCAGGAAGTCGAGGACGGCCGGATTGAGGTGGAACCGGACCAGGCCGTAGACGATCCCGTCGACCACGAAGACGAAGTGCGCCGCGGCCAGGACCGGCGGCAGGGCCCACAGGAAGAGCGCCCGTCCCAACCGGGGCGCGAGCGCGCCGGCCGCGGCGAACGGCGCGCAGAGCGCCGCCGAAACCAGGGCCAGGTGGGAGAGGTAGGCCAGCAGGAAGTGCCCGTCGCCGAGCATGCGGCTCCAGGCGTGATGGCGGATCACCCCCAGGTTGATGAGCCACGCGGCAATGGCGTTTGCCGTGAAGAGCCAGAAGGCCGTGAAGAGCACCCTGCGGCGCGGGGACGCGCCGGTTCCGGTGCCGACCTCGGGATTGGATGCGATCATGCGCGGGAGTGCGTTAGCGAATCCGGTCTACTGACGGCCGCCGTGCCCTCCGCCCTGTCCCTCTCCGCCGTTCTTGCCACCGCCGGCGCCGCCGCCGGTGCGCCCCTGGCGGCTGGTCCACTCGAGCAGGAGCTTGGCCAGTTCGGGGTCCTTGGCCACGCGGGCGCGGAAGCTGGCCACGGCATCGGCCCCCTCGGCCGGGATCTCGCCGCTCATGAGCCGCCGGATTTCGCCGCGCCACTGCGGGTTGGCCTCGACCGCCGCCTTGATCTCGGCGGCGCTGGCCGTGCCGCCCAGCAGGGCCCACAGCTTGGAGCGGTCCCGGCCGCCGCCGGCTGCTCCACCGCCGCCCGGGTTGGCGCCTGGTCCGGCCCCGCCGCCGGCCTTGGGCGGGTTGCCTGCCCCGCCGCCCGCCGGGGGCTTGTTGCCGGACGGGTTCGCCGGGGTACCGCCGCCGCCCGGGGTGCCGGGGGATCCGGCAGCCGCCGAGCCCTCGCCGGTGATCACCGGCAGGCCCTCATCGGGCCGGACGCCGGTGGTGTAGCCCTTGACCTCCCCGCTGCCCTTGGAGGAGTAGCTGAAGCTCTCCACATCGGAGCGCGGGATGATCCTTTCGGAGGTCTGGTCCTGCTCGATGATGATGACCGAGCGCTGTCCGGCGGCCAGGATGGTGCCGGTGAGCTTGGTGCCGTCGGTCAGGATGACCGTGTCGGCGGCTCTCTCCACGCGGAGCGTCGAGGGCGGAGGCCCTCCGGCCACGCCGCCCGTGGATGAGCCCCCTCCGGCCGGCGCCGCCGCGAGCGCCGCGGCCTGCAGAAATCCGGCCAGCATCAGCACACGGATAGCGAGCATGGTGCGCATCTCTTCTCCCCCCAGCGATTTGACACCATTGTAACCCCGCACCCCGCCCCCGGGTCAGCCTCAAAAAAGACGGCTCCCCCAGCCGTGGCCAGGGGAGCCGGTATTCAACCTTCCGGGGTTCCGGAGTTTGGCCCGGCGGTCAGCCCTTGAGCTTGAGCTGCTCCACGCGGCCGGCCTTGACCACCGTCAGTTTGCCCTCGCGCGCCAGCCAGCCGATGCCCTGATCCAGGACGTCGGGGGCCAGCCCGGTGGCCTTGGCGATCGCCGACTTGGCCATCGGCCCCTTGGAGTTGAGCGTCTGCCAGATCTTGCCTGCTGCGAACCCGATTGCGGCTTCCATCTCGAGCGATCCTCCTCTACTTGAGCTTGAGCGCCTTGCCCTTGGCCGATTCCACGGTGGTCAGCTTGCCCTCGCGCGCCAGCCAGCCGATGGCCTGATTGGCCAGGTCCTGGGGGAGCTTGGTCACCTTGGCAACGTCAGTCAGCCCCAGCGGCCCTTGACTCAACGCCTGCCATACCCGTCCGGCGGCCTCTCCGATCGTGCGTTCCATGACAACCTCCTTCACTTAACGTCCATCCGGAACGTGTGCGATTATAGAATTTCGGCACGTAGTGTCAAGCCTTCTGTTGAAAAAAACAGTGGCAGTACAGCGGTGAAACAGCTGGCGCAACCAGGCGGCGCGCGGGGCACAACTGACGACATCATGCCTTTTGCGCCGGATCAGCTGGTCCCATGCCGATGAGGTCGGCCGGGGCTGATGCGCCTCACCCACGCATGCTGACCGCTCTGGTCAGCAGGGTGAAGGCCTGGCGCTTGTAGCCGTCGGCGCGGGCCGGATTGCGCCGGCGCAGGCGTTCGATGACCACGTACTTCTGCACTTCATAGAGATAGTAGAAGACCTGCCTGAGCCGGGCTTCGGGATCGTCCGGGCGGGGGCGACCGTAGCCCGCGAAGAACTCGGGGCTGGCCAGGCCGCAGTAGTCGAGCACCGCGAACTCGATCTCCGGATCGCCCCACAGGGCCCGGTCGAAGTCGACCAGCCCGGTTAGGCGGCCGTCCTCGTCGCAGAGGATGTTCTGCGCCCAGACGTCCATGTGCAGGAGCGACGCCGGCCCGGGCCGGTCGAAGATCTCCAGGTTGCGGCGCAACGCCCGGCTCATCAGCTGGGCCTCTTCGCGGCTGTAGCCGCCGCACCGGCGGCAGTCGACCAGCAGCTTGTTCCACATGGTCTCGAAGGCCTTGCGCCAGGACTCCTGAGGCTTCATCGGCCGGTGGGCTCCGAGGTACCCGTGGCGCGCCCGGGTGATCCGGTGGATCTGGGCCAGCGCCCGGCCGACCTCGCGGTGCAAGCGCGAGAGCGTCTCGCGGGTCGGCGCCAGCTCGCTGGCCGAGCGCCCGGGCAGGCGGCGCATGATGATGAAGTCGCGGTCGAGCCGCCGCCGCGAGGAGTCCAGGGCCACGATCTCGGCCACCGGCACGTGGGTCTCCTCGCGGACCAGCTGGTGGACCTCGGGCTCCTGGAGCATCATCCGCCGCTCGTAGAAGAGGAAGCCGGCGTCGTCCGGCGGGGCGACCCGCAGGACGAACTCGCCCGGCCCGCCGGACAGGTAGTAGCCGGCGTTGAAGCGGCCGGTGCGGATCGGCTCGAACTCCATCGCGGCGCCGCCGAAGTGCGGGGCCACGGCCGAGCGCAGCGCGGAGATGTCAACCATGGCCGGGGCCGGGGTCATTTCTTCTTGGGAGGCGGCGGCACGACCTCGAGCGGAGCCGCGGAGCCGCGGGGTTCCGGGCCGAGGCCCACCTTCCAGATCATGTCCACCCGGTACTTCTGGTAGTAGGCCATGTTGGCCTCGCCGAAGTGGAAGGTCAGGTTGCCGCCCTTGATGGGCATCTTGAAGCTGCGGATCACGCTCTCGATCGTGTCCTTGTCCCTGTTGGTGGGCAGCCGGACGATCTCGATGTCCGGCGCCGGCAGCGGGAACAGATAGGTGACTCGCCCGCCGGTGCAGGTGACCGACTCGGCCTTGGGCGCCTCGACCATGATCCGGCCGGTGGCCGCGTCGAATCCGGCCTGCACCGTGAACTTCACCGGGCCGAGGGAGGGCAGCTGCGCCGACCGGCCCTCGACGACCTCGAGCTTGAGATCGCCGCCGCTGATCAGCACGCGCCTGCCGCCGGAGTCCTCGACCACCGCGTAGGCCAGCTCGTAGCTGCCGACCGGCAGCCCGACCTGCCGGTCGGACCGGAGCGCGAAGCTCCCGGCCGGCCCCTTGAGCAGAGCCCCGGCCAGGCGGCCCCAGCCGTCGCCGGTGTTCAAACCGGCGGCGCCGAGCTTGGCCGGTGCGGCCTTGAAGGTGAGCTTGCGCCCGTTCTCGGTCAGCTGCAGGCTGCAGGGCGTTCCGCCGAGCATCACGGTCGGACCGAGCGGCACGGCCAGCCGGCCGCCGCCGCCCTGGCCCGCCGAGAAGAAGGCGTCCTCGTTGGCCTCGCCGTAGCGGCCGTTGCAGTTGTCGTCGATCACGAAGACGCCCTCGCCGCCGACGCTGGTGGCCGCCACGGCCAGGTTGCGGACGAAGAGCTCGCCGTCGCGCCCGCCCCGGGCGAAGGCCAGGGCGGCGATGCCGGTGCTCTTGTCGGCGTACTCGAGGTTCACCACCAGCGGCGCGGAGAAGCCCTCGCGGGGCAGGAGCGCGGAGGCCGGCGCCCGCCCGGCGCCCTCGCCGGGGACCTCCACGGCGACGGCGCCCTGGGCCTGGAGCACGTTGAGCGTCCCGCCCTTGACCGGCAGGGGCAGCGTGCCCTTGCCGCCGGTCAGGGTCAGGCGGATGTGCTCGTCGCGCGCCTCGCGGGGGGTGATGCAGGGCAGCGGCGTGACCGCCTGGACCTGGGCGACCACCTCGCGGAGCGCCGGATCGGCGGCCGGCGCGGGGGCCGGGGCCTCGCCGGCCAGCGCCGCAGCGGAGGTCAGGATCAGTCCCATGATGGGCAGTCGAAGGGTGTAGGTCAGGCTCCGGGACATCGGGCACCTCCCCGGCCGCCCGCCGGGCAGCCGGATGGGATTATAGCCCGACTGCCGCAGACGGCAATTGGACTGGCGCTACTTCGGCGTCACCACCGCCCCGCCGGGGGCCCGTTCCTGTTCGTCGACCCACTTCAGCCACTTGGCCACGTCGTTGCGGTGCTCCTGGCCGCTGATCAGCTCCAGCGAGTCCGCGGCGGGCAGCACCTCGCCGAGCTGGTGGCCGGTCTGGGAGACCCCGGCTTGCCCGGCCATGGCGCTGAGGGCCTGCAGGTTCATGCCCATCTGCCCGGGCAGGTTGTTGCTGGAAGCTCCCACCAGTGCGCCGATCAGCGCCCGGTAGGCGCGGGTGTCGCCGACCATCCGGAGCGCCGCGGCGGCGCGGCGGCGGTAGGCGTTCTCCGAGGAGGCGGTGTAGACCAGCAGGGTCAGGGCGATCTCGTCCTTGCGCTCGCGGATGCCCTTGGTCACCTCGGTGAGCACCTCGTTGCTGGGATCCTGCCAGGCGATCCGGGCCAGCCAGCCCGAGACTACGCTCTTCTCCGGGACGCCGATCGCGTTGATCAGCTTGACCGCCTCGACGCGCACCCGGGAGTCCTTCATGTTCATGGCCGCCCAGGCCAGGGTCGGCAGCGCCTGGTTGCCCTGGTCGGTGAAGTGCTTGCGGGCGGCCTCGGCCTTGGCGGCGTCGCGGTCGGCCAGGGCCTCGAACTTCCCCATCAGCGCCTCAGAGGCCTTGCGGGCCTTCTCCTCGGCCTCGACCTTCTGGCGGTGGGCCTCGTACTCCTTGGGCCCCAGCCAGACGCCGTCGACCTGGACGAAGCCCCGGGCCTTGAGCGCCTCCTCCCGGGAGAGCCACTTGCCGTCCACCTTCTCGTGGCCCAGGAGCGCGCGGGCCTCGGCGTTGTCGGGCTCGGCCTTGATGACCAGGTCCAGCTCCTTCTGCATCCGCGAGGACAGGCCGCTGTCGCGGCACCACTTGGCCAGCTCGAGGTGCCCGGCGGCGTCACCGGGCTTGAGGCCGGCGGCCTTCTGCTCGTAGGTCTCCCAGGGGGGAGTCTTGAGCTCGATGCGGTCGACGTCCTCGCGGTTGAAGGTGAAGCGCGAGCCGGACTCCAGGCGCACCACCACGGTGTCGCCCTTGTCCTCGACGGTGCCCTCGAACTTCTTGCCGCTCTTGAGGTGGACCACGTCGGCCAGGGCCGGGGCGCATGGCGCCGCGGCCAGCACGGCTGCGGCGAGTCCGAGAATCGCTGGAAATCGCATGGTCATCCTCCGGGGCCGCCGGGGGTGCCCGGGGCGGCCCTGTCACCTGTGATTATACAGACGCCGGAGCCGGCGGGATACTCCCGTAATTTTCCGGACGGACGGGAGCTGCCCGCCGGCCGCGGTCATGCCCCGCTTCGGCGCAGATGGCGCCGGGTGAAGGGGCAGGCCGCCACGCACATGCCGCAGACCAGCCGGTCGAGCCCGCGGCCGGCGCTGGCCTTGCGGATGCCCTCGCGGCAGGAGGCCTCGTCGAAGATCTCCTCGCGTCCCATGCCCAGCCGCCAGTTGGGCCCCCGGACCGCGCCGCCCGGACAGACCTTACGGCACTCGGCGCAGTCCCCGCAGCGGCTCTCGTCGACCGGCCGGCCGGGCTCCAGCGCGGCGTCGGTGAGCACGGTGGTCAGGCGCACGGCCGAGCCGTGGCTCTCGGTGACCAGCAGCGCGCACTTGCCGATCCAGCCCAGCCCGGCGCGGGTGGCGGCGGTCTTGTGGGGCAGCCGCACGACCGTGCCGCCGTTGGTGGAGACCAGCGCGACGGCCCGGGCCCCGCGCGAGCGGAGCAGTTCGGCGGCCGCGGCGGACAGCTCGTCGAGGAGGGCGTTGCGGGCCTTGTAGTGTTCCAGGTACTCCCGGGTCGGGCCGCCGGCGATGCCCGCGACGATGGCCGGGGCCAGGGCCACGGCGATGGACACCGCCCGGGGCAGGCCCTCGCGCGCCTCCGGGGGCACGGCGGAGAGGTCGGCGCAGCCGGCCAGAGCCGCGCCGCGGGCGACGAGCAGCCTGCGCAGTTCCTCCATGCGGGTCAGACCCGCGGGACCTTCGCCTTCCGGCCGGTCCTGAGCGACTTGGCGAGCGCCTCGAGGATGGCTATGGGCGCGAGCATCTCCCGGGCGGTGTAGAGCGGCCGCTTCCCGCGGAACATGCCCACCCAGCTGCGGATGCCGGTCAGGTACGGGTCGGGGTCGGACGGCAGCATGCGGGAGACCACCGCCTTATCGCAGACCGCGGTCGCGTGGAACCCCGGGCAGTTCTTGGGCAGCAGGTTCATGGTGGCGACCACGCCGCCCTTGAACCAGACCGTGGCCGTGCCGCCCGAGCCGGAGGGGTTGAGCAGCGCGTCGGTGGCCTCCAGGCCCAGCAGGCGCACCACCGCCTCGGCCTGGTGGATGGCGTAGAAGTAGACGCCGCCGTAGGGCGAGTGGATGTCCGACGGCCCGGAGGTGGTCAGGCTCTGGAGCGGCCCGGACTTGGCCACCTCGCGCCGGAACTCGGCGAAGCTCTCGGCCAGGGGCATGACGCTGAAGGAAACCACCGGAACGCGCCGGCGCGCGGCCTCGGCCAGGAAGCGCCGGCCCTCGGCCACGGTCATGCACAGAGGCTTGTCGATGAACAGCGGCAGCCCGGCCCGCAGGAAGGCCCGCGCGGCCGGCAGGTGGAACCTGGCGTGGCGGTGGTCGACCACCGCGGCGTCGACCGCGCCGATCATGTCCTGCGGGCGCCGGACGACGGTCGGGATCTCCCCGCCCTCGGCGGTCTTGCGGGCGAACTCGTCGGTCTCGCCCCAGAGGGCCGTGACCCGGACGCCGGGGATGGCCTTCCTGACGTTGAGGGTCCTGGCGATGGCCAGGCTGTGGGAGTTCTCCGCTCCGACTATGCCGATTCTGAGCATCCGTGACGACTCCTTCAGGCTTCCGGGGACGGGGGGGCGGCCGGAGACGCCTCCGGCCGGTTCTGCTTGCCGGTCATGGCCAGGACCCGCAGGCGCAGCACCGCGGTACGGTCGACCATGGCCTGGACCACCATCCTGGCGGCCATCGGGCCCGCGCCGGCCGCCGGCTCGTAGCGCTCGATCAGCGTCCGCAGGGCCCGGGCCTTGGTCTCGGGGTCGTCGACCACCTCGGCCAGCGCGTCGAACATCACCGTGCGGTAGTAGTAGGTGGCCTTGCCCGGGGCGTACCCGCCGTCGTCGAGGACCTGCCCCCAGACGCGGGGGTTGGCGCGGACATACTCCAGCTTCTTGCCCGCGGTGGCCCCGTGCGCGTAGAAGCAGTTCTCCCGCTCGTCGAAGGCGTAGCAGAGCGAGACCAGGTACGGCTGGTTGTCGCGGCTCATGGCCAGGGTCAGGAACCGGCTCCCGCGGATCACGTCGAGCTGCTCGGCGCGGTCGGGCATGGCCCGGTCCTGCCGGCGCATGTGGTGGCGGCCGTTGGCGTCGGTCTTCATGGAGCGGCTCCTCTCGTTTTCATACCTGCTTGTCGCTCTTGCCTTCCAGCGCATCGAGGCGCTTGGCTATATCCCGCAGCTCCTTGCGCATCTCCGGGAGCCTGGGCATGGTCATAATCACCCGCTTGGCCTCGCCCATGGGCATGATCGGGGTGCCCCAGTAGATGCCGGGCTTGTCGACGTTGCCGGCCACGCCGCTCTGGGCCGCGACCACCACGTCGGCGGCGATGCTCAGGTGGCCGGCCACGCCCACCTGTCCGGCGATCACCGCCCGGTCGCCCACCGACGAGCTCCCGGCGATGGCCGCGCCGCCGACCAGGCGGACGTCCTCGCCGACCTGGACGTTGTGGGCCACCAGCACCAGCGCGTCGATCTTGGTGCCGCGCCCGATCCGGGTGGGGCCCAGCGCCCCGCGGTGGATCGTGCAGCACGGGCCGATCTCAACATCATCGCCGATCTCGGCCCAGCCGATCTGCGGGATCTTGACCAGCTTCCTGTCGGGCGTCGGCGCGAAACCGTAGCCGTCGTTGCCGATCACCGTGCAGGCGTGGATCCGCACCCGGCTGCCGATCCGGCAGCGCGGGTAGACCACGGCGTTGGGGAAGAAGGTGCAGTCGTCGCCCACCACCACGTCGTCGCCGATCGCGACGCCGGGGTGGAGCACGACGTTGCGCCCGAGCCTGGCGCGCTCGCCGACGGAGGCGCCCGGGAAGACCGTGCAGCCCTCGCCCAGGACGGCCGAGCCGGCCACGAAGGCGCCGGGGGCCACGCCGGCCGCCGGGCGCGGGAAGAGGACCTCGGCGATGGCCCCGGCCACGCGGGCGTAGGCCAGGTAGGGGTCGGCCGCCACGATCTGAGCGAAGGCCGCGCCGGGGACCTCGTTCTTGACGATCACCGCCCCGGCCCGGGTGGCCGCCAGGTGCTTCTCCCACTTGGGGTCGGCCAGGAAGGAGACGTCCTCCGGCCCGGCCTGGTCGAGGGGGGCGATGCTGCCCACGCGCCGGGAGGCGTCGCCGACGACGCGAGCGCCGCATACGGCGGCAAGTTCCGCTACGGTCCAGGTCTTCTTGGCGGGGCTGCTCATGGCGATGCTCCTCATCTGCCGGAACGGCCCCAAGGATAGCCGTGGGCCAACGGGTGTCAAATCGGCGGGGGCGCGGCAGGGGCGTTCGGCTTTCGGCTATCGGCTTCGGGCTTTCGGCACAACGTCAGTTCCGAATGCCGAAAGCCGAAGGCCGAATGCCGTCTCAATGCCGACGCCGTCCCACACTTGCGCCGGACCCTGCGGAGGATACAATCCCGTCCCGGAACCCGAACCACCGGTGGATGTAGCTCAGCTTGGTTAGAGCGTCTGACTGTGGATCAGAAGGTCGCCGGTTCGAATCCGGTCATCCACCCCACCGAAAAAGAAGACTCCGGCTGCCTAAGCCGGAGTTTTTCTTTTGGTTGCGACTGCGCTGGTTGCCGAGTGCAGCTCACGCTGCAGATCACGGCGACGGTCCCGAATGGCCCAGAAAAGCCCCGTTCGGACAGGGAAATGTGACACCGGCGTGACAAGGCTTCCGAGCGTCGACTGGTGCCCTTGCACGCCATCTCCGGGCCGGGTAAGCTTACGGCGGAGGGGCTATGCCGGAAGCCGGTGACCAACCAGCCCGCATCGGACGTGGCCGAATCGCCATGATTGCCGGCCTCTATGTGCTGGCGGCCCTGGCAGCCTTCATATGTGCACGGATCGAGTACTTGAACGCCAAGGCGGACGGGAAGCTCCCCAGGCGTGAGTTTCGGGACGGGGACTCATCCCACGGGCTCACAAAGTGGAGGGCCATGGGCCCCAATACGGCAAGGTTGACTTGGTACCGCTTCCACGAGGTCGAGCTGAGAGAGGATGGCTCTCTGTCCCGCGCTCTCAGCGCTGAGGAGCAGCGAGACCTTGGTCAATTCATGGGCCGAATGGAGGCCAACGACAGGCTCAGGAGTTGCGTGGAGACGTATGGCTTGGTGCAGTACCCGCTGGTGATCGTGCTCTTTTTCGCTGCGCTTGTGATGACGATCATCGTCGGACGAATCGGCTTGCGGCTGATCTGCTCGGTGCCGCTGCTGATTGCCGTGGGGTGCGCCGCGTTCATGTTCCACCGGGCCTACTTCACCAGCCTGGGCTGGTAAGCTATGGCTGGGCTCGAGTGGTGGGGGCGGGGGAGGTCAGTCTGATGACCGAGCAGGCCGGCAAACCCCTCCACACTTGGCGGCCGATGGCTGCGGCAGTGGTGGGTCTGCTCGTCGGCCTCGCCGCAGGGGCGGCCATCTGTTTCCCGCTGAGCAAGAGGGCGGCTCGGCCACCGGAGTTCGTGCCACCGCCCGTGCCTGGTGCGGTGGCCGCCCCTCCCGGACTCGCAGCCGCTGGCAACGCCCCGGTAGTGTACTCGTCAGACTGGGAGCTTGCCGTGTGGAACCACAATTCGCACTTGGGCGGGAGCATGCCGGACATCGTCAACACCCTGCGCTGGTACGACAACGGCCAACGCAGGGACAGCATCCTGGACATGGAGACCGGCAGCCTCGGCTGGGTCGAGGGCATCGCCACGATCAAGACATCTGCCGGCCCCGTATACGTGCTGATATCGGAACGGAAGAGCGCGGCAACCTGCTATTCAACGCGCCTCACCGCCTTCCGGATCGGCAAGGGACAGCGGACGCTTCAGGACGTTCGGGGGTTCTTCCCGTCGATGCCCGGTGTCACCAAGGACGGCGCAAGCGTCGAGTGGGAGTACTACCGCCAGCGCGGGGACGAGGTCTTCCCGCGGCCGTTCGAGGTTCGCATCGACGAGCAGCGCCAGTGCCTCCGGGTGTGGGTGTTCCCCGAGGCCTGCGTGGGCGTCGGGACGAAGTCGGCCCAGGCCGAGCCGCAGCAGTTCGAGCTGGTCCTGGCCGACGGCAAGCTGAGTTGCCGCGGCCTCACCCGGGCCGCCCTGGACGCCATGAAAGCCACGGGCAATGGCGTCGGCGGCGACCCCCTGCAGGACAAGCCCATCGGGAAATAGGCCGCCTGGCGGTTGCGCCCCGCCGAGGGGCGGGGAGAATGGCGTCGGTCGGAGCGCAGAAAGGCACCCGATGACAAGCAAGAACCCCTTCGTCATGGGCTTTGCGGCCCTGATCATTGCCCAACTGGGCTTCTTGGCCAACGGCTGCCAGGGCACTCCGACCGTCCGGCAGGCCCCTTCCGAGCGACAGCCTGCCCGGGTGCGGCTCAAGGATGATGCCGTGTACGCTGACAGGCTGACGGCCGCGCTCAACGCTGCTCCGGCATCCGTGGCCACACCGGAGGACAGGCTGGATTGGCACCTGGAAGTGGCGAGGGCCGCATTTGATGCTCGGGCATACGACGTGGCCGCGACGCACTATCGCGCGGCAATAGCCCTGTGTCCCACATGGGACGTCTTGTACGCCAACCTTTCGGTGGCTATGGGCAAGCTTGGCCGCTTCAGTGAAGCGGAGGCACAGGGCCTCAAGGCCGTCGCCCTGAAAGGCCGCGGGGCCATGCACGCCAACATGGTGCTCGCTTCCTGGGAGTGGCACCTGGGCAAAGAGCGGCAGGCTGTCGACAGGATCAAGAGTGTGACCGAGCCGACCGAGCCGTGGGAACGGCATGTCTACTACAACTGCCTGGCGTGCTTCTATGCCAGCGTCGGCGACGAACAGCAGATAGAAAAGGCGATGACGGCCGCTCTGAAGCTGGCGCCTGGAATCGAACAACCTGGCGTCAGCCGCACCTTCTTCGCCAGAGACGTGGTCTTCGACCGCTATCGCCGAAGGCCCTGGTTCATCAAGCTCATAGGTGAGACGCTGGCGGAGCCGGGTTCTCCCGGCCCTTGAGATCATGGTTGGGTCTTCATCGGCCAGCCAGCACATCCGGCCCCTCCACACTTGGCGGCCGATGGCTGCGCGGACGGCGGGGAGCTACGCCGTGGGCCAGCTTGCGCCCCGCCGCCCGGCGGGGTAAACCAGGCGTCATGGGCGCCGAGAAGCAGCAGGGGCCTATGCCAAGTCCGCCGGACGCAGCTGGGGTGGTGCGAGCAGGAGAGCGACATGCAGACCATGTGCCACAACTGCGGCAAGCTGGCCAACTCACCTGCGGACTGGGGCGGCGAGCCTTTCCCGTGCCCCCAGTGCGGGGCGGAGGTCTCGCTTGGCTCTTCGCGGCCGAGGCCTGCTGAGACCCTGGCACCCTCTGAGACTGCAGAAGGCCCCCGGATCGCACCCACGGCGGCGGCTACGGCGCCTCCGACGACGCGAAGGACCTCCCCGCAACTACTGATCGCCACCTACCAGTCGCACATGATGGCGATGGGGATCGTGCTCTATGTTGCGGGCGTGTACAACACGGTCGGAGGCGTGATCAACCTTGCCGCCCTCTTCGAACCCGGCGACATCCCGACCAACCCGATCTCGGGCGGTTGGTCCCTGGCTGTCGGCATCGCCTTCGTAGTGCTGGGCGCACTGGCCCGCCGGCATCACGTGTGGGTCAACTACTGGGTCTGCGCGCTGAGTGGGCTTTCGCTCCTGGTAGTGCTGCTTACGATAGCCATCCTCGCCTTCTGTCATGGGCGGATGATCGGCTTTGGCCTGGCCTGCGCTTTCGTGCTCTACGGTATTCTGGCCGTTCTGTCCATCAGGAATCTCTCAAAGGTTGAGAAGATCGAAAGCGCCGGCTTGGACCCCAGGAAAGCCCCCTAGCCGCCCTCCGGCTGAACTAGATCCGCGGCAAGCCGGAGAAACCGGCCGGTCGGTGGCCTTGCGCCGGACGCGGGGGTGGGGAGAATGGCCGCGGAACCATCTGGATTCCGGGCCCGAGAGGTACCAGGCGATGTTTGAGAAGCGCAAGCGAGGGCGTCCGCCGTCGGCAGAAATCACCCCGCCTCTACCACCGCCCCGGCCGCGGTCGCGTTGGCTGCTTTGGGTGCTGGCCGCCTGTATCGCGATAGGTGCGCTGGTGATCGGGACCGTGCTTGTTCTGCGAATTCCAGCCGTCCACCATTTCGTGGAAACCTGGTCCGCCCTGCACCCGCCTGCATCCTACCCCGACTTCTGCCGGCACGCACACGAAGCTCTGGAAGCGCACCACCGAGCCCACCCGCGGCCTGCCGAGGCGGATAATGCGGCTGAGCTCTATCGTGAGGCCTTTGAGTCATACCCCGCAGACGAAGGCCGGTCCTTTTACCAGGACCGCAATCCAGCAGCAGTCAAACAATTCCTGAAAGACAACAAGGAGTTCCTGTCCAGGCTCGCTGATGCTTCCAGGAAGCCTGACTGCGATATGGGCTTCGACATGGCGTCCGGAATGGCTGGCCTCCGGGGCAAGGGCAAGAGCCGAGAAGAAGGGGCTAGTTTCAGTGAGTTGCCTGAACCCTCCAAACTGGCGCAAGCCTCCAGGCTCCTGGAGTTTGCGGCCGCGCAGGCTGCAGCCGCCGGCCTTGGCCGCGAATGCCTTGATCTGGCCACTTGCCAACTGCGCATGGGCCGACACAAGGTGCGCGGCGGTATCATGTTTGACCATTCGTGGCAACTGATGGTGGAAGAGAGTGTTGCCGGCCAACTATGGACGGCCCTGGAGACTTGCCCGTTGCAGGAGACCGACCTGCGCTTCGCGCTTGAGGAGCTGAAACGATACTCGGCGGCACGAGGAGATCTGTCCCAGGCTCTACGCACTACCATGGTGTGGAATCTGGCAACCATTCGCGTCGAGTCCAGCCGCCTGGCCGGACCTGCTGCCGCCAAGGAGCAGGCGCTTGCCGCCAAGGACGCGTGTCTGCTCGAGGAGTCCATGTCCAAAGCAATTGCGCTGGCGGACCAGCCACTGTGGGAGGTCCCGGCCGCTCAGGTTGATGACCTGGCCTGTAACGTTGACCGGGACTTGCCGATTTGGCGAGTCTGGACCGCACTCCTCTGGCCACATCCCTATCTGAACGAGGACGGCGAGAACAGGGCCAGGCTGGCTGCGGTCAGGCTGGGCATCGGATGCAAGCTCTACAAGGCCAGGCACACCGAATACCCGAAAAGCCTGGCGGACCTGACCGTCGAGTTTCCGGGGCAGTTTGACGAGTCGATAAAGGACCCTTTCTCAGGCAAGCCTTTCAGCTACGCGTTGACGGAGTCAGGCTGCAAAGTGTGGAGTGTCGGCCGGGACCGCCAGGATGATGGCGGCAGCACGGAATGTACGGAGGTCAGCACCAGCCCACGGGCGTGTGCGTCCCTTCCGCGGGACATAGTCTTCGAGTTCAGGGATTAGGCCACCCGCGGTTGCGCCCCGCCGGGGGACGGGGAGAATGGCGGAGCGGAGGATCCTACCCGTGCTCAGCAGCAGGGCCTTTGGATGGATTGTCCTCAGCTCTGGCACCGCATTGTTCTGCATCGGGCTGTGGCTGGTGTGGGACGGCGGTGACGGTGGCAACTGGTCGAGGGTCAGCGGGACGGTGCTGGCCAGCGACGTGGAGACGAGCTTCTCCTTCAGCGATTTCAGGTTCAGATTCAGGCCGGTGGTGACCTTCGAGTACTGCGTGGATGGCAGGAAATACAGAGCCAGCGCCACAGCTGCGACCTGGCGCCAGCACAGGGAAGATGATGTAGTAAGCGCCTCCGGCGCGGCCATGGACCACGTCAAAGGTTCGCGCATCGATGTCTTCCATCGGCGGGATGACCCTGAGTGGGCAGCTCTCAAACCCGGGCCGCGCAACTGGCACCTATGGCTACTGGCCATCGGCCTGGTCGTCGCCATCGTGGGGGCAATCTTCCTCCGAGCCGGGGGCGCCGGTGAAGGCGAGGTCTCAGGCCGGTAGCCGGCCCTTGGTTGCGCCGCACCACGGGCCATGGAGAATGGCGTCGGAGCGATCGATGTCTGCATCCACTGGGCAAGCCGACGGTCCCCTCCGCCCCCGCCGCCGGCGCTGGGGCGTCCTGATCCGCTTCTTCGTGCCGCGCTACGACGAGCTATCCCTGTTCGTGATGAGCCTGGCGTTTCTCAGCCTCTTCGTCGCCGACGCGGGGATGCGGGCCGGCTGCCGCAGGCACCTCGCGGCCGAGCTGTGGGACCCGCGCACCTACCTGGTGGTGGCCCCGTTCGCGGCCGGGCTGCTCTTCTCCCTCTTCAACGTCTTCGTGACCCGGCGGAAATCCGGGTTCGAGAAGTCCGCCATGCTCTTCTTCGCGGTCGTGGTCAGCGCAGGCACGGGGATTGTGGCCGGGGTCCAGATGCTGGAGGGCTTCCACGGCTGGATGCTGGTCTTCCCGATCTGGAACATCGCCAACGGCGTGCTGCTCCTGCTGCTCGACAGGCTCTGCATCCTCGACCAGGACAACATCGCCGACGAGGAAGCCACGCTGGATCAGGTCCTGCTCGGGGCGCTGGTCGTCCTGGCGGTGCTGCTCGTGTGCCACGGCGTCTGCCGGCTGCACTGGTCCGTGACCCTCTCGATCTGCGTGGCTTACGCGACCAACGTCAACTGGGCCATGGTGCGCTTCCTGCGCGGGCCCGGGCGGGCGGCATAGACGCCGGGTCGGGCGAAGGTTGCGGCGCAGTCGGCGCCGGGGCGACTCGATGGCCAAGTGCTCAGGGCCCTTGCCCGAACGCCCGGAACCGGCTATGTTGTAGGCGATCGACAACCCCGCAGGAGCGCCCGATGACCCGATCCCGCCGCCCCGTTCCGGTCACGGCCCTCGGCCTGGCGGCCATCGTCGCCGCCCTGATGACAGGAGGGGCCTCGGCCGGCGAGCCGGCACCGGCACCCGCGCCTGAGCCCGCCCCCGCCCCCGTCCCCGTCCCGGCGCCGACGCCCGTCGCCGCCGCGCTGCCGCCGCTGGCCGCCTGGTGGAAGCTGGACGAGGGCCAGGGCGAGGCGGTGGCCGACTCGTCGGGCAACGGCCTGGCCGGAGTCCTGCGGGGAGCCAAGGGCCGGCCGGTCTGGGTGCGCACCCCGACCGGCGCCGCCCTGAGCTTCGGGGGCGTCGACGGCATCGTGGAGTTCAAGACCTCGTTCGCCGACCTGAAGCTGCCGTTCTCCATATGCCTCCTGGTGCGGCCGGCCGCCAAGCAGGTCCAGTACGCCGACATCCTGGGAGACCACGGGGAGCCCTTCGTCGGCATGGTCATGCAGCAGGACGGCGACAAGGCCGGGGTCTTCGGCTTCGGCTACGGCACCGGCAAGGAGTGGCAGGGCACGAAGGTCGTGCAGCTCAAGGTCGAGGCCTGGCAGCACGTGGCGGTGGTCTGCGACGGCGAGAACGCCATCTTCTACCTTAACGGTGACGAGGCGAGCCGGAGTCCCGCCAAGGGGCCCTTCGCGGCCAACGCCAAGCTGCCCTTCCGGCTGGGGCAGGGCTACGCCGCCGGGCGGTATTTCAACGGGGCGCTCAGCGACGTGCGCATCTACCGCGGCGCGCTCCCGGCCGCGGCGGTGGCCGAGCTGGCCCGGGCCGCCCGGCCCCTGACCGGCGAGCCCGGCAAGCCGCCGCCGGCCGAGGGCGGCCCGAAGCCCGCCCCGCCGGGGCCCATCGAGGGGGATTTCTGATCCCGGATTTTTATCTTAGCGCTCTATCGGCACCCGCGTATAACTGCCGGGCGTGAGAGAGACCGACGCCGAACTTGCCAGCCGCGCAGCCCGGGGCGACCCGGCCGCGGCCGAAGAACTGGCCCGCGCGCACGGGCCGGCCGCCTTCCGTCTGGCGCGGTCGCTGGGGCTCGATGAGCATGATGCCGAGGACGTCGCCCAGGAGGTGCTGGTCCGGCTCCTGGGCATGCTCGGGCGCTACGACCCGGAGCGGGCGGCGCTGGGCACGCTGGTCTACCGCATGACCGTCAACGCCGCCGCCGATCTGCGCAGGAGTCAGGCCGGGCGCCCCGGCCGGGCCGACACCGAGGTCCTGCGCTCCGCGCCGGCCAGGGCGTCCGCCGCGGAGCCCGGGGCCGCCGATGCCGGGCACATCCGCCGCGCGGTGCTGGCTGCCGCCCAGGACCTGCCCGAGCGCCAGCGCCAGGTCTTCGTGCTCCACGACTTGGAGGAGCTCTCCGTGAGCGAGGCGGCCGCGGCCCTGGAGATCTCGGAGACCAACGTGCGCGTCCAGCTGTGCTCGGCGCGCCGGGCGCTCCGCGGACGCCTGGCCCATCTCATAGCAGACCCTTGAAGAAATGCCGGGGCCGCGACGCTTGAGATTGCGGACTCAGGCGAGGAACGACGAGGACTGCGTGTCCGGAAGGCACGCTGACGAGGAGAGACGAAGCATGAGGCCGCAAGATCGAGCGTCCCTTCGGGTTGCGGCCGTGCAGCCCGCCTGCGGCGTTGCGCGTCGTCGCCGTGTTGCTTTGAACACGGCTTCCTCCTCGCGCCTTGCATTCGAGCCGCCCGTCCGCAACGCGGTCCCCGGCATTTCTTCAAGGGGCTGCCTGGAGGGCTGACCATGAGCGATTGCAGCAGATTCGAGGAGCTCATCAGCCTGTCGGTGTCCGGCGAGCTCACGCCCTCCGAGCGCGAGGAGCTGCGGCTGCACCTCGCCGGCTGCGAGGCCTGCCGGGTGACCCACGCCCGCGAGACCCGTCTCTGGGCGCTGATCCAGCAGAGCCGGGCCGCGGCTCCGGCCGCGCCCGAGGGGCTGTCCGACCGGCTGGCGCTTCGGCTCGCTTCGCTGGCCCAGGGACCCGGGCAGGGTCGAAGCGCGGCGGCAGTTCCGGCCGACGCGGCCGTCAGGCGCCGCTGGCTGCCCTGGGCGGCGGCCGCGGCGGCGCTCGTGCTCCTGGCGCTGCTCCTGGGCCTCCGGGGCGGCTCCGGCGGGGCGCCCGTGGAGGTCGCCGAGGTCCGGGCCGGCCGGCTGCTGGTCAAGGACGGCGAGGGCTGGGTGGAGGCCCGCCGGCTGCTCTCCGGACAGGTCTTCCGCGTCCCCGGCGAGCCGGGCTCCTCGGCGCGCCTGGAGCTGGCCGACGGCTCGCGGCTGGACCTCGAGCGGGGCATGACCGGCTGGCTGGGCCGCGGCTTCGCGGCGAGCGACCGGGCCGGGCGCAAGGTCGAGCTCTGCGGCGGGGCGCTCACCGCCGAGGTGGCCAAGGGCCGCGGAGAGTTCAGGGTCAAGGCCCCGGGCGGCGAAGTGACCGCCACGGGCACGCGTTTCTGGGTTCGCTCGGGAGCTCCCGAGGGAAAGGAAGAGGGCATCGTGGGCAGGAAGGAAATCGTGAGCGGCACGCTGGCCGCGGCTCTGGCCGTGGCGGTCTTCGAGGGCTCGGTGCTGGTCCAGGCCGCCGGGGCGGCCGAGCCGGTGCCGGTCAGGGCCGGGGAGCAGGCCGCCGCCGCGGCCGGTGCGCCGCTGGCCGTAGGCGAGCGCACGGTGGCCTCGGCGGTGCCGGCCGACGCCCTCTTCTTCGTGGGCGCCGCGGCGCGGGAGAAGTGGGAGAAGGCCTTCACCAACTCCAGCCTGGGCGCGGCCTATCGCGAGGAGGAGGTCAAGGCCTTCCTCAAGCCGGTCCTCGACAAGCTCAACGCCCTGCTCGACGCCCGCCGCAAGCAGTTCGAGGAGAACCTGCTCAACGCCGTGAAGCTCGCGGACGTGGAGAAGACCCTGACCGGCGAGACCGGCATGGCCGTGCTGGGCGTCAAGGCCAAGGACGGCGGGGGCGAGGAGCCGATACTGCTCTTCATCGCCGAGGTCGGCCAGAAGCCCGCGCCCTTCGAGAAGCTGATGGACGAGTTCGTCCAGCGGGTCAAGCAGATGGCCCCCCAGGCCGAGCTGCGCGCCCGGGCCTACCGCGGCTCCGACCTGCGGAGCTTCGCGGTGGAGGGCCACAGCATCGCCTACGCCCAGGCGCAGGGCTACTTCCTGTGGGCCTTCGACCCGGCGGTCCTGGAGAAGGCCATCGACTGCCTGGACGGCGCGGCCCCTTCGCTGGCCGCCGACCCCCTGCTCCGTAAGTCCGAGAACGGGCTGCTCTCGGCCACGGCCAGCCTGGCCGGCTTCATCAAACAGGCGCGGGCCAAGGATCCCGACGACCGCGACTGGAAGATCGCCGACGCCCTGGGCTTCACCGCGGCCCGGCGCCTGACCTACCGGCTGGACTTCGACAAGCCGCTCTTCCGCGAGAAGCTGTCCGCGGAGGTCTCCGAGGCCCGCGGGCTCCTGTCGCTGCTCAAGGACGCCCGGCCGGTCGACGCCCAGAAGCTCGCCGCCAACGCCCCGGCCGACGCGCTCTTCTTCACCGCGGCCAACCTGCCCGCCGACAAGGTCGTCCCCGCGCTCTTCGGCGCCCTGGACGCGGCCGATCCCAAGGCGGCCGACAAGGTCCGCCGGGAGTTCCTGCAGGTCAAGGAGCGGGGGCTGGACATCGAGGCGCTGCTCGGCAGGTCGCTGACCGGCGAGGTCGCCCTCTGGGCGACCATGCCGCCGGCCGGCGCCGGGATGTTCCCGGAGGTGGTGGCCGTCCTGGGCACCCGGGAGAACGCCGCGGCCGAGGCCATGATCCAGCTGCTGGCCCGCGAGGCGGCCAAGGCGCCGATCCGCCAGAGGATCGCCGCGGAGATGCGCGCGGCTGGCGGCGAGGTCGACTGGAACAAGGTCAACGAGCAGGCCGGCAAGGAGGCCGCGGCCTTCAAGCTGGAGCCCGTCGACTACAAGGGCGGCCGCTTCTTCGCGCTGCCCCAGGAGAAGGGCAACCCCATCGCGATCAGCGCCCTGGTTCTGCCCGACCGGGTGATCCTCGCCTCCAGCGCCATGGCCGCCAAGCGCGCCGCGTCCAAGCCGGCCCCCGCGCTGGCCGACAAGGCCGAGTTCCGCGACGCCCTGTCGGTCCTCTCGCCCGGCGCGGTCGGGGTGCAGTACATCGACACCGCCAAGGCGTTCGGCATGGTCTACGGCACGGCCGCGCCGTTCCTGGCCGCGCTGCCCAACGGGGACAAGCTCAAGCAGCGCTGGGGCCTGGACCTCAAGCTGCTGCCGCCGGGCGAGCTGCTGACCAAGCACCTGGCCCCCGAGGCTGCGGCCTTCTACGCCGACGGGAAGGGGCTGCGCCTGGAGGCGCGGACCAACCTGCCCAGGGCGCTGATCGTCGGCGCGGTCGCCGGCGGCGTCGCCGCGCAGCAGCGCCAGTTCGGGCGCGGTCCGGGCGGCGGGGGCCCGGCCCAGCCCGTGCCCATTCCCGAACACGAGGAGTTCTGACCTGACCGCCCGGACCGATCGCAGGAGGCCAAGCATGCCCCAGGACACTGAGCCGACCATCAACCTGAACGACCGGCGGGCCGGCGGCGCCGCCGGGTCCGGAGCCCTGGCCTGGGCCGCGCTGGGCGTGGCCGCGGCGGGGATCCTGGTGGCCGTGGGCGCGGCCCTGGCCACCGGCGCGCGCGTCGAGCGGCTCCGCGCCGAGAAGGACGCGGCGGCGGAACGCGCCGCGGCGGCCGAGAAGGCCGGCCGGGAGCTCTCCGCCGCACTGGGGGAGGCCTCCGCGCGCCTGGCCCAGGTCGAGGACCGCTGCCGCCGGCTGGAGGGCGCGGCGCCCGGCGAAGCCCGGCTCAGGGAGCTCGCCGCCCAGGCCGCCCGCGAGGAGCTGGCCAAGACCGCCCCGCCCGCGCCGGGAGCCCGCGATCAGGCGGCGCTGGCCGCGCGGGCCGAGCGCATAAAGGAGGAGGCCGACCGCCAGTTCGCGGCGATCGCCGCCATCCAGGATAAGGTCGCCAAGGGAGAGATGACGCCCGAGGAGGGCCGCGCCGCCGTCGAGGCCAGGATGACCGAGGGCCTCAAGGCGGTGCTGCCCCCTGGGACGGTCGAGGGCATGGAAAAGGCCCGGGCCGAACAGGAGAAGAACCTCACCCCCGAGCAGAAGAAGCAGGCCGAAGGGGCCCGCGCCGCCCTGACCGATGGCCTGGCTGACATGGCCGTCATCCAGCAGCAGGTCAAGGACGGCAAGATCACCCAGGAGGAAGGTCGCCGGCTGATGCGCGAGAAGATGCAGCAGCGCATGCAGGAGTTCCAGAAGAACCTGCCGGAGGACCAGCGCAGGGCCATGGAGGAGCGCATGAAGGCCTGGCGCGAGCGCCGCGCGGCCGGCGGCGCGGGCAAGGCCCCCGAGGCGGTCCCGGCCCCCAAGGAGCAGTTCTAGCGACGGGCCCCGGCCCCGGGGCGCTTTCGGCACAGCGCAGCGACGGCCCTGGACCGCCAAGGCGCCGGGAACGGCGCGAGGCGGGGCGGGGGCTCGTTCGCGGGGCGCCGCGCGACCTTGTCCCGGCCCGGGCCGCCCCTACAATCCCGGCATGAACATCCTGAACCTGGAAGTGCCGCTGGCCGTGCCGATCTACATGGCCGCGATCGTCGCCTCGCGCTTCGCCTTCCGGCACCGCGACTGCCTGGCCGCCGCCGGCCCCGCCGCGGCCCCGGCCGGCCGGCCGGCCCGGGGAGGCGCCTGGAAGAAGAGCCTGCTCTGCCTGCTGCCGCTGGGCGTCATGCAGATTGCCCCCTG